>DATEGF010000175.1:0-10851 GCA_035280245.1 Allostellaceae bacterium
TCAGCGCACGCCGCGCCGCCGTCGCGCGCCGCGTCGGGTCTGGCGCGCTGGCGCCGCCGCGGCGGTGCTGCTGCTGATGGGGGGCGGTGGATACGCCGTACACCGCAGTGGCTGGGATGCCGAGACGATCGAGCATGTCCGCGCCAAGGCCGTCGCGTTCACCGTGTCCGCCGGCCTCACTGTGAACGACGTCGTGGTGCAAGGCCGCGCCCGCACGAGGGGGGATGCGATCCTGGCAGCGCTCTGCGCCGCGCGCGGCACGCCCATGCTGGAGATCAGCCCGGCGGCGGCGAAGGCGCGGCTGGAGGCATTGCCGTGGATCCGCTCGGCATCGGTCGAGCGGTTGCTGCCAGATACGCTCTTCGTGCAGGTGACGGAGCGGCAGCCGCTCGCGCTCTGGCAGCGCAAGGGCAAGCTCGAGCTGATCGATCGCGAGGGCGAGGTCGTGGCGGTGCCGAGCCTCGACGAATTCGCGGACCTGGTCATCCTGGTAGGCGACGACGCGCCGAAGGCGGCGTCGGCGCTCCTCGAAATGCTCGCGACGGAGCCGGCGCTGCAGACGCACGTGGCAGCGGCGGTCCGAATCGGCGGACGGCGCTGGAATCTGAAGCTCGACAACGGCATCGACGTGGCGCTGCCCGAGGACAACGTGGGCGCCGCCTGGCATCAGCTCGCGCAGCTCGATCGCACCGACGGTCTCTTGAAGCGCAACATCCTGAAGGTCGACCTTCGCCTGCCCGACCGGTTGGTGCTGCAGGTGCCGGAAGCCGCCAAGCCCGCGGCGCCGAGCAAGAAGAAGAACATCGGGAGGCCGACATGAGAAAGCACGGCGAGCGCGCTCGCGGCAGCCTGATCGCCGCGCTCGACATCGGCAGCAGCAAGCTCTGCTGCTTCCTCGCACGCGTGGAAGAGGGCGGGCCGCGCATCATCGGCATCGGCCACCAAGTCTCCCGCGGCGTGCGCAACGGATTGATCGTCGATCTCGACGCCGCGAGCCAGGCGATCCTGAGCACCGTGCACGCCGCCGAAGAGATGGCGGGCGAGACCGTCTCGGAAGTCGTGGTGAACATCTCCGGCGGCTTCACGCCCTCGCGCATCGTCAAGGCCGAGATACCCATCAACGGCCGCGAGATCACCAATTCCGATATGCGCAAGGTGCTGAACCAGGGCTATCAGCTGAAGGAGTCCGCGGACCGCGAGGTGATCCACTCGGTCCCCGTGGGCTTCTCAATCGACGACAGCCGTGGCATCCGCGATCCCCGCGGCATGTTCGGCCAGCGGCTCGGCGTCAACATGAACATCGTAGCGGCGATGTCAGGCGCGGTGCGTAACCTCGCCGCCTGCATCGCGCGCTGCCACCTCGATATAGCGGCGCTCGTCGTCAGTCCCTACGCCTCGGGCCTCTCGTCGTTGGTGTCGGACGAAACCGGGCTCGGCGTCACCGTCATCGACATGGGCGGCGGCACCACGGGAATCGCGGTCTTCTTCGAAGGCAATCTCGTGTTCACCGACAGCGTGCCAGTGGGCGGCATCCACGTCACCAACGACATCGCGCGCGGGCTCTCGACGCCTGTGGTGCATGCCGAGCGCATGAAGACGCTCTACGGCAATGCCATCGCCTCGCCCGCAGACGAGCGCGAGACCATCACCGTGCCCCAGGTGGGCGAGGAGGAAGAGGGCGAGGTCACGCATGTGCCGAAGTCGCTCCTGGTCGGGATCATAGCGCCCCGGATCGAGGAGACCTTCGAGCTCGTGCGGAATTCCCTCGAGGCCAGCGGCTTCGACAAGGTCGCAGGCCGCCGCGTCGTGCTCACGGGTGGAGCGGCTCAGCTCCCCGGCATGCGCGAGCTCGCGGGGTTGATCCTCGACAAGCAGGTTCGCGTCGGCAAGCCACTGCGCATTTCCGGGCTTGCCGAGGCAACGGGTGGACCGGCGTTCGCCACGAGCGCCGGCCTTGTGCAGTTCGCACTTTCGGAGCGGGCCGAGACCCTGCGGCAGGGTCCCGCGCCCGCGGAGGAGCCGGGCGGCCTCTTCGGCCGCTTCGGGGTGTGGATACGTGAGCACATTTGAGTTCACCCGGCCCCCTTGCCGCGGGGGCCGGGACCACAATTCCGGTCGGTGGACGACCGGCTGGAACCATGGAGTTACGCGGAGGACAGGATGACCATCAACATTTCGGTACCCCAAGAGCAGCATGAGCTGAAGCCACGTATCACCGTGATCGGCGTGGGCGGCGCCGGTGGTAATGCGGTGAACAACATGATCCGCTCGAACCTCGTCGGGTGCGACTTCGTCATCTGCAATACCGACGCGCAGGCGATGAAGCAGTCGATCTGCGAGCGCCGGATCCAACTCGGCATCGGCGTGACCCGGGGCCTTGGCGCGGGCTCGCGTCCGGATGTCGGCCGCATCGCCGCCGAGGAAGCGCTCGAGGAGATCATGGAGACGCTTGGCGGCGCCAACATGGTCTTCATCACCGCCGGCATGGGCGGTGGCACCGGCACCGGTGCGGGTCCGGTGATCGCGCGGGCGGCCCGCGAGGCCGGCATCCTCACGGTCGGCGTCGTGACCAAGCCCTTCCAGTTCGAGGGCGCGCAGCGCATGCGGACAGCCGAGGCCGGCATCCAGGAGCTGCAGAAGTACGTCGATACCCTCATCATCATCCCGAACCAGAACCTGTTCCGGGTCGCCAACGAGAAGACGACCTTCGCGGACGCCTTCAAGATGGCGGACGACGTGCTCTATTCGGGCGTGCGCGGCGTCACCGACCTGATGGTGATGCCGGGTCTCATCAACCTCGATTTCGCGGACATCCGCGCGATCATGGCCGAGATGGGCAAGGCGATGATGGGCACCGGCGAGGCCGACGGCGATCGCCGCTCGATCGACGCCGCGGAAGCCGCGATCTCGAACCCGCTGCTCGACGATGTCTCGATGAAGGGCGCCAAGGGCGTGCTCATCAACATCACGGGCGGGCCGGACATGACCTTGTTCGAGGTCGACGAGGCCGCGAACCGCATCCGGGAGGAGGTCGACCCCGAGGCGAACATCATCTTCGGCTCGACCTTCGACGAATCCCTCGAGGGCCGGATCCGGATCTCGGTGGTGGCGACCGGCATCGATGCCGCCGCCATGGCTCAGCCGCGCCCGGTGATCAGCCTGGTGAGCGATCGCTCGCGGCCCGAGCCAATGGCTCCGGCCGCACCGGCGCCGACGCCGCAGCCCGCGGCGATTGCGATGGGGCCGATCTCGGCCGCCGCTGCCGCCATGGCTGCGACGCCGCAACCGGCGGTCGCCGGCACCAGCGCGCTCGCCATCGCGCAGACGCAGCCGCAGGTCGCGGTGGCGCAAACGCTGCCCCAGGCTCAGCCGGTCGCCGCGAGGCCGCTGCCGCAGCCTCCGATCGTGGCACCTGCCCCGCTGGTCGCTCCTCCAGCGCCTCAGGCGGAGGCGATCGAGCGTGCGATCGTGCGCGATGATGCGTTCATCCCGCCGAAGCCGGTCGAGCCGCAGGTTCGTCCGGCCGTGGCGACGGCTCCGGTCGGATCGCCCGATCCGTTCGCTGCCGCCGCGATGGCAAATGGTGGGCGCGGTCAACCCGCTTACAAGGTGCGGGCGCCGAGCCTGTTCGAGCGCGTGACCGGCGTCGGCCGCGCTCGGACCCCACAAGCGGAGCCGGTCACCGTTGCAGCGGTCGCGCCGCCGCCCGCGCCTCAGCCGCAGCAGCCCCGGCTCGGGCCGCTCGACCCCGCGGATCGAGTGACCGTCAGCAAGGGTGAGGAGGATCTCCTCGAGATCCCTGCTTTCCTGCGCAGGCAAGCCAACTAGGTCCCTTCCGCCAGGCCGGACGACGGCATCTCGAGCCGCCGTCCGGCCGGGGCCGAGCCTCGATTAATAGATGGTTTAAGGTGCCGGGGAAGCGCCCGTAACCTGCTGACTTCACTGGTAGATCAGTGTCACAATCGTTCACAAACTGTGATTTGGATCCAACGTTTCTCGCCTGTTAGGTCTCTCCGGCGCGAAGGGCATTTCACGTTTTGGTAGCGGGGGATTAGTGGTGACTGTGGGGGTTGTTCCGCAAAAGACGATCAAGGCGGCCATGCCTTGCCGCGGCGTTGGTGTGCATTCTGGCGCTCGCGTGGCCATGGTTCTGCATCCGGCGCCGACCGACAGCGGCATCATGTTCCGTCGCACCGACCGCGGCGGAGCCTGCGTCGCCGCTGACTGGCGCAACGTCCAGGAATCGCCGCTCTGCACGACGCTCACGAACCGCGAGGGCGTCTCGGTCGCGACGGTGGAGCATCTCCTCGCGGCTTTCGCAGGCGCCGAGATCGACAACGCCATCGTCGAGCTGGACGGCCCCGAGGTGCCCGTGATGGACGGCAGCGCCGAGCCCTTCCTGTTCTTGATCGAGCGCGCTGGCATCGTCGAGCAGGACGCGCCGCGCCGCGCCATCAAGGTGCTGAAGCCCGTGCGCGTCGCTGACGATGACTGCGCCGCCACCCTTGAGCCCGACGTCGGGTTCAGCGTGAGCTTCGAAATCGATTTCTCGAGCCAGCAAGTGCGCCGCCAGGATCTCGCGTTGTCGATCGACGCGGAGACCTTCCGGTCCGATCTGGCGCGCGCCCGCACCTTCGGCTTCCTCGAGGAAGTGGAGCGTCTGCGCGCGGCGGGCTTGGCCCGCGGCGGCTCGCTCGACAATGCGGTCGTGGTGAGCGACGGGAAGATCCTCAACACGGGCGGCCTCCGCTATGCCGACGAGTTCGTGCGCCACAAGGCGCTCGACGCGGTCGGCGACCTCTACCTCGCGGGCGGACCCATCATCGGGCATTTCCATGGTGTGCGCTCCGGCCATGCGATGAACCGGCGCCTCCTCGAGGCGTTGTTCGCCGATCGCGCCGCATGGTGCCGGACCACGCTCGGCGCGGCGGAGCTTTCCGAGGCCGCGAACTGGGCTGCCGGCGCCCGCGTAGCGCGCGCCTAACCCGCTCAACTATCACGCGTTTTCGGTTGTCGTTCGAAGCGCCTCGCGCGTGGTATAAGAGCGCGCGGGGAGGGTGCTCGCGCCCGACCTGGTGAGACTAGGCACTAGGGCTGGGGACTGCCGTTATGCGCGTAGGAATCTCGTCACGGTTGCTTGTGGTTGCCGGCGCGCTGGCGCTGGCCTCCTGTGGCGCGCCCGAGAGCAAGGACGCTTACGTCGAGCGGCCGGTCGAAGCGCTCTACAACGCCGCCATGGACGACCTGGTGGCCGAGAGCTACGGCAAGGCTGCCAAGGAGTTCGACGAGGTCGAGCGCCAGCACCCCTATTCGATCTGGGCCACCAAGGCGCAGCTGATGGCGGCCTATGCGCTCTACCAGGCAGGCAACTACGACGAGTCGATCCTGGCCCTCGACCGATTCATCCAGCTGCATCCGGGGCACCAGGACGTCGCCTACGCCTATTACATGAAGGCGCTCGACTACTACGTGCAGATCACCGACGTGGGCCGCGACCAGCGCATCACCGAGGATGCGCTCAAGACGCTGCAAGAGGTGGTGCGGCGCTTCCCCGAGACGCGCTACGCCCGCGACGCCCGGCTGAAGATCGACCTCACGCGCGACCACCTCGCCGGCAAGGAGATGGAGATAGGCCGGTACTACGAGACCCAGAAAGAGTATCTCGCGGCCATCAACCGCTTCCGGGCCGTGGTGGCCAACTACCAGACCACGACCCATGTGCCCGAAGCACTGCACCGACTGATCGAGTGCTACCTGGCGCTCGGCCTCAACGACGAGGCGAAGAAGACCGCGGCCGTGCTGGGTTACAACTATCCGGGCAGCGAGTGGTACCGCGACAGCTATGCGTTGGTGACCAACTCCAAGGATCTGCCGCCCGATCTGCGCGCCACCAAGGGCTGGTTCACGCAGGTCGTGGATTCGATCTTCTGATCGAAGCGCGGGAGGCGGCCGGGCGCTCGGGACGCGACGGCGATCAGCCAGCACAGATCGATCTTGCGATAGCGGCCGGCGGCCGGCCCGCTCTGGCCGGGCGCACGAGCCATGGCTATCATCGCGCCCGATGCTGCAGAGCCTCACCATTCGCGACGTCGTGCTGATCGATCGGCTGGAGCTCGCGTTCCATCCGAGCCTCTGCGTCCTCACCGGCGAGACCGGCGCGGGAAAATCGATCCTGCTGGACGCGCTGGGCCTGGCCCTCGGCGTACGGGCGGAGAGCGGCCTGGTGCGCAAAGGCGCGGAGCAGGCGGTCGTGACAGCCGTGTTCGCGCTGCCGGCGGGGCATCCCGCGCGGGCACGCGTGACAGAGCACGGGCTCGAGGGCGAGGGGGACGGCGTCCTCGTGCTGCGCCGCGTGCTCACCGCCGATGGGCGCAGCCGCGCCTTCGTCAACGACCAGCCTGCGAGCGTCGGTCTGTTGCGCGAGCTCGGCGAGATGCTGGTGGAGATCGAGGGCCAATTCGCCCAGCGCGGCCTGCTCGACGCCGCGACCCACCGCGAGGCGCTCGACGCGTTCGGCGGCCACGGCGCCGAGCTGCAGGCCATGCGCGGTGCGTGGCAGGCATGGCGCGACGCGAGACAGGCCCGCGAGGCCGCGGAGGAGCGGCTCGCGAAGGCGCGTGCCGAGGAGGATTATCTGCGCCATGCCCTCGGCGAGCTTGACGCGCTGAAGCCCGAGCGCGGCGAGGAGCAACGCCTCGCGGAGTCGCGGGCATTCCTGCAACAGCGCGAGAAACTCGGCGAGGCGTTGGAAGCGGCGCTGTCGGAGCTGGCGGGCGACCGTGGTGCCGAGCGCGCCGTCGGCACGGCGCTGCGTCCCCTCGAGCGGCTCCGCGAAAGAGTGGGCGAGCGTCTCGATCCCGCGGTGAGCGCGCTCGAGCGCGCCGCTGGGGAGCTCCGCGAGGCGATCGCGCAGGTCGAGGCGGCGCTCCGCGAGCTGGGGCCGGCCGGGCAGAGCCTCGAGCAACAGGAAGAGCGGCTCTTCGCGCTCCGCGCCCTCGGCCGCAAGCACGGCGTCGCGGTCGATGCCTTGGCCGATCTCCGCTCGGACATCGCTCAGAAGCTGGAAGCACTCGAGGACGGCGGCAGCGCGGCCAAGGCGCTCCGGCGCCGCGAGGCCGAGGCGCGCAACGACTATGTCGCGGCCGCGAACCGCGTCGGCGAGCGGCGGCGGAGTGCCGCCAAGGCCCTCGATACCGCTATTGCCCGAGAGCTCAAGCCGCTCAAGCTCGACAAGGCGCGCTTCGCCACCGTCCTGACCGTTCTGCCAGAATCCGACTGGGCGGAATGGGGCGCCGAGCACGTGCACTTCGAGGTGCAGACCAATCCGGGCGCGCCGCCGGGCCCGCTCGCCAAGATCGCGTCCGGCGGCGAGCTCGCGCGGTTCCTGCTCGCGCTCAAGGTCGTGCTGGCGCGCACCCTTCCGGCGCTCACGCTGGTGTTCGACGAGGTCGATAGCGGCATCGGCGGCGCGGTGGCCGCGGCGGTCGGCGAGCGACTGCACCGCTTGGGCGAGAAGCTGCAGGTGCTGGTGGTGACCCACTCGCCGCAGGTCGCGGCCAAGGGCACGCACCACTGGCGAGTCGCCAAGCGCCAGGCGGCCAGCAACACGCTCACCACGGTGGCCGAGCTCAGCGCCGCCGAGCGCCAGGAGGAGATCGCCCGCATGCTCTCCGGCAGCGTCATCACCGCCGAGGCTCGCGCCGCAGCGGCGAGCCTGATGGGCGGCGCCCGGCCATGAGCGCAAAGCGGAAAGACAAGGCGGCCGCGGCGCCCTCGGTCGACGCGCTCACCGAGGGCGAAGCGGCCGCGGAGCTGAAGCGTCTCGCCAAGGAGATCGCGCACCACGACCGTCTCTATCACCAGCAGGATGCGCCGGAGATCTCCGACGCCGAGTACGACGCCTTACGCCAGCGCAACCAGGCGATCGAGCGGCGCTTCCCGAAGCTGATCCGCTCCGATAGCCCGAGCCAGCGCGTGGGCGCCACGCCCGCAAGCGGCTTCGCCAAGGTACGGCACGCGCTCCCGATGCTCTCGCTCGACAACGCCTTCGACGAGGAGGACGTCCGCGACTTCTTCAAGAGTGTGCGGAACTTCTTCAAACGGCCCGAGGACCTCGCCCGCGTCGCCGAGGACAAGATCGCCGTGATGGCGGAGCCCAAGATCGACGGGCTCTCGTCGACGCTCCGCTACGAGAAGGGCAAGCTGGTTCTGGGAGCGACCCGCGGCGACGGCGTCACCGGCGAGAATGTCACCGAGAACCTCAAGACCATCGCGAGCATCCCGAAGGAGCTGAAAGGCCGCGGCTGGCCCGATGTCCTGGAGGTGCGCGGCGAGGTCTATTACGAGCACAAGGGGTTCTTCGCGCTCAACGCAGAGCGCGAGAAGGCGGGCGAGCCCACCTTCGTCAATCCACGGAACGCCGCGGCGGGCGCGCTCCGCCAGCTCGACCCGCGGATCACGGCGCAGCGACCGCTCAAATACTTCGGCTACGCGCTCGGCGAGGTGAGCGAACGCTTCGCCAAGAGCCATTCCGAGATCCTGAAGCACCTCAAGGAGTGGGGCTTCCCGGTCAATCCGAAGTCGAGGCTCTGTCACGGCGTCGACGAGCTGCTCGAATTCCATCGCGATCTCGCCAACGAGCGCGCTGAGCTCCCCTACGACATCGATGGCGTCGTCTACAAGGTGAACGACATCGACCTGCAGGAGCGGCTCGGCATGGCGACGCGCGCGCCGCGCTGGGCGCTTGCGCACAAGTTCCCGGCGGAGCAGGCGCGCACGGTCCTCAAGGATATTCTGATCAGCGTGGGACGCACGGGCACGCTGACGCCCGTCGCGATGCTGGAGCCGATTACGGTCGGCGGCGTCGTGGTGCAGCGCGCGACCCTCCACAACGAGGACGAGATCGCCCGCAAAGACATCCGGGTTGGCGACACCGTGATCGTGCAGCGTGCGGGCGACGTGATCCCACAGATCGTCGGACCCGTTTTGGAGAAACGGCCGCGCGGCGCCAAGACCTTCGAGTTCCCGCAGAAATGCCCGGTCTGCCACAGTATCGCGGTGCGCGAGCCGGGCGAGGCCGTCCGGCGCTGCACCGGCGGACTCATCTGCGCGGCACAGGCGGTGGAGCGGCTCAAGCATTTCGCCTCGCGGGACGCCTTCGACATCGACGGGCTCGGCGAGCAGCGCATCGACGAGCTCTGGACCGACAAGCTCATCAAGACGCCCGGTGACATCTTCCGGCTGCACCGCCACGAGAAGGCTCTCGCCGAGCGCGAGGGCTGGGGTCCCATCAGCGCCAAGAAGCTGGTCGACGCGATCGAGGCGCGGCGGAAGATTCCGCTCGATCGGTTCATCTACGCGCTCGGCATTCCGCAGGTCGGCCACACCACCGGCCGGCTCCTGGCGCGGCACTACAAGACGCTCGAGCGCTGGCGGCACGACATGGTCGCGGCGAAGGACCCCGAGAGCGAAGCCTGGCAGACCCTCAACGACATCGGCGGCATCGGCGAGGACATGGCGACCGACATCGTGGGCTTCTTCGCCGAGCCCCATAATCGCAAGCTCGTCGACGATCTCCTGAGCGAGATCGAGGTGCAGGATTTCGAGGGCCCGAAGACCGGCGGCTCCAAGGTCGCCGGCAAGACCGTGGTCTTCACGGGCTCGCTCACCACCATGACTCGCTCGGAGGCGAAAGGCCGGGCCGAGGCGCTCGGCGCCAATGTCGCGGGCTCCGTCTCCAAGAAGACCGACTACGTCGTGATCGGCGAGGACGCCGGCTCCAAGGCCGACAAAGCCAAGGATTTGGGCGTCACCACGCTGACCGAGCAGCAGTGGGTCGAGCTGATCGGGGGGTGATGCCGTGCGTCCTTCGACTCAGGCGCTGTGCGCCTGGCTCAGGATAAGGGCTGTTCTTTGTGCTGGTATAATTCCGGCCTCATCCTGAGCCACGCGTGTCGCAAGACGCGCGTGAGTCGAAGAACGCAGCATCTTTGAGGCAGTGCTCACGCCTCGGCGGTCCGGGTGGCCGCTCGCTGGGTCATCGCGTACCACACGGTGATGCCCGCGCACACCACGAGGAGCGGCATCACGCCGAGGTTAAGGCCGTCCCAGCCGAAGCCGCTGTAGACGCCGGCCGAGGCGAAGGAGCCGGCGGCGGCGGAGCCGGCGATCAGGAATTCGTTCAGGCCCTGGACCTTGGCGCGCTCGTCGGGGCGGTAGGCGTGCGTCAGCATGGTGGTGCCGGCCACGAACATGAAGTTCCAGCCGAAGCCCAATAGAGCGAGCGCTATCCAGAAATGCGGCTTGGTGGTGCCCAAGAGCGCGACGATGCCGCAGATCACGAGCATCGCTGTGCCCGTGAGCGCGATCCGGGTGTCGCCGTAGCGCTGCACCAGCCTGCCCGTGAAAAACGCCGGCGCGAACATGCCGATCAGGTGGAAGCGGATGATCCCGGCGGCATCGCCGGGTGTCAGGCCGCAGCCGACCGCGGCGATCGGCGATGCCGTCATGACGAAGCTCATGATGGCGTAGCCGATGATGCCGTTCGCGACCGCCGCCACGAAGATCGGCTGTCGCGCGATCTCCGAGAAGGGCCGGCCGCCCCGGAACCGGCCGCGCTCAGCCCTCGTGGGCACGGGAATGTCGAGGAAGGCGAGGGTGAGGATGGTGCAGACCGCGAGCGCGGATATCGCCAGGAAGGAGCCCGCGAACAGCACCGGCGCGAACAGATCCTTTGAGTGGGTCGCGATTTCCGGGCCGATCACCGCGGCGGCGACGCCGCCCGCCAGGACATAAGAGACCGCGCGGCTGCGGAAATCAGGCTCGGCCGCGTCGGCGGCCGCGAAGCGGTAG
>DATEGF010000176.1:0-16968 GCA_035280245.1 Allostellaceae bacterium
GCACTCGACCCGTGCCACAGATTTCATGACCCCGAAGACAACGGTGAGCGGCACGTTCCGCGACGCCGCGCTCGGCCTCGCCGAACGCCATCCCTTCGCACGCGGCCTCGTCAACAGCGGCCGCCTCTCGCGTCCGGCGACGCTCGACGGCTCCCCGCTCAATACCGCCGACGTCGACGCATTCACCTCAGCGCAGCGCCCGGGGAGCTCCGCGGCCGATGCGCCGATTGGACGCCCCGACGGCACGACCGGCTGGCTCCTGCGGGAGCTGCAAGGCGGCTTCACCTTGCTTTGCTTTGGCGATTGCGCCGCCGCCGAGGGCTTGACGGCACTCAGCCGTGGCAATGTCCCAGTCGCGTTCAAACAGATCGGGCCCGGCGCGCTTGGCGACCCCGCGGGCAAGGCAGCCGACCGCTACGACGCGACCCCCAGCGCCACCTATCTCATCCGTCCGGACCAGCACGTCGCGGGCCGCTGGCGACGCCCCGACGCCGCCCGCATTCGCGCGGCACTCGATCGCGCGCTCGCACTTCAGGAGTGATCGGCATGGCCACGCTTCGCACCGAGAGCAATATCTCCGATCCCGACGCGTTCTATGCGGAGCTGATTGAGCTCCACCGCGATCTCACGGAGGATCAGTCGCGCCTGGTCAACGCGAAGCTGATCCTCATCTTGGCTAACCAGGTCGGCGACATGGCCGTGCTTCGCGAGGCCATGGCCCTTGCGCGCATTGCGAGCTAGGTGGCAACGATGGCTCGGCCTCACGGCTCCCGCCGATGCCGCGAAGCCCCCCATCGAAGCGCCAACGCTGGACCCGCTCGTCGAATTCGTACTCGGACCGTCGCGCTAACTCGGCAGTCCGAAGATCTCCGCGGGCTCGCTCAGGCCGCGGACGGGATGGAAACCCAACGAGGCTAGCGGCCGGTCGCAGGCGCGGGCGAAGTCGTCCGACACGATGATCGGCCGATCGAGCCGTTTGGTCAGGCCCTCGAGGCGGCTGGTGAGGTTGACCGCTGGGCCAATCGCGGTGAAGTCCAGCCGGTCGGTCGCGCCGACATTGCCGTAGAACACTTCGCCCAAGTGCATGCCGATGCCGACCTTGAGCGGCGCGCGGCTTACGGCGGCGCGATTGCGGTTGAGCGCGTCGAGCCGTTGCAGGCTCGCCTGCGCGGCATCGAGTGCGGCGCCGGTTGCCTCGATATCCGAGCGGGCGCCCACGGCGAAGATCGCCAGCACGCCATCGCCGATGAACTTGAGGACCTCGCCGCCCTCGGCCTGCACCGGCTGCGTCACCGCCTCGAAGTAGTCGTCGAGCAGCTCGATCAGCTCCTCGCCAGGAAGCCGATCGGACAGCGCGGTGAAGCCGCGCAAATCGGTGGCCATCAACACTGCGCGGATCCGCTCGCCGTAGCCGCGGCGGATCTCACCCTCGAGGACGCGTGGACCGATGCTGCGGCCGAGGTAGATGTCGAGCAGCGTCCCGGCGATGCGCTGAGTCACGCGCGCATCCGCCACCGCCGCGAGCGCGGGCATCAGATGCTCGATTGTCGCGACATTCTCGTCCGTAAACCCGCCCGCCTGGTCCGTGGTCCAGGTGGTCGTCTGGAAACGCCCATTGAAGCTGGTGAGAGGTGTCGCGAGATAGTCGGTGGCACCGGCATCGCGAAGCGTGCGGAGGACCGAGTACTGCGCGATCGCATCGGCCGCCTCCGGGTGAGCCAGACGGTGACGCACCACCTCGCCCCGCTCCATGACGCCGCGGATCGGACTGCCTCGGTAATCCTGCGTCTCCATGATGCCTCGGCGGACGTGATACTCCTCCGTGATGTTGCGCTCCCGCCACCACCGGTAGCTATAGCCCAGGAATTGCGGGTGCAGCGTCGGCGTGGAGAAGGTCGCGCGCCAGAGCCGCACCCCCTTGCCCACCATGCGCCAGCAGAGCTCATCGAAGAGCGCGGGGCCGCGCATCCGGGTGCGACCGTCGCCCAGCACCCAATCGAAGACGTCGCCTCCCTCGACGGCGCGGCCGATGCCCGTGTATTCGGCAACCCTCGCGAGAAAGTCCTCCGCCTGCTCGGAGACAGCCATATTCGAGCCAAGCTCGACCCCAGGAGATGATGTCTGCCCCGTCATGCCTAACGCCGACTCAGTGATCCACGCGCCAATCTAGCACGACGCGACGAAAATTCTCCTCGCCTCCAGCGGGCGAGGGGCTATAAGGACGGCGCGTCCGGCCGCCGCAGGGCCGCGCGTCAATCGTGGATGGAGATGCCCATGGCCCGCAAGCACCTGACCGTCGGGGAATTCGCCCTGTTCGACGTGTTCTACGAGGACGGTTCCCAGAGCTCGAACCGGAAGGTGCCCCTCGAGGCGCTCGGCGGCATCGACGGCGACGCGCCCGCGCGGGACATCATTGAGGACCAGGACCGCAAGATCGGCGAGGCCTCCGGGAGGCTTCGCCCGAAGATCAAATCAATCGCCCGCTCCGGCGCGGCTGCGCGCCGCGGCACCGGTCGCCCCGGCCGTTAACGCGCCGCTACGGTCTCGGTGGCCCCAAGCCAGCGATAGACAGCGCCCGCGATCAAGGCGCCCAGGATCGGCGCCAGCCAGAACAGCCAGAGCTGCGAGATCGCCCAGTCGCCGACGAAGAGCGCCGGCCCCGTGCTGCGCGCCGGGTTCACCGACGTGTTCGTGACGGGGATGCTGATGAGGTGGATCAGCGTGAGCCCGAGCCCGATCGCGATCGGCGCGAAACCTTTGGGTGCGCGCTCGTCGGTCGCGCCCAGGATCACGATCAGGAACATGAAAGTCATCACGACCTCGTCGACGAGGCAGGCGACGAGCGAATAGCCGCCCGGCGAGTGCTCGCCATAGCCATTTGAAGCGAAGCCACCCGCGAGCGAGAACCCGGCCTTGCCGCTGGCGATCAAGTAGAGCACAGCTGCGGCGAGGATCGCGCCCAGCACCTGCGCGACGATGTACGGCAAGAGCCGGCCTGCCGGGAACCGGCCGCCCGCCCAGAGACCGATGGAAACGGCGGGATTGAGGTGGCAGCCGGAGATGTGGCCGAACGCGAAGGCCATCGTCAGCACGGTCAAGCCGAAGGCGAGCGCCACACCCACGAAGCCGATGCCGAGATTGGGAAAACCCGCGGCAAGCACAGCGCTGCCGCAACCGCCGAGCACGAGCCAGAACGTGCCGATGAATTCCGCACCAAGAGCTTTCGTCATATCAGACCCCCGATGATTGGACGTCGCCGCCGCGCCCCGCCGTAACGATCAGGGCATCAGCTGCACCGTCACCTTGTGAGTGGAAATGTGCGTCGCTGCATCGGTATTCGCCGGCAGCGCCAGCGCCGCGTGCTGGGCGACCTTCGCGGGATCGACGCCGGCTGTTTTGAGCGCGTTCGTCACCGTGGTCGCGCGCTGGTCCGCGAGCTGCGCATCCTTCGGTGTGGCGCCGTCCGCCTGGCCTTCGACTACGACCGACGAGGGCTTCGTGTCGCGAACCGCCGCGGCGGCCGTATCCACGACCTGCTGACCCTCAGGCGTGAGCTTCGCAGAGCCGACCTGGAAGAAGATATCGAATTGCTTCGGCGGCGGTGGTGCCGGCGGGGTGGAGTTGCACGCGGCAAGGAGGATCAATGACACGAGCGGAACAATGCGACGCATTGCGACCCCCCTCCAGTACACAGTGCCGTCCCCATTAAAATGCCAGCACCGCCGGTCGATTTCCAGCGGCTGGGCTCCCCTCAGCCCTGCAGCGCCTTCCACATTTCGATGTCGCGCTCGGCAGTCCAGATGCGCGGATGCTCGACCCCACTCACCTCGTCGTAGCAGCGCGAGACGTTGAAGGGCTGGCAGTGCTCGAAGATCACCCACGACCCGTACTTGGGTGCCATCGCCTTGTAGGCGGCGTCGTAGACGTCCTTGAGGCGCCGGCCCGCGCGCACGCCGGCCTCGACCTCGCGGGTCATATCGCGCAGAAACCCTTGGGTCCCGTCGATGGCGCGGTTGACCTCTGCCGGCGTCATCAGCGCGTCGCCTCGGCCAGGGACCAGCTTTTCGGCGCCGAGCGCGCGGAGCTTCTCGAGCGTCTCCGGCCATTCGCGGAAATGCGCGTCGCCACAGTAGGGCGCCGCGCCATACTCAACGAGGTCGCCGGAGAACAGCACCTTCTCCTTCGGGAGCCACGCGACCGTGTCGCCCTTGGTGTGCCCCTTGCCGAGATGCATGATCTGCACCTCGCGCTTCCCCATGAAGACCGTGAGGCTCTTGTCGAAGACGAGCGTCGGCCAGGTGAGCCCCGGCACCGTCTCGACCGCGCGGAAGAGCCGCGGGAAGCGCTGAGCCTCGCTGTCGAAATCCTGCTGTCCACGCTCTCGGATGAGCTCGTAGGTGCCCTGGCTTGCGATGATGTGCTGGGCGCCATAGGCCGACGCTCCCAGCACGCGGACGGCGTGGTAGTGCGAGAGCAGTACGTATTTGATCGGCTTATCGGTGACGCTCCGGATGCGCTCCATGAGCTCGCGCGCCAGCACTGGCGTCGCGCGGGCGTCGACCACCATGACGCCATCGTCGCCGATGATCACGCCGGAGTTGGGATCGCCTTCGGCGGTGAGGCAAAAGAGCCCCTCTCCCAGCTTGTCGAAGCTGGTTTTCTTTTCGGCGAGGTCGGCTTGCGAGGCAAAGGCCTTGGCCATGGCTGCTCCTCAGGCGTAGACGCGCTTGTAGAGGTCGATGATCTCGTCCTGCGTCGGCACGCGCGGATTGTTCCCGGGCGAGCCCGAGGCGAGCGCCTGGCTCGCCATCGTCGGCATCAGCTCCGTGTAGCGCTTGGCATCGATGCCGTAGTCTCGGGGGCTCGGCACCTTGAGATCGGCGTTGAGCGCGCGAAGCTCGTCGAGAAGCCGCGCCACCGCCGCCTGATTCCCCTCGCCTTCGGCCGCCACGCCCATGGCCCGCGCGCAGTCCGCATAGCGCTCGAGCGCCGACGGCGCCGAGAAGGCCGTTATCTCCGGCAGCAGCATCGCGTTCGAGAGCCCGTGGGGTACGTGGAAGAAGGCGCCGATCGGTCGGCTCATACCGTGCACCAGGCAGACGCTGGAGTTGGAGAACGCCATCCCTGCCTGGGTCGCGCCCAGCATCATGGCCTCGCGCGCCTTCGCGTTGGAGGGCTCGTGACAGGCCGTGCGGATGTGCTTCGCGATCAGCCCCATCGCACTCTTGGCGACGCCGTCCGTGAACGGGCTCGCGCGTTTGCTGACATAGGCCTCGATCGCATGGGTGAGGCTGTCGATCCCGGTATCGGCGGTGAGCCGCCAGGGCATCGAGAGGGTGAGCTCGTAGTCGATGATCGCGGCCGCGGGGCAGCAGGCGAGCCCCATGATCAGCATCTTCTCGTCGCGCTCGGTGTCGGTGATCACCGTAAAACGCGTCACCTCGGAGCCGGTGCCGGCGGTGGTGGGGATCGCAATGAGCGGCAGGCCCGCCTTCGGGATCTCGTTGGGCACCTTGTAGTCGCGCATCTTGCCGCCGTTGGCGGCCAGCACCGAGATCGCCTTGGCCGTGTCGATGGGGCTGCCGCCACCGAGCGCCACCAGGCAGTCGAAGGCACCTGCATTCACGCGCGCGACCCCGGCCTCGACCACGGTGTCGGTCGGGTCCGGTACGGTATCGGAGAAGACCTGCCAAGCGAGGCCGGCGCGATCAAGCCGGTCCGTCACCTTGGCGAGGGTGCCGGAGCTCACCATGAATCCGTCGGTCACGATCAGCGGCGATTTGAGGCCGAGGCGTCCGAGCACCGTCGCGATCTCGCCCACCGCGCCCGCGCCGATGTGCAGCAGCCTCGGCATGGTGACGGTCGCGACCATCGGAGCCTCCCGGATTGGCGTCTTTCAGGGCTCTTTTAATACGGCGCGGCCCGGACCGCGAGTCCGGGCCGGCCGAGGCTTAGACAACCCGACGAAGCGCCCTCCGGCGAGGCACCACAGCGGTCTCGTAGACGGCACCGTCGAGCCGCTCCAGGAAGCCAAACGGCGCCGGCGGCTCCGTGAAGCCCGCCTTGCGGTAAAGTCCATGGGCGTCGCGCGTGCCGAGGAGCCACCGACGCAGGCCCTGCAGGCCCGGGTGCGCGAGGATGCTCTCGACCAGCCAGCGGGCGAGGCCCTGGCCGCGCTCGGTTTCGAGCACGAAGACGTCGGCGAGATAAGCGAAGGTGGCGCCGTCCGTCACCACGCGCGCGAAGCCGATTTGCTGGCCATTTTTGTAGAGCCCGAACGGCATCGAGCGCCGGATCGCCCGCTGGAGCGTCGCCATCGGAATGCCCCTCGCCCAATGGGAGGCCGCGAGGAACCCGTGGATCACGCGCATGTCGAGCCGCGTCCGATCGGTGTCGATCTCGTAGCGGACGCCGTCAGCGACTTTGACCAGGTGGAAGGATTGATCGGCCATGACCGCCCCTTTCATGGGGTGGGAGTTCAGCAGAAGTCCGGTGGAACGACGCGGCGGCAGTGGGCGCGGCCACGCTTCGCAGCCCCGCTGGGCTGCTAGCGCATTCGTCGTCGCGAGATCCGAACTCCGGCGGTCATGTCAGTGAAACTCCACGCAACTCCATGCGGGCGTCAAACAACGGCCGCAAACATAGTGTGCGATCTCCCCCTGTCAACAACGTCGATCGAAAAAACCTTCGGAAAATCCGTAGAGCCGATGAAAATTTCTCTCTCCCGGTGTCCGAGCGGCGGAATTGCGGCTAGGATCGCCCCGTTCTCCGAGGGAAGGAGGCGTCGCCAGTCATGACGCCGATGCGCCGAAGGATTCGCGCGTCGCGAAGCGCCAGAGTTTCGCGCGCGGGGATCGTCGCGCGCCGCACCCTCCTCGCGAGCCTCCTCGGTCTTCCACTCCTCTCGAGCCGCGTCGCCTGGGCCGCCCCCGACGAGATTCGTTTCTTCCGGATCGGGACGGCCGCCACCACGGGCACCTATTTCCAAATTGGCGGCATGCTCGCCAATGCCATCTCCAAGCCGCCGGGCTCCCGGGATTGCGACCGCGGCGGCAGCTGCGGCGTACCGGGTCTGGTCGCGGTGGCGCAGGCGACCCAAGGCTCGGTCGAGAATGTCCAGGCCGTGGGCAGCGGCCGGCTCGAATCCGCGCTCGCGCAGTCCGACGTGGCGCTCGGCGCCTTCTCCGGCAGCGGACTCTTCAAGGGCAAGCCAGCGATCAAGTCGCTCCGGGCGATCGCGGCGCTCTTCCCCGAGAGCGTGCATCTGGTCGTAAAGGCCGGTGGGCCGATCGCCGAGGTCAAGGACCTCAAAGGCAAGCGGGTCGGCCTCGGCGAGAAAGAATCGGGCACCCTGGTGGACGCGAAGCTGATCCTCGAGGCCGCGGGGATCGCGGAGAAGGACGTGAAGGGCGACTATCGCAATCTGTCGCTTGCCGCCGCAGGCCTTTCCCACGACGAGCTCGACGCCTTTTTCCTGTTCGGCGGCTATCCCGTCCCGGCAATCTCCGAGCTCGCGAGCACGACATCGATCCGGCTCGTCCCGGTCGTCGGGGACACGGCGGAGCGGCTCACTCGCAAGTATTCGTTCTTCGCCGCCGACACGGTCCCCGCCGGCACCTATGCCGGCGTCGATCAGGCGACGCCGACCATCGGGACGCGGGCGCTGTGGATCGTCAGCGCGGACGTGCCCGACGACCTCGTCTACAGCATCAGCCAATCACTCTGGCATGCGGGCAATCGCCACATCCTCGATCAGGGCCATCCCATGGGGCAAAGGATCCGCCTCGACGGCGCGCTCCAGGGCGTCGTCATTCCGCTGCATCCGGGTGCCGAGCGCTTCTATAAGGAGGCCGGCCTGCAGATCCCGGAAGAAACAAACAAAAGCAATTAGCTACGTGGATTTCTCAATATCAAAAATGAGCACTTCGTCGGCCTGGCTCGCGCTGAGCAGCCGATAACCCGCTGTCTTACAAAACGCCTCGAAGTCTTTGATTGCGCCTGGGTCTGTCGCCATCACCCGCAGCGTCGCGCCGACCGGCAGGTCCTTCATGGCCTTGCGCGCCTTCAGCACCGGAAGCGGACAGCGCAGTCCCTTGGCGTCGAGGATTGTCGGCTCGGCCATGGTGATCAGCTAAACCGATTGTTCTTCGGGAAGCCCGTGGGAACGATGCGGCCCGATTGGGCGCGCGTGCCGACCCAGGCCCGGAGGTCGGTCTCGGTCCGCGTTTGGTCGCCGCGTCGCCAAGTCAGGCCCTCCGCGAGCGTGAAGACCTTGAGGTCGGAGAGACCACCGTCCTTGTAGCGCTGCAGGATGACGCCGCGGCCCCGTGCCATCTCGGGTACCTCCGAGAGCGGGAACAGCAGCAGTTTCCGGTTCTCGCCCACGGCCGCGACGGTGTCGCCGGCGACCGGCACCGCCGCCCGCGCGACCGCTCCTTCGCCCAGGTTCAAGACCTGCTTCCCGGCCCGGGTCTGCGCCGCGGCCTCGTCCGCCACCACCACAAAGCCGCGCCCGTCGCTCGCGGCGACCAGGAGCTTGAGGCCCGGCCGGAACGGCAGCAGGGCCACGGCGTCGTGCTCGTTGCCGAGGTCGATCATCAGCCGGAACGGCTCGCCATGGCCGCGCCCGCCCGGCAGCTTGTCGATCGCCAGCGTATAGAAGCGGCCATTGGTCGCCAGCAGCAGAAGCTTGTCGGTGGTCTCCGCCTCGATGGCGAAACGGGGCCCGTCGCCCTCCTTGTACTTGAGCTCGCCGAGCGCGATGCCGCGGCCGCGCACCACGCGGATCCAGCCCTTCTCCGAGCAAATGACGGTGCAGGGCTCGCGCTCGACCAGCGCCTCCACGGGCACCTGGACTTCTGCGGGAGGTTTGCCGATCTCGGTGCGGCGGCGCCCCAGCGGTGTTCCCGGTCCGAACTGCTTGCCGATCTCCGCGATATCCGCCGCGACCGTCTTCCATTGCCGCTTCTCGTCGGCGAGCAAGCCCTTGAGGTCCTTGGCCTCGCCAGCGAGCGCCTCGATCTCCTTCTTGATCGCGATCTCCTCGAGCTTGCGCAGCGCCCGGAGTCGCATATTGAGGATGGCCTCGGCCTGGACGTCGCTGAGCTTCCAGCGCTTCATCAGCTCGGCCTTGGGGTCGTCGCTCTCGCGGATGATCTTGATGACCTTGTCGAGGTTCAGATAGACGACCATCTGGCCGCGCAGAATCTCGCTCCGCCGAGCGATCTCCTCGAGCCGGAAGCGCGTCCGGCGCAGCAGCACGACGCGTCGGTGATCGAGGAAGGCTTGCAGCGCCTCCTTGAGGTTCATCACCCGCGGCACGCCCTGGGCGTCGAGCACGTTGAGGTTGAGCGGCACCCGCACCTCGAGCTCGGTCCCGCGGAAGAGCGATTCCATCAGGACCGTGGGATCGACGTTCCGGCTCTTGGGCTCGAGCACGAGGCGGACCTCGTCGGTCGACTGGTCCCGCACGTCCGCCAGCAGCGGCAGTTTCTTCTCCTCGAGGAGCGTCGCGATGCGCTCGACCAGGCGCGACTTCGGCACCTGATAGGGCATCTCCGTCACCACCACCTGGAAGACGCCGTGCGCGAGCTTCTCGACCTCCCACCGCGCGCGCAGCCGGAAGCTGCCGCGACCAGTGGCATAGGCCTCGCGCACGGCTTCGAGTGCCTCCACCAGCACGCCGCCGGTCGGGAAATCTGGGCCGGGCACATGTGCCAGCAGATCCCCGATCGAGGCGCGCGGATGCTTCACCAGATGGACGAGGGCCGCACAGAGCTCCGCCGCGTTGTGCGGGGGGATGCTGGTCGCCATGCCGACCGCGATGCCGCTGGCGCCATTTGCCAGCAGGTTCGGGAACCGCGCCGGCAGCACCACCGGCTCCTGCGCCTCGCCGTCGTAGGTCGGACGGAAATCGACGGTGTTCTCGTCGATGCCCTGGAGCAGCGCTTCCGCCACCTCGGTGAGCCGGCTCTCGGTGTAGCGCATGGCCGCGGCGTTATCGCCGTCGATGTTGCCGAAATTGCCGTGCCCGTCGACCAGCGGATAGCGCTGGGCGAAATCCTGCGCCAAGCGCACCAGCGCCTCGTAGACCGCGACGTCGCCATGCGGGTGGAATTTGCCGATGACGTCGCCCACCACGCGCGCGCTCTTCTTGTGCGCCGAGTTGGGGTCGAGCCGGAGCTCGCGCATGGCATAGAGCAACCGGCGATGCACGGGCTTGAGCCCATCGCGCACGTCCGGCAGCGAGCGCGCCATGATGGTGGAGAGCGCATAGGAGAGATAACGCTCGCCGAGCGCCTCGGCGAAATCGACGTCGCGAACAGCGGCAGCAGATGAAGTGGCCATCGGAAACCTAGGACAGGGTCATGCGATCAGGCGCGGGATACTGCGGCCTCGCGCCCGAGTCGGTCAACGAAACGCGTGCGCGCGGCCGGGAGTTTTCGGCCGTTGGGGCGGAACACCCGCTGGTCCCAGAAGAAACCGCTGAGGCGAAACGCATCGACGACCGCCTCCGGGTCGGGTTGTGCGCTCGAAATCAGGAACGCCGGCAGCGGCAGCATCTTCGCGCGATAGATCTCACCGGCGGCGCGCGAGACCGCCTGGCCCGATTTGGGTGAGACGTAGATGAGGTTGGTCGTCGTTCCCGTCGCTGCACAGCGCGCGAGGTCGAGGCCGAAGCCGAGCTCCGCCAGGAGCGCCAGCTCCCACTGCGCGTAGGCGGGCGCCCAATCACGGTCGCGGCCGAGCGCATCGAGTAACTCTGCGAGGCCGTCATAGGCGCGGGGATGCGGCTCGCGCTCGGGCAAGCCCGCCTCCGCCATCGCCGCCGCCGAGGCGAGACAAGCAAGCCGCAGCGGGTCCTCCATCACACGGGCGGCATGACCCGTGACCAGCTCCGCCCCATAGGTCCCGAGATGCTCGTCGAGGCGCGCGCGCCAGGTGAGCTGGACGGCGTTCCCGACCTGGAAGACGGTGCGGCCGCGGCGACCCTGGCCGCCGTGGACGAGGCCGGCATGCCGGCCGTGGTCGCGGGTCAGCGCATGGGCCACCAGCGCGGTCTCGCCGTGGCGCCGGACCGCCAGCACGATGCCGGGCTCGCTCCAGTGCATGGAGTCAGCTCTCGAAATCGAGGCCGATCGCCTCGTAGCGCTCGCGGTCCTCGGTCCAATCTTTCTCGACCCTGACGTGCAGGAAGAGATGCACCCGACGACCCAGCAGCGTCTCGAGCTCCCCGCGGGCGCGCTCGCCGATCTGCTTGATCCGCTGACCACCCTCGCCCAGCACGATCGCCTTCTGGCTCGGCCGCTGCACGAAGATGGTCTGCTCGATGCGCGCGCTGCCGTCCTTGCGCTCTTCCCACTTGTCCGTCTCGACCGTCGAGGCGTAGGGCAGCTCGTTGCGGAGTTGCAGGAAGATCTGCTCGCGGGTCACCTCGGCTGCCAGCAGTCGCTCCGGCAGATCGGAGAGCTGATCCTCGGGGTAGAGCCACGGACCTTCCGGCAGCGCTTGTCCGAGGTGCCGCTTCAGGTCAGCAATGCCGTCACCGGTAAGACCCGAGATCATGAAGATCGGATCGAAGATCTCGCGCTTGGCGAAGCGATCGGCGATCCCCAGCAGCACCGGCGGCTTCACGAGGTCGATCTTGTTGAGGACGAGTACGGTCTTGCGAGGAGCGACCTCGAGCCGCTCGACGATCGCGACCGTGTCGCCGTCGTCGGGCCGGGTCACATCGACCAGCAGCACCACGAGATCCGCATCCTCGGCGCCGGCCCAAGCCGCCGACACCATGGCCCGCTCGAGCCGGCGGCCAGGCCGCGGCGAGAAGATTCCGGGCGTGTCAACGAAGATCATCTGCGCGCCCTCGTCGATCGCGATGCCGAGGACGCGCCGGCGCGTGGTCTGCACTTTGGGGGAGACGATCGAGACCTTTGCCCCCACCAGCGCGTTCAGCAGCGTCGATTTCCCGGCGTTGGGCGCGCCGATCAGCGCGACATAGCCGCAGCGCGTCGCGGGTCCTTCGCTCATGACGAGTGAGGCTGCGTCGGCTCGGATGTGAGGCGCGCGATCAGCTCGGCGGCGGCCGCCGTCTCGGCGGCGCGCTTGGAGCTGCCGCTGGCGGTCGCGGGTTCCACGCCCTCGACGCGCGCGCTCACCGTGAAGACCCGCTTATGTGCAGGGCCCGCGACGGCCACGGTTTCATAAACCGGCAAGCCGCGGCCCCGCCCCTGCGCCCATTCCTGCAGCGCCGTCTTGGGGTCGCGTGGCGGCGTCGTGGCGGTCTGCAGCAGTGGCTCCCAGCAACGATGGACGAACCCCCGCGCCGCCTCGAGGCCGCCATCGAGGTAAAGTGCCGCAATCACGGCCTCGCAGGTATCCGCGAGCACGCTCGGATTGTCGCGCGCACCCGCTTGCGCCTCGCCCGGCGAAAGGATCACGAAGGCGCCGAAGCCCAGGGTGCGCGCAACCTCGACCAGGCTCTCGCGGCGCACGAGCCCAGTGTGCCGGCGGGTGAGCTCGCCCTCGGCCTCGTCGGGAAAGCGGCGCCAGAGCAGCTCGGCCACCACCATGCCGAGCACGCGGTCGCCCAGGAACTCGAGCCGCTCATAGCTCTTGCGCGGCCCGCGGCGCGTATGCGCGCTCGAATGGGTGAGCGCTTCCGCGAGAAGCTGCGGGTCGACGAAACGGTGACCCAGGATCTCGTAGAGGGGATCGAGGTCGGGACCTCGTGGCGTCATCCTACCGGATCGCCGAGAACAGCCGGCCGTAACGGATCGCGAGCGGCCACTTCCAGATCTCCCACCAGGACGCCGTGCCGTTGGTCGAGAAGAAAATGAATTCGGCACGCCCGACCAGGTTCTCCGCCGGTACGAAGCCGACGCCGCTGCCGGCGACGCGGCTGTCCGCGGAATTGTCGCGGTTGTCGCCCATCATGAAATAGGTATCGGGCGGCACCACGAAGGGACAGGTGTTCTCCGCCTCGACCCGTGTCTCCGTGAATTTGTTCGTGGGGCAGTCGCGCGGCGGCGGCTTGGTCTCGAGCCCTTCCAGCAGGATCGTGTGCTTGACCCCGTTCGGCAGCACCTCCTCATATTGCTGGCGCTCGACGCGGTTCTCGGGGTCGAGGTAGCGGCCGGTATAGGAGCGCCGTGCCGCGACGTCGTTGACGTAGAGCGTGCCGCCGATCACCTGGATGCGATCGCCTGGCAGCCCGATCAACCGCTTGATGAAGTCCACCGACGGGTTGGCAGGCTGCTTGAACACCACGACGTCGCCGCGCTGCGGCTGGCGAGCGAGAATGCGGCCGGAGAAGATCGGCGGCCCGAACGGGAACGAGTACCGGCTGTATCCGTAGGAATACTTCGAGACGAAGAGGTAGTCGCCCACCAGCAGCGTGGGCTCCATGGAGCCCGACGGGATGTTGAAGGGCTCGTAGGCGAAGGTCCGGACGACAAACGCGATCAGCACCGCATAGATGATGGTCCGCACGGTCTCGCGCATGCCGCCCTCTGCTTTGGCCTTGTTGTAACTGGGCGCCTTGTTCTTCATGAACGGGAATCCATCATGTCTCGCGCGTGACTCTGCGATGTCGGGGAGGGCGGCTGATGAAGCCTATCCGGCCTCGGGAAGTCAAGGCCGGGGGCCACGCTGCGATGTCACGCGCTCTTGGCGCCTTGCGCGTCGGCGCGCGCCTTGTCCATGGCAGCGCGCATGCGCTTGATCGCGCTGTCGAGGCCGCTGAAGATCGCCTCGCCGACCAGGAAGTGCCCGATATTGAGCTCGACGATGGTGGGAATGGCTGCGACCGCGCCGACAGTCTCGTAGCTGAGCCCGTGTCCCGCGTGGCACTCGAGGCCGAGCGCCTCGGCGTGCGCCGCGGCTTTGACGATGCGCTGAAGCTCGTGCTCGCGCGCCTCACCCTCGGCCTCGCAGTAGGCGCCCGTGTGCAGCTCGACCACCGGCGCCCCCAGCGCACGCGCCGCGTCGAGCTGCCGAGGATCGGGATCGACGAAGAGCGACACTCGGATCTTCGCGCCCACGAGGTCGCGCACGAAGCGGGCCAGATGATTGTGGCCGCCGACCGCGTCGAGCCCGCCCTCGGTGGTGAGCTCGGCGCGCTTCTCTGGGACGATGCAGGCGGCATGCGGCTTGTGGCGGAGCGCGATCTGCAGCATCTCGTCGGTCGCCGCCATCTCGAGGTTGAGCGGCAGGTCGATCTCGACGGTCAAGCGCCGGATGTCGTCGTCGGAGATGTGCCGACGATCCTCGCGCAGGTGCGCGGTGATGCCGTCGGCACCCGCTTGCGCCGCGAGCCGCGCCGCGCGTACGGGATCGGGATGCTTGATGCCGCGCGCGTTCCGGATGGTCGCGACGTGGTCGATGTTGACTCCGAGGCGAAGGTGACGCCGGGTTTGGGTCATGTGCTGCGTCCTTCTCTGTAACGCGCTCAGCGCCGTGCCCGATCGACCGAGTTGATCGAGGGCGCGGCCCGGAGCGCCGCGATGATGTTGGTGAGGTGCTTCACGTCCTGCACTTCGATATCCACGAGGATCTCGAAGAAATCCAGGGACCGGTTGGTGATCTTGAGATTGGTGATGTTGCCGTTGTGCTTGCCGATGATGGTGGTGAGCGCGCCGAGGCTGCCGGGCTCGTTTCCGATCGTGACGGCGATGCGGCCGACATGCGCCTGGTCGGGCTCGCCCTGCCGGCTCCAGGCGACGTCGAGCCAGCGCTCGGGCGTATCCGCGTAGTTCTCCAGCGTCTCGCAATCGATGGTGTGAATAGTGACGCCTTTGCCCGTGGTCACGATGCCGACGATGCGGTCGCCCGGGAGCGGATGGCAGCAGCCCGCGAAGTGCAGCGCCATGCCGGGGATGAGCCCGCGGATCGGCACCGCTGTATCGGAGGTCTTGCCCTTCCCTTTGCCGCGCGCCTCCGAGAGCGGCACG
Source organism: Allostellaceae bacterium (assembly GCA_035280245.1). GTDB lineage: Bacteria > Pseudomonadota > Alphaproteobacteria > ATCC43930 > CGMCC-115725 > DASZHJ01. The sequence continues at coordinate 14,949 of DATEGF010000176.1, forward strand.
ACCTTGCGCGGCTTCTCGTCGGGTTTCGGCGGATGGAGCGCGTGCACGACCGCGCGGCCGGTGTGCAGCCCCTCGCCCACCGAGACATAGAGATCCTCGATTGTCTCCGCCTCGAAGCTCTTGAGGATCGGGTCGAGCGCCTTCTCCGAGAACTCCTGGCCTTCCTGCCGGAACGCCTTCTGCACGATCGCCTTGCCGAGATCGAGGTATTGCTGGCGCTGCTGCGTCCGGATGAAGCGGCGAATGCGCGCCCGCGCCTTCCCGGTGACGACGAAGCGCTCCCAGGTGGGCGACGGCGTCTGCGCCTTGGATGTCACGATCTCCACCTGGTCGCCGTTTTGCAGCGGCGTGCGTAGGGGTACGAGCCGGCCGTTGATCTTGGCGCCGACGGTGGTGTCGCCGATCTCCGAATGGACCGCGTAGGCGAAGTCGACCGGCGTGGCGCCGCGCGGCAGCGCGAACAGGTCGCCCTTGGGCGTGAAGCAGAACACCTGGTCTTGGAACATCTCGAGCCTGGTGTGCTCGAGGAATTCCTCCGGCCCCGAGGCGTGCTCGAGGATATCGAGGAGCTCGCGGAGCCAGCGGTATTGCGGCCCCTCGGTACTGGGCGCGCCCTCCTTGTAGCTCCAGTGCGCGGCGACGCCGAGCTCGGCTACCTCGTGCATCTCGCCGGTGCGGATCTGGATCTCGATGCGCTGGCGCTCCGGCCCGATCACGCCGGTGTGGAGCGAGCGGTATTGGTTCGGCTTCGGCGTCGAGATGTAATCCTTGAACCGGCCCGGCACCACGGGGTAGCAGCTGTGGAGCACACCGAGCGCGTGGTAGCACTGCTCCACTGTGTCGACCACGACGCGGAACGCCATGATGTCGGAGAGCTGCTCGAAGCCTACGTCCTTCTGCTGCATCTTGCGCCAGACCGAGTAAGGCGATTTCTCCCGGCCGGACACCTGCGCCTCGATGCCGCCGTCCCTCAGGGTCTTCTGCAGCTCGGCGATGACGCGCGGCACGAGGTCGCCGCCCTTCTCGCGCAGGAACGCGAGACGCGTGATGATGCCTTCGCGCGCATCGGGATAGAGCACGGTGAAGGCAAGGTCCTCGAGCTCGTCCTTCATCTCATGCATGCCGATGCGCTCGGCGAGCTGCGCGTAGATGTCCATGGTCTCGCGCGCGATGCGCCGGCGCTTCTCCGCATCCTTGATGAAGCGGAGCGTCCGCATGTTGTGGAGGCGATCCGCGAGCTTGACCAGCAGGACCCGAATGTCCTCGGACATCGCGAGCACGAGCTTGCGGAAGTTCTCCGCCTGCTTGGTCTGGCCCGACTGCAGCTCGACGCGGGAGAGCTTGGTGACGCCGTCGACGAGACGCCCGATCTCGGTGCCGAACACGCGCTCGATCTCCTCGAGGCTCGTCAGCGTGTCCTCAACGGTGTCGTGCAGGAGGCCGGTGATGATCGAGGCGGCGTCGAGTCGCATTCCCGCGAGGATGCCCGCGACCTCGACCGGGTGAGAGAAATAGGGATCGCCCGATGCGCGCTTCTGGCTGCCGTGGGCCCTCACGGTGAAGACGTAGGCACGGTTGAGGGCGTCCTCGTCCGCCGTGGGGTCGTAGGACTTGACCCGCTCCACCAGCTCGAATTGCCGCATCATGGCGGAGTGCTCACTCGCCCGACCCCCGCCGAGCGCTCTAAATGTTCCCGCTCCCCCCGAAATCCTCCGGCCGCTGTCTGCAAGAGATGCGACCGCGACCCCTTGGCCCTCAGGCGCAAAGCGCTCTGGGCGGCTGCGGCCTCGGTCTTGCCGCCGCCGCCCACAGAGCTATTGCTCGTCTTGCGGCGGCTCGGCTTCTCCCTCGACCGCCTCGTCCGCCGGCGCATCCTCGGCCGGCAGGGCGCCATCCTCGGCGACATAGGGGTCGTCTTCGCCGAGCTCCTCGTCGTCGGCGGCCTCTTCCGCAAGCTCCTCGCCTTCGGCGACCGGCTGGTCGACCGGCCAGCTCTGCTGGGTTTCCGCGTCGAGCTCCT
>DATEGF010000177.1:0-7253 GCA_035280245.1 Allostellaceae bacterium
GTCCCGCCGGGCGCTCCTCGAAGGGGAATCCCGGCGCATATTCGTTCTGATAGACCTCGATCGCCTTCGCCGCGGTGTAGGCTTGGTCGGCGTAAGCCGTGTACCGGCGGCGGTCGAGGGACCAGAGGTCCCACTCGGGCCGGCCCTCGACCACCCACTCCGCGAGCGCCTTGCCAGCGCCGCCCGCCTGCACGATGCCGAAGCTGAAGGTGTTGCAGTGGAAGAAATTCCGGAGCCCGTGCTCGGGCCCGATATAGGGATTGCCGTCGGGCGAATAGGGGATCGGCCCGTTGACAACCTTGCGCACGCCCACGCGGCCGAGCGCCGGCACGCGCGAGATCGCCGCCTCGATCCATGGCTGCAAGCGGTCGAGATCGTCGTTCCAGAGATTGAACGAGAAATCCGTCGGGATGCCGTCGAGCCACATGGCCTTGGGCTGCCCCTCGTAGGGACCGAGCAGGAAGCCCGTGCGCTCCTGGCGCAGATAATAAGAGACATCGGGATCGCGGAGCAGCGGCAGCCGCTCCTTGCGCGCGGCGAGCTCCGGCACGTCGTCGGTCACGAGATACTGATGCGCGAGGGTGACGATCGGGAGCTGGCGGCCGATCATCGACATGATCTCGCCCGCGCGATAGCCCGCGGCATTGACCACGATCTCCGCCTCGATCTCGCCCTGATCCGTGACGACGCGCCACGTGCCGTCCGGTCTCTGCGCGAGACCGGTCACCTTGGTGAAGCGCCGGACCTTGGCGCCCTTGTCTCGCGCGCCCTTGGCAAGCGCTTGGGTCAGCTGCGCGGGATCGATGTCGCCGTCATGGGGGTCCCAGAGCGCGCCCTTGAGATCGTCCAGCGTGAGGAACGGATAGCGGTCGCGGATCTCGTTCGCGCCGACGAGCTCGAGCGGAATACCGTTCGCGCGCGCCATGCCGATGACATGGCGGTACTCGTCCATCCGCTCCCGCGTGTGCGCGAGGCGGAGCGAGCCGACGACGTGATAATTGATGGGATAGTCGACCTCGTCGCCGAGCCGGCGGTAGAGCTCGGTCGAATAACGCTGCAGCTTCAGGAGGCCCCAGCTCGTGGAGAAGGTCGGGCAATTACCCGCCGCGTGCCAGGTGGAGCCCGAAGTCAATTCGTTCTGCTCGACGAGGACACTGTCGGTCCAGCCGAGCTTCGCGAGATGATAAAGACAGCTCGCGCCGACCGCGCCGCCACCGATGATCACCACCCGCGCCCGATCGGCCATGTTCCTGCACCTCGGCGAGAAGCGTGATCAGCTTCGCATACTGAAACTTCCTTCACAAGTGTGAAAATATCAGCTAGTTTTTCATGACACTTCAAACAGGGCCTGGAGACGGTGAATGGCTGACCTCCCGCAGCAAGCGCGCATCATCATCATCGGCGGCGGCATTGTCGGCTGCAGCCTCGCCTATCACCTGGCGAAGCGCGGTTGCGGCGACGTGGTGCTGCTGGAGCGCCGGCAGCTCACCTGCGGCACCACGTGGCATGCGGCGGGACTCGTGGGCCAGCTGCGGGCGACCCAGAACCTGACGCGGCTCGCGCAATACACGGCCGGCCTCTACCGCTCGCTCGGCGACGAGACCGGGCAAGAGACGGGCTTCAAGCAGCGGGGCTCGCTCGCGCTCGCCACGACACAAGAGCGCTTCGAGGAACTAAAGCGCGGCGCATCCATGGCGCACTGCTTCGGCCTCGAGGTCGAGGTGCTGACACCGCAGGAGGCCGGCAAACTCTGGCCGCTGATGGATGTCAGCGACCTCGTCGGCGCGGTCTTCCTGCCGAAAGACGGACAGACCAATCCCGTCGACACCACCCAGGCGCTCGCCAAGGGCGCCAAGACCGGCGGCGTCAAGGTCTTCGAGGAGACGCCGGTCACGGCGATCCTCCATCACAACGGCCGGGTGAAGGGCGTGCGCACGCCCAAGGGCGAGATCGCAGCCGAGACCGTGGTGATCGCATCGGGCATGTGGTCGCGCGAGCTCGCGGCTTCCGTCGGCGTCACGCTCCCGCTCCATGCCGCCGAGCATTTCTACATCGTGACCGAGCCGATCCCCGGCCTGCCCTCGACCTTGCCGGTGCTGCGCGATCCCGACAGCCGCGCCTATTTCAAGGAGGACGCAGGCAAGCTGCTCATCGGCTGGTTCGAGGCGGTGGCGAAGCCCTGGGGCGCCGACGGCATTCCCGAGAGCTTCTCTTTCGATCAGCTGCCGGCGGACCTCGAGCACATCGAGCCGCTGATCGAGCAGGCCGTGCACCGCGTACCGGCGCTCGCGAAGACCGGCATCCAGGTGTTCTTCAACGGGCCCGAGAGCTTCACGCCGGACGACCGGTACCTCCTCGGCGAGGCGCCGGAGATCAAGAACTTCTTCGTCTCCGCCGGCTTCAACTCGATCGGCATCCAGTCCGCGGGCGGCGCCGGCAAGGTGCTGGCGGATTGGATCCTCGACGGCCATCCGCCGATGGATCTCTGGGACGTCGACGTCCGCCGCATGATGCCGTTCCAGCGCAACCGGCGTTATCTGCGCGAACGCACGGTCGAGACACTAGGCCTGCTCTACGATATGCACTGGCCGTTCCGGCAGGTGGAAAGCGCGCGCGGCGTGCGCAAATCGGCGCTGCACGAGCGGCTCGCCGCGCGCGGCGCCTGCTTCGGCGAGCTCGCGGGTTGGGAGCGCGCCAACTGGTTCGCGCCCGCGGGCGTGAAGCCGGAATACCGCTACAGCTACGGCCGACAGAATTGGTTCGAGCATTCCGCCGCCGAGCACAAGGCGGTGCGCGAGGCGGTCGGGCTCTTCGACCAATCCTCCTTCGCGAAATACGTGCTGCAGGGCGTGGATGCCGAGCGGATCCTGAATCGGGTCTGCGCCAATGATGTCGCGGTGGCACCCGGCCGCGTCGTCTACACGCAATGGCTCAACGAGCGCGGCGGCATCGAGGCCGATCTCACCGTGACCCGTGAGGCGGAGGATCGCTACCTCATCGTCACCAGCGCCGCGAGCCAGACCCGCGACTTCGCCTGGATCAAGCGGCATATCGCCGAGGACGTGCGCGCCGGCGTGGTCGACGTGACCTCGGCCTATGCGGTGCTGAGCGTGATGGGACCGCGCTCGCGCGAGCTGCTCCAGAGCCTGACGCCCGACGATCTCTCGAACGCGGCCTTCCCGTTCGCCACGTCGCGCGAGATCGACCTCGGCTACGCCCGCGTGCGCGCGACTCGCATCACCTATGTCGGCGAGCTCGGCTGGGAGCTCTATATCCCGACGGAATTCGCCACCGGCGTCTACGACGCGATCGTCGCGGCAGGCGAGCCCTTCGGCCTCCGCCTCGCGGGCTATCACGCGCTCAACTCGCTCCGGATCGAGAAGGCCTACCGGCACTGGGGCCACGACATCACCGAGGAGGACACGCCGCTCGAAGGCGGCCTCGGTTTCGCGGTCGCCTGGCGCAAGCCCGGCGGCTTCATCGGCCGCGAGGCGCTGCTCCGGCAGAAGGAGACCGGCCTCAAGCGCCGCCTCGTCACCTTCGCTCTCGAGGACTCGAAGCCCATGCTCTATCACAGCGAGCCGATCTGGCGCGACGGCAAGCTCGTCGGCCGCCTCACCTCCGGCATGTTCGGCCACACGGTGGGTCGCTCCGTCGGTCTTGGCTATGTCGAGAACGAGGGCCAGATCGTCGCCGACGCCTACATTGCGCAGGGCAAGTTCGAGATCGAGGTCGCCGGCGACCGAGTGCCGGCAAAGGCGACGCTCGGCGCGCTCTATGACCCAAAGTCCGAGCGGGTGAAGGGCTAGTAGCGTGAGTGCAACGCAAGCGAAAGTGTTGGCGTATTTCGGCGTCGGCACGGCTGGCTGGCCGATACGCTAACAATCTCGGGAACCTTTTCCGCTTCCGACGCATCTAAGTCCGCGAGCGGTTGGAGGCGGGCGATGGCACTCATGGCGGAGATAAACGAGAGCGAGTTGGTCGCGGAGTTGCGTGCCGGCCGCTCCTCAGCCTACGCCGTCTTGATGCGGCGCAACAATCAGCGGCTTTATCGGCTGGCGCGCGGCGTTCTGGGAGACGATGCGGAGGCGGAAGAGGCGGTCCAGGCAGGCTATGTGCGCGCCTTCACCCATATCGACAGCTTCAAGGGCGAGGCCAGCATCGCAACCTGGCTCGCCCGCATCGTTCTCAACGAGGCCATGACGCGCCAGCGCCGGCGCCGGCACACCGTCGACATCGACGACGTGAGCGAGCAGACGCTCAATGCCGATGCCGAGCCCGCGGCCATCGCAACGCGGCGCGAGCCGAGCCCGGAGCAGGCACTCGCGCGCCGCGAGATCAGCCGCGCGATCGAGTGCGCGGTCGACGCGCTGCCCGCCGCGTTCCGTGCCGTGTTCATCCTGCGCGCGATCGAGCAGCTGAGCATCGAGGAGACCGCGAGTTCGCTCGGGATTCCCGAGGAGACCGTGAAGACCCGGCTGCATCGCGCGAACAAACTGCTGCGCGCGACCCTCGCCCAGAATTTCGACGCCATCTTCGAGGACGCCTTCCCCTTCCTGGGCCCGCGCTGCGATCGGCTCGTGGCGACAGTCCTGAAACGCCTCAATCTGCCTGATCCATCGGCGGCCGTGAGCGATCGGCGGTCGCTATCTCACGACCCGCCCTAGCACCGATCGCGCCCTTCAAGTTGGAGAGACCGATGCGTAGAGCTCTTGCAGCCTGCGGAATCCTGATGCTGACCGCGTTTCCGGCTTTTGCGCAGAGCGTCGAGCACGCGCCGCCCGCCGCGCCCTATAAGAAAGTGAGCGAGCTGGTGAAGCTGCCGGACTTCCTGCCCGGCCTCGGCACGCTCTATGTCGACCCGAAGACGCTGCCCGCCGGCCCGTTCCTCGCTTACGACCACAGCGGGAAGCTCGTCAGTACGATCTACATGGTCCCGCTGAGCGAGCTCGATGGCCACAAGGCGCTCGCCGACCTCGCCGCGCCCGGCGGCAAGGTCGATCACGTGAGCCTCTACTTCAATGCGGGCCATCCCGGCGTGCCGGACCCGCACTACCACATCGTGCTCTGGCACGTGCCCAAGAGCGAAGAGCAGCTGGTCGCGAAATAACGAGCGAGAGGAAGCGCGGGGAGAGGCACTCCCTCTCCCCGGCTCGCGGGCAAAGGACATGAGCACCATCGTCTCACGCCGCGGCGTCATCGGCGCGACGCTCATCATCGCGGCGACGAGATCCTCGGGTCTCGCGGCGCCGGCACGGGCGCAGTCGGAGCCGAAAGAGTCCGACAAGATCACGCACACGGACGCACAATACCAGATGGCGCCGAACGGGCAGCGGCGCTGCGAGATCTGCCTGCAGTTCGATCCGCCCGATCACTGCAAGATCGTGCAGAGCCCGATCTTTCGCAGAGGCTGGTGCCAATATTTCGCCGCGCGCGACAACGCGGAGTAGGATTGGAGCACCGCTTCTTGCGGGCCCCTCCGCCTCGGTTATGATGCCCTCTCCGAAGGGAGTTGCTGTCGTGGTGTGGCGCGCGGGCTTCTGCACTTTGGAATCCGACGCGACCATTCCCTGACCGCTCCCAAACAAGCGCCGACGCGATCGGCGCGCCTTTTGGAGGAAAGGTCTCATGAACAAGCTCGGTCTCAGTCTGCTTGCGGGAACGGCGCTCGTCCTCGCGGGAGCGTTCGCGCCAGCGCAGGCCGCCACGCCCAAAGACACCTTCGTGATGGCGAAGAATATCGACGACATGGTTTCGCTCGATCCCGCGGAGGATTTCGAGCTCACGGGTATCGAGATCGAGACCAACATTTACGACCGCGTGATGCGCTACGACGCCGAGGACATCAAGAAGCTCGACGGCGGCGCCGTCCAAAGCTGGACGGTGAGCCCCGACAGCAAGACCATCACCTTCAAGGTGCGGCCCGGCATCAAGTTCAGCTCGGGCGCGGGCCTGACCGCCGACGACATTGCCTTCTCGCTGCAGCGCTCGGTGATCCTCAACAAGCCGCCGGCCTTCATCCTCCAGCAGCTCGGCTGGGACGACAAGAACGTGAAGGACCTCATCAAGGTCATCGATCCCATGACGGTGTCGGTCACCATCAAGGAGGATTTCGGCACCACCTTCGTGCTGAACTGCCTCTCCGCGGGCCTCGCCTCCGTCGTCGAGAAGAAGGTCGCGATGGCGCACGAGAAGAACGGCGACCTCGGCAACGAGTGGCTCAAGACCAACTCGGCGGGCTCGGGCCCCTACGTGCTCAAGTCGTGGAAGGCCAATGACGCCGTCGTGCTCGAGGCCAATCCCTATTACTGGAAGGCGAAGCCGAAGCTCTCCCGCGTCGTGATCCGCCACGTCGCGGAGGCGAGCTCCCAGCGGCTCCTGCTCGAGAAGGGCGACATCGACATGGCGCGCAACCTGACGCCCGACCAGATCGCCACCTTGAGCGAGAGCAAGGACCTGACAGTCAGCAACTTCCCGCTCGCTGACACCTATTATCTGGGCCTGAACCAGAACGTGGAGCCCCTCAAGAAGGCGAAGGTGCGCGAGGCGATGCGCTGGCTCATCGATTACCAGGGCATGTCGAACACCTTCCTCAAGGGCCAGTTCCAGGTGCAGCAGGCGTTCTGGCCGGCGGGCTTCCCCGGCGCGCTCACCAACAACCCGTTCAAGCTCGACGTCGCCAAGGCGAAGGCGCTGCTCAAGGAGGCCGGCTATCCCGACGGCTTCGAGGTCAGCATGGATACGCCGACCAGCAACCCCTTCCCGGAGATGGCGCAGTCGATCCAGAGCACGATGGCGCAGGGCGGCATCAAGATTAAGCTGATCGCCGGCGAGCAGAAGCAGGTGATCACCAAGTACCGCGCCCGCGGCCACCAGATGGTGATCCTCTACTGGTCGCCCGACTACCAGGACCCCCATGCGAACGCCTCGACCTTCGCGCGCAACCCGGACAAGCCGGGCGCCGAGAAGGCCTCGACGCTCGCCTCGCGCAATTCCTGGTTCGCCGATGGTATCCAGGAGATCACGGCTGAGACCGAGGCGGCGGCGCGCGAGCGCGATCCCGAGAAGCGCAACGCCATGTACATCGACCTGCAGACCAAGCTCCAGAAGGACTCGCCGATCATCAACCTGTTCCAGGCGATCTCGCAGACCGTGGAGCGCAAGAACGTGAAGGGCTTCATCGCGGGCCCGAACCCGGACACGGTATTCCTCCGGATGGTGACGAAGTGAGAAGGTAGCCCCGTCGCAGGCGG
>DATEGF010000178.1:0-5078 GCA_035280245.1 Allostellaceae bacterium
AGTGATCTCTAGTCGCCCGCGCCATGCGGTCTTGGCCGCGAATCCAATTGCCGGGCAGCATATCGGTGGAAGCGCCCCACCTCACCTAGCCTCTCCGCCCCTGAGGGGCGGAGCGGTGTGCACTTACGAGTCAACACAGTGCTGACCTACATCGCCAAGCGGCTGCTGGTGGCGGTGCCGACCTTGCTCGCCGTGCTCACCGTGGTGTTCTTCTTCGTGCGCATTGCGCCGGGCGATCCCGCCATGATCATCCTCGGCGACCAGGCGAGCCAGCAGGCGCTCGCGGCGATGCGCCACCAGCTCGGCCTCGATCAGCCGATCGCCACGCAATATGTCGAGTTCCTGGGCCAGGTGCTGCAGGGCGATCTCGGCTCTTCGCTGGTGACGCGCCAGCGGGTCTGGAGCGAGGTCGAGGGCGTGCTGCCCTACACGATCAACCTCACGGTGACCGCGCTGGCGATCGGCGTGGTGCTCGGATTGCCGCTCGGCATCGTGGCCGCGCGCCACCGCAACGGCGTGCTCGATTACCTCGCGCGGTTCTTCTCGCTGACGGGCTTGTCCTTCCCCGCCTTCGTCTCCGCGATTCTCTTGCTGCTCGCCTTCGCGATCGAGCTCCGCTGGTTCCCAGTGATCTCCGAAGCCCGCTCGGGCAATACCGTGGACCAGCTGCGCGCGCTCGCGCTCCCCGCGATCAATCTCGGCCTCATCATGGTGGCTTACGTGATGCGGGTCGCGCGGTCGAGCATGCTGGGCGTGCTCGGTGAGGATTACATCCGCACGGCGCGCGCCAAGGGGGTGCCGGCGCGCGTTGTGATCTGGCGCCACGCGCTCCGCAATGCGCTCATCCCCGTGGTGACCGTGGTCGGCCTCTACCTCGGCGTGCTGATCGGGAATTCCGTGCTCACCGAGATCGTGTTCAACCGGCCGGGCCTCGGCAAGCTCATCATCAACGCGCTCAATCAGCGGGACTACACGCTCCTCGAGGGCATGATGGTGATCTATGCCTTCTTCATCGTGATCGCGAACCTGCTCACCGACCTCACCTATGGTCTGATCGATCCGCGGGTGAAGCACCCATGAGCGCGATCGCGACCGTGCCTGAGCGCGGCGCCTGGGCCAGGCTCGGCACCAACATGCGCCGTCACAAGATGGCGTCGCTCGGCGCGGGCCTGGTGATCGCGGTGGCGCTGAGCGCGATCTTCGCACCGTGGCTCTCGCCCCACGATCCCTACGAGCAGGACGTGCTCCTGCGCCTCGCCGGACCCTCGTCGGATTTCCCGCTGGGGAACGACGACTTCGGCCGCGACATCCTCTCGCGCATCCTCTGGGGCGGCCGGGTGTCGCTGGTAGTCGGCACCTCGGCGGTGTTGCTGGCGATCATGATCGGCGGCGTGCTCGGCATGCTCGCGGGCTATATCGGCGGCGTCTTCGATCGCGTCGTGATGGGGGCCATGGACGTGCTGCTGAGCTTCCCGGCCCTGGTGATGGGTCTCCTGGTAGTGGCGATGCTGGGGCCGACGGTCGGCAATCTGATCCTCGCGATCACCTTGACTGCGATCGCGCCCTTTGCACGCATCGCCCGCGCGCCGACGCTCGTGGTCAAGGAGCGCGATTTCGTCGAGGCGGGTCGCGCGCTGGGCTTCTCGAACCTGCGCATCATGGCCGTGCACATCCTGCCCAACATCATCGACGAGATCCTGGTGATGGCCTCGCTCTGGCTCGCGACCGCGATCCGGACCGAGGCATCGCTGAGCTTCATCGGTCTTGGCGTGCGGCCGCCAACCGCGACCTGGGGCGGGATGATCCGCGAGGGCTTCGAGAATATCCTGGATTCGCCCTGGCTCGCGCTGTTCCCGAGCCTCGCCATCCTGGTGATCATGCTGGGCCTCAACATGCTGGGCGATGGCCTCCGCGACGCCACCGATCCGAGGCTCCGCCATGAGTGAGCGAGGCGCCGAGCCCGCACTGGTGGTGGAGAACCTCACCACCGAGTTCCGCATCGGCGGCACCTGGTATCCGGCGGTGCGCGGCGTGGGGTTCGCGCTCGGCCGCAACGAGACCCTGGCGTTGGTCGGCGAGTCCGGTTGCGGCAAGAGCATCACCGCGCTCTCGATCATCGGCCTGGTGCCCAGGGCGAACGGCCGTGTCTCCTCAGGCCGTGTGCTGCTGGACGGCCGCGATCTCCTGGCCCTCGACGAGCGCGAGATGGAGAAGGTCCGCGGCAACCGGATCTCCATGATCTTCCAGGAGCCGATGACCTCGCTCAACCCGGTGCTCCCCGTGGGATTCCAGGTGGCGGAGGCGCTGCGCTACCACACGGACCTGTCACCGAGCGCCGCGCGCGCCCGCGCGCTTGAGCTCCTCGAGCATGTGAAGATCCCCTCGGCCGCGCGCCGCTTTGGCGACTACCCGCACCAGTTCAGCGGCGGCATGCGCCAGCGCGTGATGATCGCGGTGGCGCTCGCCTGCGGGCCCGAGGTGCTGCTGGCGGACGAGCCCACCACCGCGCTCGACGTCACGATCCAGGCTCAGGTCCTGGCCCTGCTCGCGGAGCTCAAGGCGAGCGACGGGATGGCCATGATCTTTATCACGCACAATCTCGGCGTCGTCGCCTCGATCGCCGATCGGGTCGCGGTCATGTACGCGGGTGATATCGTGGAGCTCGCCTCGGTCGACGAGCTCTTCGCCAATCCGACACACCCTTATACAGAGGCGCTTCTGCGCTCGATCCCCCGCGTCGATCGCGACGCCCTCGACCTGAGGCCGATCCCCGGCCAAGTGCCACCGATCACCGCGATGCCCGCCGGCTGCCGCTACGCCGACCGCTGTCCGCTAAAGATCGCGCGTTGCTCGGTCGAGACCCCACCGCTGGCGCCAGTGCCGGGTTTGCGCGGGCACCACGCTCGCTGCTGGGTGCGCACCGGCGATGGGGCAGGCGCGGAGGCGGCATGACAGCGCCGCTTCTCGAGGTCGAGAACCTCAGCAAGAGCTTCCAGGTTCGACAGGGATTCCTCGGCGGCTCGGCGGGGAGGGTGCTCGCCCTCAGCGACGTCTCCTTCTCGGTGGAAGCGGGCGAGGCCTTCGGCCTCGTGGGTGAATCCGGTTGTGGTAAGTCGACCGCCGGCCGTTCCGTGCTGCGCCTCGTCGAGCCTGACGGTGGCCGCGTGCGCTTCAAGGGCGAGGACGTGCTCACTGCCGGCGCTGCGCAGCTCCGGCAACTCCGCCGCGAGATGCAGATCGTGTTCCAGGATCCCTATTCCTCGCTAAACCCGCGGCGGACCATCGGCCAGACCCTCGCCGAGCCGATGGCGGTGCATGGTCTCGGGAGCGCGTCGGAGATCGCCTCACGCGTGCGCGCCGTGCTCACCGAGGTGGGTCTCCCCAGCGACGCCGCGCAGAAATATCCGCACGAGTTCAGCGGCGGGCAGCGCCAGCGCATCGGCATTGCGCGCGCGCTTGTCTTGCAGCCGGAGCTCATCGTTGCCGACGAGCCGGTCTCCGCGCTCGATGTCTCGATCCAGGCACAGATCCTGGTCCTGTTGCGCGGGCTCCAGGAGCGGCGGAATCTCAGCTTCGTCTTCATCTCGCACGATCTCGGCGTCGTCCGGCATTTCTGCCGCAAGGTCGCGGTGATGTATCTTGGCCGCATCGTCGAGAAGGGGCCGGTGCCCGCGATCTTCAATGAGCCGCTCCATCCCTATACGCGCGCGCTCCGCAATGCGTCGCCGGTTCCCGATCCCAAGGCCAAGGTCGCGATGGCGAAGCTCGAGGGCGAGGTCGCCTCGGCGATGGCGCCACCCACAGGCTGCCACTTCCACCCGCGCTGTCCGCGCGCGATGGATATCTGCAAGCAGGTCTATCCGTCCTGGGTACAGGTCAGCAAAGACCGCGGCGTCGCCTGCCACCTGTTCCCGGCGAGCGGCGTGGCGACCGCGCCATGACCACGCTCTTTGCCAAGAGCGCGCTGCTGCCGACGGGCTGGGCCGAGAATGTCCGCCTGAGCGTGGACGCAAATGGTTCGCTCACGGCCGTCGAGCCCGGCGCCACGCCGGGTGATGCCGAGCGGCTCGCAGGGCCCGTGCTCCCGGGCATGCCCAATCTGCACTCGCATGCCTTTCAGCGCGCCATGGCGGGTCTGACCGAGCGTGCGAGCCCGACCGGCGACGATTTCTGGAGCTGGCGCGAGGCCATGTACCGCTTCCTCGCGGTGCTCGAGCCTGAGGATGTCCGCGCCATCGCGGCGCAGCTCTATCTCGACATGCTGAAGGCCGGCTACACCGGCGTCGCCGAGTTCCACTATCTCCATCACGGCCGTGACGGCCGACCCTATACCGATCGCGCCGCCATGAGCGAGGCCGTGATCGCGGCCGCGAAAGAGACCGGCATCGCCATCACGCTGTTGCCCGCGTTGTTCCTGTCGAGCGGCTTCGGCGGTGCCGCGCCGACCGAGAGCCAGCGCCGGTTCGTCAACGGGGTCGACGACATGATGGCGCTCATCGAGACGACGCGGCGGCGACATGCCGGCAATCCGGAGGTCCGCGTCGGCCTCGCTCATCACTCGCTCCGCGCGGTGTCGCCGGATGCGCTCGCCGCCGCGACCGCGGCGCTCCGCGCGCTCGATCCCGAGGCGCCCGTCCACATCCACGTCGCCGAGCAGACCCGCGAGGTCGAGCAGTGCCTCGCATGGTCCGGCGCGCGTCCGGTCCAGTGGCTGCTCGACTATGCGCCGGTGGACCGGAGTTGGTGCCTGGTGCACGCGACGCACATGGACGAGGCGGAGACCCGGCGGCTCGCCGCCACCGGTGCCGTCGCGGGTCTCTGCCCCACCACCGAGGCCAACCTCGGCGACGGGTTCTTTCCACTGCTGCCCTATATGGAGGCGCGTGGGCGCTGGGGCGTCGGCTCCGACAGCCACGTTTCGCTCAGCCCGATCGAGGAGCTGCGCTGGCTCGAATACGGCCAGCGCCTCCGCGAGCGCCGCCGCGCCCTCGCGCCGCTGGGCCAGCCGGAATCGACGGGTCTCGTGCTCTGGCAGTCGGCCGTGGCCGGCGGCGCCCAGGCGCTCGGTCGCGGGACCG
>DATEGF010000179.1:0-5801 GCA_035280245.1 Allostellaceae bacterium
CCTTGGCAGATTTCGCGGATGCCGCTGCTGTCAGCGCATGCGCAACTCGCCGGGCCCGCCGGTGGTGGTACCGGAGGGGCTGTCGTACGCCGTGAGTTGGGCGAGCATCATGACGCTCTCTCTAAAAGGAGCGCGGACGGAAGTCAACGTCGGCGGTGTGCGGCCACTCTCTAGAGTGCCGGCGCGAGACCCGGGATTGGCTTCGCCGCCGAGCGGCGCGCGAGACGGCGCTCCAGCCTCGGCGTGACCCAAAGCGCCGCCACGGGGATCGCGGCGCCGGAGATCAAATCCACGAGATAGTGGCCGCCTTCGCTCAGGACCGAGGCGATCATCACGAGATTGAGCGCGAGCGCGATCCCGAAAAGTGCACCGCGTCTGCGCAGCGCGTACGCGTAGAGCACACCCAGCGTCGTGTGGAAGGAAGGGAAATTGATCAGGCCTTGAAGCTCGGTGAGATCGATCTCGCGGAGCGTGCCGTCGCGTATTGCGAGGAAGTCCTGGACCTGGAGCCGGTTGCCGAACTCGAGCGCATCATATTGCACCCAGGCGCCCGCGGCGGGCCACAGCGTCGCCACCGGCAGGATTACCGCGAGCGACAGCATCATCGCCCACAGGAACTCGCTGTTGCGCTCCGGTCGTCCGGTGAAGGCTAGAAAGAGCGTGACCACCAGCATCTGCGGAATGGCGCTGTCGTAGGCGAGCTGAAGAACTTGCCAGAGCAGCGGATGCGCATGCACCCAGCCGAGCCAAGCGGGCCAATCGAATCCCAGGGCGCGATCGGCGGTCGCGAAGGCGTCGTCTCGGAGCGGCAATGCGGTCGCGGTCAAGATGTAGTTGAAGACCGCGGTGGTCGCGAAGAAGGCGAGCAGAAACCCCATCGTCTGCGTCGCGTCGACGATGCGATCGTTGGGTCGCACATAGGTGTAGAAGGCGGCGGTAGCGCCCAGGAACAGCACCGCGCAGATGACACGCACGAGACCGGCGAGGTTGAGATCGATGCCGAGATAGGCGAGGCCTGCGGCATCGAGCGCCACAAGGATCGCGACGATCAGCCATTTCGCCCGGAGGCTCGCGGACATGGGCTGTGCCAACGCAAGCGGTTGCGAGGACGGGCAAATAGCACCTCGATGGTTGAGGGAAGCTTAACCGGCGGCGGGCTCGGTGCGTCCTTCGATGCATGCGCCGCGCGCCCCCAGGGCCGTTCAGGTCGCGTTAACTCAATCTCGCTAGACCCAGGGCATGGCCCCGGATTGCACGATCGACGATCGCCTCTTCACGGAGTCGCGGTTGCGCCTCTATGGCTCGCTGCTGCCGATCCTCTACCTGTTGGTCACGGGCATCCTGGCGTGGCGGGGTCTCTGGGGGATTGGCTCCACGGGGACGAGCCAGCTTACCGATTTCCTCGCAATGTACTCGGCGGGTCTCCAGACAATTCTTGGACATCCCGCGGAGACCTATGGGCTCGCCGTGCTCAAGGATTTGCAAACGCAGATCGTCGGCGATTTCAGCGGCTACCTGCCCTGGCCTTATCCGCCGACGTTCCTGCTCATCGCGGTCCCGATCGCGGTGCTGCCCTATCTCGCGGGGCTCCTCGTTTGGATGGGCGCGACGCTCATCGCCTACATGGCGGCCGGCTACGCGATCATACCGCGCCGGCTGACGTTTCTGCTCGCGCTCTCGCTGCCGCTCACCGCGGTCAATCTACTCGATGTCCAGAACGGTTTTCTCACCGCAGCGCTCATCGGTGGCACACTCGCCCTGCTGGACCGCCGGCCGTGGCTCGCCGGCATCCTGCTGGGCCTCCTCGCCTACAAGCCGCATTTCGGTCTGCTCTTCCCGCTGGTTCTCGCGGCGGCGGGGCGCTGGCGCGTCATCGCCGCAGCGGCGGTCACGCTCCTGATGTCAGCGGCCGCGTCCTACCTCGCCTTCGGCGGGGATTGCTGGGCGGCCTATCTGCAATTTGCGTCGGAAAATGCCAATTTGACCCTCGAGCAGGGTGTCACCGGCTGGGGGAAGCTGCAATCCGTCTACGGTCTCGTTCGCTGGCTGGGCGGCGGGAGCGCGCTGGCCTGGACGCTGCACGGCGGGATGGCGCTCGCGACCACGGTGCTTGTCTGCCTCCTCTGGCTACGGCCAGCCCCCTATGCGCTGAGAGCGGCGGCACTCGCCCTCGGGGCACTCGCCGTCACACCCTACCTCTTGCCCTACGATCTGGCGGTGCTGGCGGTCCCGATCGCGTTTATGGTTCAGGAAGGGCTGAAAGTGGGCTTTCCCGCGGGCGAGCGCACCGCGCTCGCCCTCATCGCCGCGGCTCCGCTGGCGCTCACGCTCGCGGGTGACGATTTTCCGGTCGGGCCCATCTTGATTGCGGGAACAATGGCGCTTGTCCTGCGCCGCTTGGGCGCGCTTCCCGTCTGGCTCCGCGCGGCGCCTGCGGCCTCACATTAATCTGCTCTCAACTGACCGCGGGCGGGCAGCGATGCCAGATCTCGGTCGGCGACGTCTGCGCGGCCTGCGCGTCGGCCGCCATGCTGAGACGCACGGTGTTCTCGTTGAGGAGCGCCATGTAGACAGTCTGGCCGGCGCCCGGATCCGAGGCGGGCACCTCGTACGTGAAATAGTGCCGATTGTAATTACCGTGCCACTGAGTGCCCGCGGGCGTCGTGATGGCGGGGCCCTCGATCGACATGCGCTTGCCCTCGGCGGAGCACCAGTTGCCGTCGATCGCATCCGCGCGAGCAACCTGGGCGGAAAGGCCGGTCACGGCCATTGCGGCGACACCGAGCGCCAGCGACCAATGACGTCGAGCCATCCTGCGCCTCCTCTCGATCATGAGCCGCAACAGGATAGCGCGCCTAGGCGCGAGCGCCCAGCCGCGGGGCGAGCAGGCTCTTGGGCAGCATGCCGTGAATGCCCTTGTTGCCGTCGACCAGCTGCGTCACGCGGAAATCGACGCCGAGGCTGCAGAGCATGTAGGCGTCCTCGGGCGCGAGGCCCGCGAGCTCGCGCATGAGCTTGATCATCTGGCGGAGCGCCTGCTTGGCGGCATCGTCGAGATCCTCGTCGAGGCCCACGCTGATCCAGTGCGTCGGGGTTTCCGCCCGCGGCATGTCGAGCTTCAGGTCCTTGCGCAAAATGAACTCGAACGTGCCGCCGAGCGCGGTCTCGAGCGCGGTGATGCAGACCTCGCCATCACCCTGGACGGCGTGGCCGTCACCCACGGAGAAGTTGGCACCCTTGGTGAAGACCGGCAGATAGAGCGTGGTGCCCGCCACCAGCTCCTTGAGGTCGAGATTGCCACCGAACTCCCGCGGGACGATCGTGGTGACGCGGCCATAGGCTGGCTGCGGCGCCACGCCCATCACGCCGAAGAAGGGCGCGAGCGGAATCTCGATGCCGATGGGTGTGGTGCCGACCCCGCGCTGGCGGTCGATCGCGGTGTGCCACATCTTGCGCACGGGAAAATCCTCGGGGATCGTGCCGCGGAGCGGGCCGATCCGGGTATACGCCCAGTTCTGCCGGAGCTCGATCTCGCGGACGCGGATCTCGAGCGTATCGCCGGGCTCGGCGCCCTCAATCGCGATCGGTCCCGTCAGGATATGGCCGCCGGCGGCGGGTTGCGGGAGCTTCGCATGGATCGCGCGAAGCTCCGGCGGCACGTGGAACCGCTCGTCCGTCGGCATGACCTCGGGCTGACCCGAGACGCAATCGACCGTCACGGTATCGCCGGAGGCGACCGTCAGGACCGGCTTCAGGGCAGAATCGAAGAAGCCCCAGTGGCAGGTCTCGGGGCTGGCGCGGAGCGCGTGATGGGTCGACATCCAATCCTCAACCGTTGATCGCGGAGCAGTTTGCCCCAAGTGAGTATGCCCTGCCTATCCCGCGGATGAGCCTCCGCGACAATTGATCGTGTTTTAGTCGATCACGTTTTTGCCGCTACCGCACTCGACATCGGAGCCTCGACCATAGGGGCAAGACGATAGGCGACAGGGGCGCACCGTCGGCTATCGAGCAGGCGCGCAAAAAGGCAAGCGGGGGCATCCAATGCTCGAGCTGATCAGATCCGCCGTTGGAATCGGATTTCGCGTCTTTCGGCCGGAGCAATACAAGCAGCGGCACGAGTTGCGCTTCTGGCGCCAGCGGTACCACGCGGAAGGGCAAAGCCTTTCCAATGACCATTACGAGAAATACTACACGAGCTTCTTCGGGCTCGATCGGGCGTTCTATCGGGGCAAGCGGATGATCGACATCGGCTGCGGTCCGCGCGGCAGCCTCGAATGGGCCGACATGACGGCCGAGCGCGTCGGGCTCGATCCGCTCGCGAACGAGTACCTCAAGCTCGGGGCCAGCCAACACCGCATGCGCTATGTCAACGCGACATCGGAGAGCATTCCGTTTCCGGCGGCCCATTTCGACGCCGCCTTCGCCTTCAACTCGCTCGACCACGTGCGTGAGCCTGGCAAGAGTATCGCCGAGATCAAGCGCATCGTGCGCCCCGGCGGGATCTTCCTGCTCATCACGGAGATCAACCACGAGCCGACCCCGACCGAGCCCCAGACGCTCTCCTGGGACGTGCTCGAGCAATTCGAGCCGGAATTCGAGCGCAGCGGAGCGAAGGCCTACGAGATCGAGGGCGCGCTCGTCTATCAGGCGATCGACCGCGGCCAGGAATACGACACGACGGATTCCACGAAGCGCTCTGCGCTGCTCTGCGCCCGCTTCGAGCGCAAAACCGGCGACGACGGCCGAAAGGGATAGCTCCCGGCGATCCCAGCTCGTTAGTCTTCCGCGAGGGCTCGGAGGACGCCGTGGGTCCATGAAATGGACCGCTGAGCATGACCGCGACATTCGCGAGACGGGCTGGCTACCGCGATGCCGTCTTCTTCCGGCTCTATCGCCGCGGACCCGCCCGTGACGTGCTGACGCTGTTGCGGAGCGGCGGAACCGGGTGGTCAGTCGGGGACTGACGCCAAGGATCGCTCCCTGCGCGAACATCCTCCGGCGATTCACGCGCCTCGCGTGCCGGTGGTAATGTCGGCGCGCTGAGCAAGGGGAGGGGGGATGACGGCGGATGGCGCGGGACGGCGGCGCGTGCACTGGCACGTGGTCTTGGTAGCGCTGGGAGCGATCGTCCTCCTCCTGCTTTTTCCATTCCGAATTTTACTCTTCGAGCCCTTCAATGCGCCGAGCGGCTCGATGATGCCGACCATCGTCGTCGGCGATTACCTCTTCGTCTCCAAATACCGCTACGGCTACAGCCGCTATTCTCTGCCATTCGCGCAACCGGCCTTCGCGGGGCGCATTCTTGGCCGGGAGCCGGAGCGCGGCGATGTCGTGGTCTATCGGCAGCCGAAAAATCCTTCGATCGATTACCTGAAACGCGTAGTCGGCCTGCCGGGCGACACCATTCAGATCAAGGGCGGCATCCTCTACCTCAACGGGCAGGCGGTTCCGCGTGAGCCGCTCGGCGACTATACCGACACGGAGTTGATGACCCGGAAGCCGCGATGGCGAGAGACCCTGCCGGGCGGCCGCAGTTACGACGTGCTCGATACCGGAAAGAGCAGCGTCGACAATACCGCGGTCTTCACCGTTCCCACCGAGCGGTATTTCGTGCTCGGCGACAATCGGGAAAACTCGATGGACAGCCGTATGCCGGAGGCGCAGGGCGGCGGGATGGTGCCATACGAGAACCTGATCGGCCGGGTTGAGCTGATCTTCTATTCGGCGGATGCCGCGCGGATCGGGATGACCGTGCGGTGAGGGGGTTCGCTCGCGCTGCCGCAGCGGGACGACGGTGC
>DATEGF010000180.1:0-14120 GCA_035280245.1 Allostellaceae bacterium
TCAGCAGCGTCGATTTGCCAGCGCCGTTCCGCCCCACGAGCCCCACCTTCCAGCCCGCATTGATCTGCGCCGACGCGCCGTCGATGAGCGTGCGCCCGGCGATGCGGTAGGTGAGGTCGCGGATGGTGAGCATGGCGGCGCGGGTGATAGCACGGAGCCCGGTGTCCCGCCCCTGAAATTCCTCGCTGAATTTCAGGGACAAGCGGGCCACCAACCATTTAAAGCGAGCGTGATTTGGATTCTGACGTTCGCTCAGGAACCTCAGAATCATCACACTAGGGCGATCCGATAGCGCGGCATCGACGGTACCGATATGCTCTGCCGCCGCGATTTCGCTAAGGGAGCATCTCGGTGGACAGATGGCTGGGCGCCGCCCTCGACTACATTCCCCGCTGGCTCGAGTTCCAGATGCGGCAGACGGAGCTGCCAGGTTGTGCGGTCGCGATCGCGCAGCGCGGTCGGATCGTGCTTGAGCAAGCGTTCGGGCATGCCGACCTGGGGCGTGGTTTTCCCTTGACGCCGCGCCACCGGTTCCGTGTGGCCTCGCACTCCAAGAGCTTCACCGCCGCGGGGATCATGAGATTGCGCGAACGCGGCAAGCTGCGGCTTGACGATCCCGCGGGCCGCTTCTTACGCGACCTCCATCCGCAGATCGCGCGTGCGACCATTGCGCAGCTGCTTTCCCACAGCGCCGGCTTGGTGCGGGACGGCTGGGATTCCGGGCAATGGCAGGACCGCCGCCCGTTTCGCTCCGAGGCGGAGCTCCGGACCGATCTCAAGGCTCCGCCCATCATCGAGGGCAGCGCGCGGTTCAAGTATTCGAACCACGGTTATGGTCTCGCCGGCCTTGTCATCGAGGCGGTCACGCATGAGCCCTATCGCGCCTGGATTCAGCGCGAGATCGTCGACGCTGCCGGCCTCGAGGAGACGCGTCCCGACGTGCCGCTGCCGCGCGGCACGCCCGTGGCGCGCGGCCACAGCGGCAAGTGGCCGCTCGGCCGGCGCGCCGTGATTCCCGGCGACAACCCGACCCATGCACTGGCGTCGGCGACAGGGTTCGTAAGCACCGCCACCGATCTCGCGCGCTTCTTCAACCAGCTCTCGCCTGGGGCGCGCGGCGGCGTGATCTCGCCCTCGAGCCGGCGCGAGATGATCCGGCGGCAGTGGCGCGACCCGCATTCGAGCCTCGAGCGCTACTACGGCCTGGGCACGATCAGCGGTGCGCTCGGCGATTGGGAGTGGTTCGGTCATTCCGGCGGGTTCCAGGGCTTCATCACGCGCACGGCCACATTCCCGGCACCCGAGCTGACCATCTCCGTGCTCACCAACTCCGCCGATGGGCTCGCGCATCCCTGGCTCGACGGGGTGGCTCAGATCCTGCGCTGCTTTGCGAAGTTTGGCGCTCCGTCGCGCAGGCTCGCGGACTGGTTCGGCCGGTGGTGGAGTCTCTGGGGTGCCGTCGATCTTGTGCCGGTGCGCGACAGGGTCTTCGTCGCGACGCCCGCTTTCCTGAACCCGTTTCTCGATGCCAGCGAGCTCGCGGTCACCGGCCGCGACCGCGGCCGCATCGCGCTCGCGGGCGGCTTTGCGAATCATGGCGAGCTGGCCCGCCTCGTGCGCGGCGGGCGGCGACGGGTGACGGGGCTTTGGCTCGGCGGTACACAGCTGGTGTCGGAGGCGAAGGTCGCGCGCGAGATGGCGACGCGCTACGAGAAGCACGGACGATAGAGGGTGATGTAGACTCCGGCGCAGCATCAAGTCATCCCGAATGAGCGACGCCCTCACGAACCTTGCGCCTTCGACGCCTGGCGAAGACCGCCCGCTTGCGGTCCTGCGGAGCGTCTTCGGCTTCGAGAGCTTTCGCGGCGAGCAGGCCGAGGTGATCGCCCATGTCGTGGCGGGCGGCGACGCGCTGGTGCTGATGCCCACAGGCGGCGGCAAGTCGCTCTGCTATCAGATCCCCGCGCTGGTCCGGCCGGGCCTCGGCGTGGTGATCTCGCCGCTGATCGCGCTGATGAAGGACCAGGTTGATGCGCTCCGCCAGGCAGGCGTGCGGGCGGCGGCGCTGAACTCGGCCCTGCCGCCAGGCGAGGCAGGGGCGGTCGAGCGCGCGATACGCGGCGGCGATCTCGATCTCCTCTATGTGGCGCCGGAGCGGCTCACCATGGTGCGCACCCTCGATCTGCTCGGCTCGACGAGGATCGCACTCTTCGCGATCGACGAGGCTCATTGCGTCTCCCAGTGGGGTCACGATTTCCGGCCGGAGTACCTGGCGCTCTCGGTGCTGCACGAGCGGTTTCCCGA
Organism: Allostellaceae bacterium; assembly: GCA_035280245.1. Lineage (GTDB taxonomy): Bacteria > Pseudomonadota > Alphaproteobacteria > ATCC43930 > CGMCC-115725 > DASZHJ01. The sequence goes on from DATEGF010000180.1 coordinate 2,305, forward strand.
CGTGCCGCGGATCGCGCTCACCGCGACGGCCGACGCGACGACCCGGCAGGACATCGCAGCTCGCCTGAAGCTCGGAAATGCGCGGGTCTTCGCCGCGGGCTTCGACCGGCCGAACATCCGCTACAGCGTCGTGTCGAAGCATGAGCCGCGCCAGCAGCTCCTGGCATTCCTCGATGCCGAGCACCGCGGGAACGCCGGCATCGTCTATTGCCGCACCCGCGACAAGGTCGATGAGATCGCGCAATGGCTTGCGGCGCGGGGTCGCACCGCGCTGCCTTATCATGCCGGCCTCGAGGCGCCGGTCCGCGCGCGCAACCAGGACCAGTTCCTCAAGGAGGAAGGCGTGGTGGTCGTCGCCACCGTCGCGTTCGGCATGGGGATCGACAAGCCCAACGTGCGCTTCGTCGTGCATCTCGACGCGCCGCGGAGCCTCGAGGCCTATTACCAGGAGACTGGCCGCGCCGGCCGCGACGGTCTGCCCGCCGATGCCTGGATGACCTATGGCATGGCGGATGTGACCGCGCTCTCGGGCTTGCTCGGAGGCTCCGATCTCAACGAGGGCCAGAAGCGCATCGAGCGCCACAAGCTCAATGCGCTGCTCGGATTCTGCGAGACCGCGCGCTGCCGGCGGCAGGTGCTGCTCGGATATTTCGGCGAGCGCGAGCATCCGCCCTGCGGGAATTGCGACACCTGCCTCGCGCCGCCCAGGACATGGGACGGCCTCATCGTCGCGCAAAAAGCACTCTCGGCGGTGGCGCGCACCGGAGAGCGGTTCGGGGTCGGTCACCTCACGGACGTGCTGCTGGGCGAGCCGACCGAGCGCGCGCGGCAGTTTCGCCATGACCAGATCAAGACCTTCGGCGTCGGCACGGAGCTCGACAAGCGACAGTGGCGCTCGGTGTTTCGGCAGCTCGTGGCCCAAGGCCACCTCGAGGTCGACGTCGCCGGTCACGGCGGGCTGCGGCTCGGCGCGAGCGCGCGCGACGTGCTGCGTGGCACGACGGCCGTGTCGTTCCGCGACGAGCCCGCGCGCCTGCCGCGCTCCCAGCGCAAGCGCGTCACGGTTGGCGCACCGGTCGAGCCCTTGAGCAACGCCGATTCCGCCCTCTTCGAGGCGCTGCGCGCGAAGCGACTCGCCCTCGCCCGCGAGCAGGGCGTGCCGCCCTACGTGATCTTCCACGACACCACATTGCTCGCGATGGCTCGGCAGCGGCCGCGCGATCACGCGGCACTCGGGGAGATACTGGGTGTCGGCCGCAGCAAGCTCGAGCGCTATGGCGCCGTCTTCCTTGGCGTGATCGCGTTGGCTCCGTCCGCGTGAGCGATCTGTCAGAGATTTAACGCCGCCGTCAGGCCACTGAAATAATGGCGCCCCAGTTGACTACTCAGGAGCGCGCCGCTGGGCGGCTCCGCGATCAATGGTTTTGCATGGAGCGTCCCAATGAAGCCGAAGGAATTGATGTTGTCGGCCGCGGTGCTGCTCGCCAGCACGGCGGTGGTTTTCGCTCAACCCAATTCGCCGCCCACCGTCACGCCAAGCGGTCCCAGCTCGAGCGCGACGACCCAGCAGATGAACAACAGTCCGCCAGCTGCCGCGCAACCGAAGATGAAGACACCAGGCCCGAGCGCGGCTCAGTCGAGCAAGACGCCGCCGAGCTCGACTGAAATGAAACAGGCGCAAACACAACCGCCTCGCACGAGCAAGCATCGAGCGATGGCGGCGCGCCGCGCGTCACGGAGATACGCGGAGCAAGATCGCGCGACCACGGCGCTCAATGTCCTGGAGGACAAAGGCTATCGCGACTTCTCGAGCCTCCGTCCGGACGGGCGCGACTACGAGATCACCGCGCAAAAGAGCGGCAAGAGCGTGACCGTCGTGGTCAACCCCGATACGAAGAGCGTGCAGACGCGGGGTTAGCGCAAAACCTGGAACGGCCGCAGATTTCTCTGCGGCCGTTTCTTGCGGGTCAGAAGACGCGATCGAAGAAGCCCAAGTGGAAATCAAACGGTGCCTCGAGCCGAACATCGGGGCCGGGGTAGTCGGCGGGCGGTGGCGGCACTGGCGACGCTCGATGCAGCGCGTCTAATATCGCGTCATCCAGTGCGGAATACCCGGTGCCCTCGAGGATTGAGGCTTCCAGCACGGTCCCGTCGCGGCCAATCCGAAACATCACCCATCCGGTGCCTTCCTTCTTCTCTTTCTTCTCCACCGCGGGATACCGAACGAATTTTCGGACGTGTCGCCAGACGCGGTCGAGATAGTCGTCGCCGGGCCCATTGCCATTGCCGATGATGCCGTGACCGCTGCCGCTCTCGCCTTGACCCACGCCCCCGGGACCGCCACGGCCGGTGCCGGCGCCCGGCGTACCCGGTGTCGGCTGCGGGATGGGGGCGGTCGCGACCTGCGGCAGCGGCGCCGGTGAGGGCGAAGGCGGCGGCGTCGGCTTGCGTGGCGGCGGGGGCGGCATGCGCACGACCGGCTTCTCGGACACGGGCGCGGGCGGATTGTCGGTCACGGTGGTCACCGTCGGCGGGGTAGGCGGCGCGGGCGGTGTCTCCGTCTTCTCGGGCTCGGGCGCCGGCGGCACCGGCTCGGCTTGCGGTGCTTCTTTGACGGCTTCCGGCGGCTCGGCGTCGGCGGCCTTGTTCGGCACCGGCTCCTCCGAGCCCTGCGCGAGCTTACCTTCCTGAGTGGCACCGCCACCCGTGCCGCCCGCCTTGCCGGCATCTCCGGTGCCCGGCACCAGCGCCACCTCGATCACCGGGAAGTCGTCGACGTGCGGCGATTTCCAGAGGCGCAGCAGGAGCGCCAGGACCACCGCATGCAGTAGCAATGAGCCGAGCCAGGCGAGATGGCGCAGTCGCTCGCGGCGATCGCCACGCTCCGGCGCGATCCCCGTGGCACGACTAAGCGGCGGGTGCGGGGAGGGAGCCAGCCCTAGGGCCATCGCCACTTGTCTCCGGTCCCGTTCACGATAAAACACTACCGACGCGCCCGCGGGATAACCAGGGGCACTCCGGCGGCGCCAAATGGGGAGCAGTTCATGAAGGTCGTGATCACCGGCGGCACCGGCTTCATCGGCAAAAAGCTCGCGCAGCGGTTGCTGGCGCGCGGCTCGCTGATCGGGCCCGACGGCAAGGACACGCCGATCGACGAGCTCGTGCTGTTCGACGTGGCGGGGCCGAACCCGCCGCTCCGCGCCGACAACCGGCTCAGGATCGTGACGGGTGACATCGCCGATCCTGCGACCGTGCGGGCGCTCATCGACAAACGCACCGCCTCAGTCTTTCACCTCGCGGCCGTGGTGAGCGGCCAAGCCGAGGCGGATACGGACATCGGCCTGCGGGTCAATCTCGATGGAACCCGCGTGGTGCTGGAGGCGTGCCGGGCGCTCGGCACGCGGCCACGCCTGGTGTTTGCGAGCTCGCTCGCGGTCTACGGCGGCAACATGCCGCCGGAGGTGAGCGACGACACGCCGCTGACGCCGCAGACTTCCTACGGGAATCAGAAGGCCTGCGGCGAGCTCCTGGTCAACGACTACAGCCGCAAAGGCTACATCGACGGTCGCTCGCCGCGCCTCCCGACCATCGTGGTGCGCTCGGGCCGGCCCAATCGCGCGGCCTCGACCTGGGCGTCCTCTATCTTCCGCGAGCCACTCTCCGGCGTCGACGTCGTCTGTCCCGTGACAGAGGACGCAGTGATGGCGCTGCTCTCGCCACGCCGGCTCGTTGCCGCGCTGGAGAAGTTGCACGACCTCCCCGGCGACGCTTTCGGATACACGCGCGCAATCCAGCTGCCGGGCATCTCGGCCTCCGTCGCCGAGATGGTCGAGGCGCTCCGGCGCGCCGGCGGCGAGGCCGCCGTGAATCGCATCCGCTGGGAGCCCGATCCCGTGATCCAGAAGATCGTCGCGGGCTGGCCGCGGGGGATCTCATCCAAGCGCGCGGAGCGCCTGGGCCTCGAGGCGGATCGCTCGGTGGACGAGATCGTCCAGGCCTTCATCGAAGATGATTTGCCGGCCCAGAAGGCGCTCGCCGGCACCGCCTGAGGCCACAGCTTCCGAGCTCTCAATCCTCTTTGTGCCTGACGTAATGGCGGTGCGCTTTCGCGCGGTTGCCGCAGGCGGACATCGAGCACCAGCGCCGCGTGCCACTCTTGCTGTCGTCCACGAAGAGATAGAGACAGCGCTCGTTGGCGCAGTGGCGCACGCGCGCGAGGCGCGGGCCGGTCAGGAGATTAGCGGTTGACCAGGCTACCGGCGCAAGCACCGAGGGAATGCTCGGCTCCGCCGTGGGCGTCATGCGCCAGGCGAAGGCCGACCCAGAGCGAGCGATGCCGATCCGATCGGGCGCTGCCTGCAGCGCCCGGTTGACGGCGTCGAGATCGGCGGCCGCAGGCGCCTTGCCCTCGGCGGCGCAGAAGAAGATCCGGTAGATCGTCTCGCGAAGCTCCAGGGCCTCGGTGAGCGCGGCGGCGCCCGCGGCCTCATCGCGCCAGGCATGACGGAGCGTGCGCTCGCCTGCGGCGGTGAGCCCGGCCGAGGACCGGCACCACGCAAGCAGCGCGCTCAAGTTGCCGAGCGTCTCGGTCGGAGGCTCGGTGCCGCGGTAGTAGCGCGTATTCGCGTAGCCCAGACAAAGGTCGTCCGGAAAACCCGGTACCAGCTCCGTCGTCGGCCCGCGTGGCGGTTGCCTCATGGCCCTCACATACTAACCGGGAAGCCGGTTGACAATCTCGACGTCACCGGCCATCATTATAACCACCATGATAGTTAGTCACGATCATCACGATCAGCAACGAGGAGAGGCTCCATGCTCAATCACGTTTCGGTCGGCGTCCGCGACCTGAAGGCCGCGAAGCGCTTCTACGACTCGACCCTGTCGGCACTTGGCTACAAGTGCCTGGCGGAAGGTGAGGGCTATCTTGGCTACGGCGCCGAGGCGCCGAAGTTCTGGGTCCTCGCCGCCGAGCACCCGGTGCCCGCCGACGCCAAGTCCGGCCTGCACTTCTGCTTCGATGCCGCGAGCCGCAAGGCGGTGGACGCCTTCCACGCGGGTGCGCTCAAGGCAGGTGGTCGCGACAACGGCAAGCCCGGCGTGCGGCCCGATTACGGCGCGACCTACTACGCCGCCTTCGCAATCGATCCCGACGGATACCGGATCGAGGCCCATACCAGCCAGTCGTGAGGGTGGTTACGTTACGCGAGCGGCGAGGGTTGGCGTGGCGGCTCGCCGCTCGCGGAAAACAAGACCTACGCGAGCGGCGAGGGGTCGAGCCGCGAAGCGGATCGACGGGGCGGCTCGCCGCTCGCGGAAAACAACAGGACACATAATCGCATGAGCAAGCTGACTCACCCGATCGCCGTCGTCGCGGCGGAGTTGCCGGAGCGGCCGCGGCACTCGGCATTTTCACGGCAAAGGTCGGGAGCCGAGAGAAGCGCGTGCTCGGGGACATCTTCGGGCTCACCAATTTCGGGGTGAACCTCACACGGTTGCCGCCCGGCGCGCTCTCGGCGCTCCGTCACGCGCACACGCGTCAGGACGAGCTGGTCTACATTCTCGAGGGCGAGCCGGTCCTGGTCACGAACGGCGGCGAGACGAAGCTCAAGCCGGGCATGGTGGCGGGCTTCAAGGCGGGAACCAGTGACGCACATCATCTCGTCAATCGCGGCAAGACCGACGTGGTCTTCATCGAGGTCGGTGATCGCACCCCCGGCGATGAGGTCGCCTATCCCGACGACGACCTCGCCGCGACCCTCGGGCTCGACGGCAAATACCAATACCGGCACAAGGACGGCACGCCCTACTGAGAGACGCCCGCCGCGGAAACCAGGACGGGGTCGGCACGATACCGATCGGGGAAGAGGCTCTTCAGGGCCGCGACCTTCGGGAGGTCGTTGATCACGATATAGAGGTGGCTCGGGTGCCGCGTCAGGTAGTCCTGATGATAGGCCTCGGCGGGATAGAAGGTTCGGCCAGGCTCGATTTTCGTCACGATGGCCGCGCTGAACACGTGCGCTTGGTCGAGCTGCGCGATGTAGGCCTTCGCGGTCGCCGCCTGCTCCGCGCTCATCGGGAAGATCGCCGAGCGGTATTGGGTTCCCTCGTCGGGGCCCTGGTAGTTGAGCTCGGTCGGGTCGTGTGCCACCGAGAAATAGATCTGCAGGATGCGGCCATAGCTGATCTTGCGCGGATCGAAGGTGATCCGCACCGATTCCGCATGGCCTGTCGCGCCGCCGCTCACGGTCTCGTAGTCGGCGGTCGCCTTGTCGCCGCCGGTGTAGCCGGAGACGGCGTTGGTGACGCCGTCGACATGCTGGAAGACGCCCTGGACGCCCCAGAAGCATCCACCGGCGAGTACGGCGACCTCGGAGCTCGCGGTCGAGGGCGGATCGATGGCGGGCGCGGGAACCGCGCGCGCCTCTTCCGCGACCGATGACATTGGGTTCAACGTGACGCCCGCACCCAGGAGTGCCATCGCGAAAAGCGCAGCCATGCCGAAGCGGCGGCGGTGGAAGTTGAGTACGTGGGTCATGACGGGCTCCCGTTCGGCGCCGATCGAGACTATGCCCTTAATGTAGGTAACCGCGCATCACTTGACAGTGAGCCGCGCGCGAGCGGGCGCGATCACTGGGGATCGCCGACCTGATCGTCGCCGGGCTGGCGCGGCGCCAGCGGCGTGAAGGAGGCGCGCTCGGGTTTCAGATCCAGGAGCGGCGTGCCGTCGAGGCAATCGAGGCCGCGCACGAGCACATTGGCGCTCTCGACGCGGACCAGAGCCACGATCTGTGTCCCGATCGGGTTCGGGCGCGCGGGGCTGCGCAGGCTGAAGGTGCCGCGGGCGGCGCCGTCGTTGCGCGGGCTCTGCAGAACCAGATCGCGCCGTGACAGGTGCAACCAGTAAATCACCTCGAGCCGCGCGAATTCCTGAATGCCGTCGAGCGCCGCGACCCAGGGCTCGAACACCTCGATCCGGCAGGTCGGGCCGTCGAGCCGGCCCTGGCGCGGCGTCTCCATGCGGTCGGTCCAGGGTGTGTGGATGCGGCCGATGAAGACGAGGCCGGCGTCGGTGGGCGCGGGGGCCTCGACGGTCACCTCTCCTGCGCGCACCTCGTTCCTGCGGACCATCGCGCTCACTCCTCAATCGTCGATCGCGACCATGACATCGGAGGCTTTGACCACGGCGGTGGCGGTCTGGCCGACCTTGAGGCCGAGCTCGTCCACGGCCTCGTTGGTGATCGAGGCCGTCACGACGGTGGCGCTCACGTCGATCCGGACATGGGCGGTGGTCTGGCCCTTTTTCACCTCGACCACTTTGCCGCGAAGTTTGTTCCGAGCGCTGATCTTCATGCTGGCGTGCTCCTGTTCTCTGTCTAGCCTGGATCGCTATATCCAGCTATATATATCGCACAAATGCAAACCCCGACGCGTCGCCTCTTCCTGCTTGTCCTGGTTCTTGCCGCCCAGCTTGCGCTCGCCGCGGCGGCGACGGCCAAAGACATCGTGGTGTTCGCGGCGGCGAGCCTCAAGAACGCTTTGGACGACGCGAGCGTTGCCTATGAGAGGGAGACCGGGACCAAGGCGCTGATCTCCTATGCCGCGAGCTCGACTTTGGCAAAGCAGGTCGAGAGCGGCGCGCCCGCCGATCTCTTCATCTCCGCCGACCTCGACTGGATGGATTACCTGCAGAAGCACAATCTGATCAAGACGGACACGCGGTTGACGCTGCTCGGCAACAAGCTGGTCCTGATCGCGCCCGCGAGCAGCACCGTCAAGATCGAGATCACGCCCGGCTTTGCGCTCGCTGATCTCCTCGGCAACGAGCGGCTCGCCATGGCGGATCCGAGCGCCGTGCCCGCGGGCAAATACGGCAAGGCCGCGCTGCAGAAGCTTGGCGTGTGGGACGCGGTCTCGAGCAAGGTCGCGCCGGCGGCGGATGTGCGCTCCGCGCTGCTGCTGGTCTCGCGCGGCGAGACACCCCTCGGGATCGTCTACGCGACCGACGCGGCGGCCGACAAGGGCGTGCGCATCGTCGCTGCCTTCCCCGAGGACAGCCATCCGCCGATCGTCTACCCCGCGGCCGTACTCACGAGCAGCGACAACGGGGCGGCGGCCGCGTTCCTCGATTACCTCAAGTCCGACAGCGCGCGGCCGTTCTTCGAGCGGCAGGGATTCACATTCAAGCCTTAGGCACTCCCGCGCGCAAGGGTTTCGGCAGGTGGATCGACATCTCCACCGCTCAAAGACTCACATGGGCGTGAGGGTCGGTTCCGGAGTAACAAACTGCGTCGCTCAGGCGAAATGTTGCGTAGGATCTTGGGTCACCCGATAGGAGGGCCAAGGCAATGTTGACCAGACGGCGACTGCTCTCGACCGGCGCGACTTGGCTATCTGCGGCATCGATCGTGCCCGACGTGGTCGCGTTGGCGCGGGCCGACGGCAGCTTCGCGGTGACGCACACCGACGCAGAGTGGCGAAAGATGCTGACGGCCGACCAGTATGCCGTGCTGCGGGAGGCCGCAACCGAGCGCCCCTTCACCAGCCCGCTGCTGCACGAGGAGCGGCATGGCATTTTCGGCTGCGCCGGCTGCGATCTCGATCTCTTCTCCTCGTCGACCAAGTTCGACAGCGGAACCGGCTGGCCCAGCTTCTGGGCGCCGCTCGACAACGCCGTCGGCACGACGAGGGACGCCTTCTTCCTCATGGTCCGGACCGCCGTCCATTGCAGCCGGTGCGGCGGGCATCTGGGCCACGTCTTCGACGACGGGCCGCAGCCGACGGGGCTGCGCTATTGCATGAATGGCCTCGCCTTGACCTTCAAGCCGGTCGCGGCCTGACCCCAAAGCGCGTCCATCATGGCTGCATTTGAGCCTTAGCTGCGTGCCGGGTTTTTCGCCGCGTTCGCGCGGGAGTTTCGCGAAGTTGCGCGAGGAGCGGGGCCGATCGGCGGCGCACCATCCGCTCGGCGTCCTGCTCCATCGCGCGATAGACGCGGATCACCGACCGCCCGAGCGGCGTCACGCCCGCCGTGCCGCCGCCGGTGCCGCCGAGCCGGGTCACCACCACCGGCTCGCGAAAATACGAGTTGAGCTCGTCGATCAGGAGCCAGGCGCGGCGGTATGACATCTTGAGACTGCGGCCGGCGGCACTGATCGAGCCTTGGTGCGCGATCTCCTCGAGGAGGCGGATCTTGCCGGGCCCGAGCCGGATCCGGCTGGTGAGATCGAGGCGCAGGAAGAGCTTCGGCTCGGTCATGTCCGCTTATAGCGCGCGGCGTGGCGCGGCGCATCGATGGACGCCTCGGGCGAGCGCGGTCTATCCTCGGGCATGATCGATGCCGCCAAGCTGGCGCCTTACGACGCCAACATCCTGACCGACGCAACGATTCCGGAGCTGCCCGGCCACTACCGCGGCAAGGTCCGGGACAATTACGACCTGCCGGACGGGCGGCGCATCCTGATCGCGACCGACCGCTTGAGTGCCTTCGACATCATCCTCACGTCGATCCCGCTCAAGGGCCAGGTGCTGACGCAGATCGCGCGCTACTGGTTCGAGGCGACCCGCGACATCACGCCGAACCACGTCATCGAGTATCCCGATCCCAACGTCGTCGTCTGCAAGCGGCTCACCATCATGCCGGTGGAGGTGGTGGTGCGCGACTACCTCGCGGGCACCACCTCGACCGCGATCTGGACCATGTACAAGAAGGGCGCGCGCACGCTCTATGGGTTGCGTTTCCCCGATGGCATGCGCGAGAACCAGAAGCTGCCGGAGACCATCATCACGCCCACCAGCAAGGCGGCTCAGGGCGACCACGACGCGCCGCTTACCGCGGCGGAGATCATTGGCCGCGGGCTGCTGACGGCGGCGCAGTGGCGAAGCGCTACCGAGACCGCGCTCGCCCTCTTCGCGCGCGGGCGAGAGATGGCGGCGAAACGCGGCCTCATCCTGGTCGACACCAAGTACGAGTTCGGCTTCGACGGCAATGGCCGGATCATCCTCGCCGATGAGATCCACACGCCCGACAGCAGCCGCTATTGGTTCGCGGCGAGCTACCCCAAGCGCTTCGAGGCTGGCGAGCGGCCCGAGAGCTTCGACAAGGATTTCGTCCGCAGCTGGGTCGCGTCGCGGTGCGACCCCTACAAGGACGCGATCCCCGAAATCCCCCGCGAGATGGTCCTCGAGACCGCCCGGGTCTATATCAGCGCCTACGAGCAGATCACGGGCCGCGCGTTCGAGCTGCCCGATCCGAAGGTGCCGGTGCTGGAGCGGATCCGGAAGAACTTGGCGACGTATTTTTAGTCTAGGTGGTGCGTCCTTCGACTCACGGCCCTCCGGGCCGTGGCTCAGGATGAGGTACTTTCTTTGCGCAGACCCAAATGACCTCATGCTGAGCCGCCCGCGATAGCGGGCGAGTCGAAGCACGCACGGCCACTACATCACCGCGCCGAGCTGCCACGGCGTGAACTCGTCCTCGCCGAAGCCCAGCTCCTCGCTCTTGCTTTTCTGGCCGGAGGCGGTGGCGAGGACGAGCTTGAAGATGCGCTCGCCCATCTCGGCGATGGTGGCGCGGCCGTCGGCGATGGGCCCGCAGTCGATGTCCATGTCGTCGCCCATGCGTTCGAAGAGCGGCGTGTTGGTGGCGAGCTTGAGGCTGGGCGCGGGCTTGCAGCCGAAGACCGAGCCGCGACCGGTGGTGAAGCAGATGATGTTGGCGCCGCCGGCGACCTGGCCGGTGGCCGACACGGGGTCGTAGCCGGGTGTGTCCATAAAGACAAAACCCTTCTCGGTGATGGGCTCGGCATATTTGTAGACGGCGGTGAGGTTGCCGGTGCCGCCCTTGGCCACCGCACCCAGCGACTTCTCGAGGATGGTGGTGAGACCGCCCGCCTTGTTGCCGGGCGTCGGGTTGTTGTTCATCTCGCCGCCGGTCTTGGCGGTGTACTCCTCCCACCAACGGATGCGCTCGACCAGTTGCTCGCCGACGGCGCGGCTCACCGCGCGGCGGGTCATCAGGTGCTCGGCGCCGTAGATCTCCGGCGTCTCCGAGAGCACCGCCGTGCCGCCATGCCGCACCAGCAGATCGACGCAGGCGCCGAGCGCGGGATTGGCCGTGATGCCCGAATACCCGTCGGAGCCGCCGCATTGCAGCGCCAGCGTGAGATGGCTCGCCGGCACGGTCTGGCGGCGCGCCTGGTTCGCCACCGGCAACATCTCCTTGAGCCGCGCCACGCCCTCGCGCACGGTCTTCACGGTGCCGCCGGTCTCCTGGATGGTCATGGTCTGCAAATGTGGCCCTGCGGAAAGCCCCTCGGCGCGCATGAGCCCGCCGATCTGGTTCGCCTCGCAGCCGAGGCCCAGGATCAGGATCCCCGCGAAGTTGGGATGGCGCGCATAGCCGCCGATGGTGCGGCGGAGCAGGTCCATGGCGAGCCCTTCGCTCGCCATGCCGCAGCCAGTGCCGTGGCCCAGCGCCACCACGCCATCCACATTCGGAAACTCCGCGAGCGCCGAGCCTCGGAACTGGTCGGCGATGAAGCGCGCGGCGGTCGCCGAGCAGTTCACGGTGGTGAGCACGCCCAGGTAGTTCCGCGTGGCGACCCGACCGTCCGCGCGCACCATCCCTTGGAAGGTCGCGCGCTCGTTCTCAGGCACGAACGCGGTCGGCTTCATGTCAGCACAAAAGGCGTAGTCGCGGGCGAAATTGCCCATCGCCACGTTGTGTGTGTGCACGTGATCGCCGGGCGCGATCGCCGCAGTGGCGAAGCCTATGATCTGGTTGTACTTGCGAACGGCCTCGCCCGCCGCCACTGGTA
>DATEGF010000181.1:0-6413 GCA_035280245.1 Allostellaceae bacterium
CGACGCCGTCCGCCCGACCTCGGAGCGGGCGCGCGAGGCGCTCTTCAATATTCTCGCCCATGGCCGCTTCGGGACCGCACCGGTCTTCGAGGATGCCCGCGTCCTCGACGTCTTCGCGGGCACCGGCGCCTTTGGCCTCGAGGCCCTCTCCCGCGGCGCCCGCTTCGCGACCTTCATCGAGAACGACCGCGACGCCCGCGAGACCCTCGCCGCCAACATCAAGGCGCTCGGCGAGGCCGCGCGCACGCGACTCCTCGTCGCCGACGCGACCACGCCCCCGCGCGCCGACGGCCCCTACGACCTCGTCTTCCTCGACCCGCCCTATCGCAGCGGCCTCGCGCTCCCGGCGCTCGAGGCTCTGTCGCGCACAGGCTGGCTCGGCCCCGAGGCGCTCGTCATCGTGGAGTTGGCGGCACGAGAAGATTTCGAGTCGCCTGCGGGCTTCGAGGTGCTGGAGGAACGGCGCTACGGAGCGGGCCGCATTGTGTTTCTTCGACGTACCTAGTGATTGTCCCGTTTGAACCGAATCAATGCGCCCTTCGTGGTTGGACAGGCCCGCCACAAACAGCGCTGAGGAAGACTTGTCACGTTCCGTGAAGAGCATTAGCGTTATTATTAATGTGAACTTCGATTTCATATTGTGAAATAGGCAGGGAGGTGCAGAATGGTCATGATCTGTCGCTCAACAGCGTCGCAAGATAGATCGACGCGCGCGGTTTGGCGGCTTGCGCGAGCGGCTGCTGTGGCGCTCGTCGCGGTCGCGGGCACCACCGCCGCAGCCGAGGCTCAGGTCGTGATGAAGTTCGCGCACGGCGATCAGCCCGGGGCTCCCACGGCTCTTAGTTCCGCGTCGGAATGGTTCAAGCAGCAGGTCGAGAGCAAGACCGAGGGCCGGGTCAAGGTTCAGATCTATCCGTCCAATCAGCTCGGCGACGAGATGGTCGCGATGAATGGCCTGAAGCTCGGCGCGGTGGACGCGACCTACATCGTCTTCGCGCCGATCACCTCGGCTGTCCCCGAGGTGGACATTTTCAGCCTGCCGTTCCTCTTCAAGGGGGTCGATCAGGCGCTGCGCGCGGCCAACGGCCCGATCGGCGAATACCTCAAGCCGAAGATCGAGGCGGCGATCGCCGCAAAAGTGGCGTGCTGGGCCTCCCAGGGCGAGCGCGACATGTGGGATTCCAAGCGGCCGATCCACGCGATGGCGGACCTGAAGGGCTTGAAGATGCGCGTCATGCAGAGCCCTGTCCAAGTCGATGCCTACACGGCGCTGGGCGCGGCCCCGACCCCGATGCCGTTCGGCGAAGTCTTCACGGCGCTGCAGACCGGAGTCATCGATGGCGCCGATGCGGGTCCCGCCGACGTCGAGAACGAGAAGTTCTATCAGGTCACGAAGTACCTGACCTTGACGCAGCACAATTTCCTCGTGAACCCGATGCTGATTTCGGACGGCTTCCTCGCGAAGCTGAGCCCGCAGGACCAGCAGCTCGTTCTCACGCTCGCCGTGCAGTCTTGCGACATCGTGACGAGCGTCTCGAAGAAGGAGAACGCCGAGTACCTCGAGAAGCTGAAGACCCAAGGCATACAGGTCTTCGATTTCTCGGATGCGGATCGCAAGGCATTCATCGCTGCCATGCAGCCCGTCTACGACAAGGCGGCCCCGAAAGTCGGCGGCATGGACCTTATCAAGAAAGCAATGGATACGCCCTGACATACGGGAGCGCCCCCTGAGCGAAAGCCGCTCACCCCGAGCGAACGACGCGCCGCCGCGCGCGACGCCCGGAGTGGAGACGCTGCAAAGGGCCCTCGCGCGCCTCGTGACGGTGCTGGAGCGTGGAATTTTCTGGTTCGCCTCGGCTCTGCTGCTGTTTCTGGTCGTGACGCTCTTCTGCCAGGTGTTCTGGCGCTACGTGCTGCTCCAACCCTTGCAATGGAGCGAGGAGGGCGCGCGGTTCGGGTTGGTATGGTTCTCGATGGCGGCTGCCTGCACGGCCGCTATCGAGGGGCAGCATTTCGTCTTTCGCTGGGCGACGCTGCTGATCTCGCCGGCTGCGCGATTCTGGCTGCGCCGCGCCATGGACGTCTTGACCGTGCTGGTGCTGCTCACGGTCTTCAAGCTCAGCCTCGATTACCTGAACCTGGTCGCCGCCCAGACCGCCACCGGGGTGCAGCTCAACATGCGCGTGCCCTACGCGGCCGTCAGCTTCGGCACCCTGACGCTCGCGATCATCTTTGTGGCGGAGACCTTGGACGCGTTGCTGTCGCTCCGGACGGGGCGAGTCTTCAGCGCGCGCGAGCTCAACGAGACGTTGATCTATGGACAGCTGCAGGCGCCGTCCGCGCGGAAGGAGTGACAGCCGTCCATGGGAATAGCCATGGTGGCCATATTCCTGCTGCTGATGCTGTTGGGGGCGCCCATCGCGCTTGCGATCATGATCCCAGGAGTCCTCGGCATCTACTTCAGCCCCGGTGGCGAGGGCCTGCTCTTGGTCGTCCCGCAGCAGCTATTTCTCGGCGTCAACTCGTTTCAGCTGCTGACGATCCCGCTCTTCGTCCTTGCGGGGACGCTTATGGCCGAGGGCGGCATCGCGCGGCGCCTGATGGACCTGGCGGAATGCACGGTCGCCCGAGGCCGTGGCGGGTTGGGCGCAGCGACGGTGGTCTCCACCATGTTCTTTCACGGCATTTCCGGGTCGTCGACCGCGGACACCGCCGCGATCGCCCGGGTGACGCTGCCGACCCTCAAAGACCAGGGCTACCCGGTCCCGTTCGCGACCGCGGTCTTGGCCGCCGCCGGCGCCACCGCCACGTTGATCCCGCCCACCATCGACCTGATCATCATCGGCGTGGTCGCGAACATGTCGATCGCCGGCCTCTTCGCCGGCGGCCTGATCCCAGCGGTGATCAATGGCATTGGGCTCATCAGCACCGTCGTCTATCTCAGCTGGCGGCGAAGCTACGGCAGGCTTCAGATGACGGCGTCGCTGAGGCAGATGTTTATTGCCTTCGTCAAAGCTGTGCCCGCCTTGTTCATGATCGTCATCATCCTCGGCGGAATATTGGGCGGCGTCTTCACGCCGACGGAAGCCTCCGTGGTCGCGGTGGTGTACGGATTCCTGATCTCCTTCTTCGTCTACCGCGACCTAAAGCTGCACATGCTGCCGGCGATCTTCCGCAGCACCATACTCCTGAGCGGCGGTGTCCTTTTCGTGATCGCGAGCAGCTCGGTGCTGACCTATGCCATGACGATCAACCAGGTTCCGCAAAGCCTGGCGGCGGCCTTGAACGAGTATGCGAGCAGCCCATGGCTTTTCCTCCTGCTGGTCCAGATACTCTTCTTCTTCATCGGCATGATCATGGACGGGCTGCCGGCACTCATCATCACTATGCCGATCCTGACGCCGATCGCGGTGGCGCACGGCATCCAGCCAATCCACTTCGGCATCCTGGTCGAGGCGAACTTGGCGCTCGCGATGGCGCATCCGCCGGCGGGCACGTGCCTCTATGCGGCCTGCGCGGTCTCGAAAATTCCCTTCGAGAAAGTCATCGTCCCCCTGATCCCGTTTCTCGCGGTGTTGATCGTCACGCTCCTGATCATCACCTACGTCGAGAAATTCTCGATGTTCCTGCCGCAGCTTCTGCACCTGACCTGAGGAGGATCGCATGTCGCGCCCGAAGATGCGGCTGCGGTACTCGCCTGCCTCGCCCTTCGTGCGCAAGGTCATGGTGTTCGCGCACGAGACCGGTCTCGTCGACCGGCTCGAGCTGATCGCCACCGACGTCTGGAGCCAAGACCTCGCTGATTTTCATCGCGCCAACCCGCTTGGCAAGATACCGACGCTGACGACCGACGACGGCACGTTCATCGGGTCGGCGCTCTGCTGTGAGTACCTCGACACGCTTCACACCGGGCGCCGCCTGATCCCGTCCGAGCCGCGGTCGCGCTGGCCGGTGCTGCAGCTCCATGCGATAGGCGACGGCATCCTGGAGGCGGCCGTGGTGCGCGTCGTCGAGGTCGTCCGGAAATCGCAGGAATTCCGCTATCTGCCCAATGTCGATCGCCAGACCGGAAAAATCACCCGCGCGCTCGACAGCATCGAGGCGGAGGTCCGGAGCATCGGAAAGACGCCCGATCTCGCGACGATCACGCTCGCGTGCGCGCTCGGCTATCTGGATTTCCGCCTGCCCGAGCTCGATTGGCGCCAGGGTCGGCCGGCCACGGCCGAGTGGTTCGGTCCCTTCGCAGCGCGGCGCTCCATGGTCGCGACGCAACCACGCCTGCCGAAATAGATACCGCGCTCGAAGGAAAGCGGACATGGATTACAAGCGCTACCTTGAGATCCTCACCAGCAAGCCCATCCCGAAGGACCTTGCCTTCTCGGAGGCCGAATATCGATGCCGCGTCGAGAAGGTGAAGCGCCTCATGTCGGAGCGCGGCCTCGATGCGCTGCTCGTCACGGATGTTTCCAACATCTGCTACCTCTCGGGCTTCGACACTTTCGTGCCGGATATCTTTGCCTGCATGGTCCTCACCGCGGACCGCGATCCGATCCTCCAGATCATGGAATTCGAGATACCGGCCGCGCTCCTCTATTCATGGATCAAGGATCTGCGCCCGACGAAATTCAACCACGCGGATCAGATCGCGCGGGAAATCTCGGGCATTCTCTCGGAGCGGAAGCTCGACGGGAAGCGCATCGGGATCGAGCCGGGATTGGTCGGCCTCAACGTCAGCATCAACGACAGCCTGCGGCGCGCCTGCCCGAGCGCGTCCTTCGTTGACTCGTCCGATCTCGTGCTCGGCATCCGGCTCATCAAGTCGCCCGCCGAGCTCAGCTACATGCGAAAGGCCGCCGACGTCGTCAGGAAGAGCCTCGCCGTCACCCTACAGGCGGTGCAGCCGGGGGCGAGCGAGAACGACATCGCGAGCGTCGCCTATGCGACACTGGTCAAGGAAGGCAGCGAATTCTTCAGCTCGCAGCCGATGGTGGCGGGCGCGGACCGGACTGGCTGGATCCACGTCTCGCAACGAGGCAAGCGCATCCAGGCGGGCGACACCGTCATGATGGAGCTCGGCGCGTTCATCCGCCGGTATCTGGGCGCGGTCATGCACACGGCGGTGATCGGTGAGCCATCGCCGCAGGTGCGCAAGCTCGTCAAGGCCTCGCACGACACGCTCGATCGCGTTCGCGAATTGGTAAAGCCCGGCATCACCGCCCACGCGGTCGCAATCGAGGCCAAGAAGGCCCTCGAGCCCGTCGCCGAGGAAGCCTATTCGACCGGGATGTACGGCTATTCCGTTGGGCTGAGCGTGCCACCCAATTGGCAGGAGGGCACGTTCATGATCGCCGAGGGCAGGCACGAGCCCATGCGCCCGGGCATGACCTTCCTGACCCCCATCACGTTGCGGATTCCTGGGACCCGCGGCATCGGCTTCACGGATATCTTCACCGTCACGGAAACCGGCTGCGACATATTGACGGCCCGCGACCGGTCACTCACCGTCGTTCCCGCTTGAGCCAGCCGCTCATCCGTTTGGCATTCCCGCATGATGTATCGAGCAGCGTGCGTCCTTCGAAGCGCTCGCTCCGCTCGCTTGTTCGGGATGCGGGTTTTCTTCTGTCACAACCACTTGATCTCATCCTAGTCCAAGCAAGCGAAGCGTACCGAAAGACGCACGTGGCCGCTGCAATCTGGCGGTGCTCAGCGCCGGCCGAACAGACGCTCGATGTCGGCGAGCTTGAGCTCGACGTAGGTGGGGCGGCCGTGGTTGCACTGGCCGCTGTGCGGCGTCGCTTCCATCTGGCGGAGCAGGGCGTTCATCTCGGAGGAGGTAAGGCGCCGGCCCGCGCGCACGCTGCCGTGGCAGGCGAGCGTACCGCAGAACTCCTCGAGCTTCTCCTTGAGAGAGAACGCCTGTCCGAGCTCGGCGAGCTCGTCGGCGAGGTCGCGCACCAGGCCCTGGACGTCGATCTCGCCCAGGAGCGCCGGCACCTCTCGCACCACCACGGCGCCGGTGCCGAAGGGCTCGAGCACGAGGCCGAGCTCCGCGAGCTCGGTCGCGCGGGCTGCGAGCCGTGACACCGCGGCTTCTTCGAGCTCCACCACCTCGGGGATGAGCAGGAGCTGGCGGCTGACGCCGGTCGCGGCGATCGCCTCCTTCATGCGCTCGTAGACCAGGCGCTCGTGGGCGGCGTGCTGGTCGACGATCACGATGCCGGTCTCGGTCTGCGCCACGATATAGGTCTCGTGCACCTGCGCCCGGGCGGCGCCCAGCGGGTAGCACGTCAATTCTTCGGCGGCCGCGGGAGCCTCTGCAACGCGCGCGCCCGGCCGATCGAGCGCGGCGACGATATCGCCGAGCGGCGCCTGGAACTCGGCCGCGGCCTCGGCAAGCCCGCGTGGCAGGGTTG
>DATEGF010000182.1:0-12939 GCA_035280245.1 Allostellaceae bacterium
TCGGCGCGGCGGGCGGGGGTGCCGAGGCAGAGGCGCACGGCGTTGGGGGGATTGCTGCGGCCGAGCCAGAAGGCCGTGGCGGCGGTGACGCCGACGCCCTCGCGGCGGGCGGCGGCCTCGAAGGCGTCGGCACGCCAGCCCTCGGGCAGCCAGAGCAGCAGATGCGGCGCCGCGGTGTGTCCGCTGACGCGATAGGCCGCCAGCATCTCGCGCGCGAGCTTCTGGCGCGCCTCGATCTCCGCGCGCTTCTGCTCTACGAGCCGATCGGCGGTGCCGTCCTCGATCCAGAGCGTCGCGAGCGCCGCCATCAGCGGCGTCGCCATGTAGATGGTGGCGCGGAGCGCGGCCGCCACGCGATCGACCGCCTCGCTGGGGCCGTGCACGTAGCCGATGCGCAGGCCCGGCGCGAGGCTCTTCGAGGTCGAGGTGATGTAGAAGCTGCGCTCGGGTGCGAAACTCGCGAGCGGCGCCGGCGCGTCCTTCAGCAGAAAGCCGTAGACGTCGTCCTCGACCAGCGCGATGCCGTGGCTGCGTGCGATCTCCGCGAGCGCGCGGCGCCGCTCGGTCGAGAGCACGGTCGCGGTCGGGTTGTGCAGGCTCGGCAGCGTGTAGAGCGCCTTGACGCTGCCGCCGCGGCAGAGCGCCGCGACCGCATCGGGCAGCAGGCCGTGCTCGTCCATCGCGACGGGCGCGAGCCGCAAGCTCAGCAAGCTCGCCGCCGAGCGCACGCCGGGATAGGTCAGGCTCTCGACGGCGACGGTGTCGCCGGGCTGCGTCACCGCCGAGAGGACCGAGGCGACAGCGTTCTGGCCGCTCTGGGTCACCAGCACCTGCGAGGGGTTGGTCTTGACGCCGCCGCGGGCGATCCAGCGCGCGCCGGCGGCGCGATCGACCGCGCGGCCCGCGTGCGGCTGGTACTGGAGGAGCGCCTCGAGATCGGGACTCTCGGCGATCTCGCGCAGGCCCTTCGCGACCAGCTTCGGCTCCTCGCCGGTCTGCGGCCGGTTGAGACTCAAGTCGACGAAATCCGGGCCCATGGGCTCGCCGCGGAGCACGGGATCGGTGATGGTGCTGGTCGGCCGCACATAGGTGCCGCGGCCCACCTCGCCCGAGATGAGTCCGCGCCGCTCCGCCTCGGCATAGGCACGGGTCACCGTGCCGACGGTGACCTTGAGGTTCCAGGCGAGATCGCGATGGGTCGGCAACCGCGTGCCGACCGGGAGCCGCCCGGCGCGAATGTCGCCCGCGAGGGCGTCCGCAATGGCGCGGTAGAGGGGGCCACGCTGCTGGGCCAGGTCCGGTTGCCAACTCAGATTTGTCATGGTGACAATTCGAGATTGTTACGTTCGAGGTACAATTTTGTACCCCAGAGCGCGTGCGTTCGATAGGGACAATACGTCCTGGCTGAGATGCGCGAATGGAGGCGGGCGACGCCGAACCAGTACGCACGTCGGCGGAAACTGCTCCTAGCGCGCGGTGACGCGGCTTCGGAAGTGCAGGGGATCCTGGATCATGCGGAGCGGCTCGATGCTGGCGCCGGTGCCGCGCACGGTGACATCGCCGTAGTTGAAGATGCGGCCGAGGATCGATTGATCGACGTCGACGCTCTCGACCTTGTCCATGTTCATCTCGACGGTATGCCGGCGGATGAGTCCGCGCTTGAAGATCACGCGCCGGTCGGTGACCGCGAGCTCGGTGCTGACCCGCCGGATCCAGGCACGGAGCCAGGTGATGACCGCGCCGATCGCGCCCACCGCCAGAACTGCGTCGGCCAGGCCGTTGGGTTGCTGCGGGTCGATGCCGTTCATCGCGCCCCAAAGCAGCAAGCCCAGAATGAACACGGCGAGGAATGGCACAACTGGCCAGTAGATGAACCAATGCAGCTTGCTCTTGTGCACCAGGCTCTCGCCGGGCTGCAGCACATGCTCGACATAACCCATGCGGCTCCTCCGGACGTTTGCGCGCGAGCTTCGCTCCGCTAAGGTGGCGGGGAAAGAGGGCGGAGGATAGCGTGGCGAAGGTCTATCAGATCGCGACAATTGCGGGCGACGGCATCGGCAAAGAGGTGGTGCCTGAGGGCATGCGGGTGCTGGAGGCGGCCGGCCGCCGCTTCGGCTTCGGGCTCAAGTGGCGCGAGTTCGATTGGAGCTGCGAGCGCTACACCAAGACCGGCAGCATGATGCCGGCGGACGGGCTCGACCAGCTCCGGCAGAGCCAAGCCGTGTTCCTGGGCGCCGTCGGATTCCCGGGCGTGCCCGACCACGTCTCGCTCTGGGGCCTGCTGATCCCGATCCGGCGCGGCTTCAAGCAATACGTGAACCTCCGCCCGATCCGGCTGCTCGCGGGCGTCGACTCCCCGCTCAAGGACCGCAGGTCCGGCGAGATCGATTTCTATGTCGTGCGCGAGAACAACGAGGGCGAGTACTCCGAGATCGGCGGAAGGCTCTATGCCGGCACCGAGCTCGAGATGGCGATGCAGCAGACGGTGTTCACCCGGCGCGGCTGCGACCGCATCATGCGCTTCGCCTTCGAGCTCGCGATGAAGCGGAAGAAGCATGTGACCTCCGCCACCAAGTCGAACGGCATCATCCACACCATGCCCTATTGGGACGAGCGCTTCGCCGCGATCGGCAAGGACTATCCGGGGGTCACCACCGACCAGTACCACATCGACATCCTGACCGCGCATTTCGTGCGGCATCCCGACTGGTTCGACGTGGTGGTGGGCTCGAACCTGTTCGGAGACATCCTCTCGGACCTCGGGCCCGCGGTGGTGGGGTCGATCGGCATTGCGCCCTCCGCCAACATCAATCCCGAGGGCGAGCTGCCCTCGATGTTCGAGCCCGTGCACGGCTCGGCGCCCGACATTTATGGCCAGAAGATCGCGAACCCGATCGGCCAGATCTGGTCGGGTGCCATGATGCTCGATCACCTCGGCGAGAGCGCGGCGGCCGCCGCGATCGAGAAGGCGATCGAGCGCGTGCTCGCGGACCCCAAGGCACCGAAGACGCCGGACCTCGGCGGCAAGGCCAAGACCCACGAGCTCGGCGACGCCATCGCCATGGCGCTCGCCTGAGCGGGCGGGCGATGGCGGACAGATACTTCGACGATTTCGAGGTCGGCGAGCGCGTTGTCACGCCCGGCGTGACGCTGACGGAGAGCCTGATCATCGATTTCGCGCTGCGCTACGACCCGCAGCCCTTTCACATCGACGCGGAGGCGGCGAAGGCGAGCAACTACGCCGGGCTGATCGCCAGCGGGTTCCAGACCTTCGCGCTGGCCTTCCGCATGGTGTTGGAGACGGGGGTGTTCCGTGCGTGCGGCATGGGCTCGCCAGGCTGCGACGAGCTGCGCTGGCTGAAGCCGGTGCGACCCGGCGACACGCTCCACTCCGAGCTCGAGGTGATCGAGAAGACGCCATCCCGCTCCAAGCCCGATCGCGGCGTGATCCGGATCAGATACCGGGTCAAGAACCAGCGGGGAGAGGACGTGATGACGTTCCTGTCGCTGCAGTTAGCGCGGCGGCGGGTGTAGAGCGTGGCCACCCCTCACCCTCCCATCGCCCTCGCGATGGGCCCCTCCCTCTCCCACAAGGGGAGAGGGTTTCTGAGCGAGCGCTAACCTTCACCCTCTCCCCTTGTGGGAGAGGGTCGGGGTGAGGGGTGCCGGAGCGATAACTCTTCGAGGATCATTTCGCAAACACCCTCTCGGTTCTGAAGCACCTCGTTGTTCCAGAACCGCAGCACGCGGAATCCTTCCCGATTGAGGAACAGCGTGCGCTGTCGGTCGTACTCGGTGACGTTCGCGTGCTGACTGCCATCGACCTCGATGACGAGTTTGTGTGAGAAGCATACGAAGTCGACGATGTAGTGACGTATTGGCTGCTGTCGACGAAACTTGAATCCAGACAATTGTCGATCGCTCAGCATCCGCCAGAGCGCCCACTCGGCGCCTGTCATATTTCGTCGCAAGCGGCGCGCGGTTTCTGATCCCATTTAATGACTTTATCACGTGCAGAACCAATTGACGCCGCGTCCACGGCTCCCTACTTTCCTCCGCGGGACACGGCCCCCCAACGGGTCGCAGCTATTCTGGAAGGAATAGGTCATGAAGCCGCTGGCTCGACCCGCTAATCCTTGCTTCTCGTCTGGTCCTTGCGCCAAGCGTCCGGGGTGGTCGCTGGAGGCGCTTCGCGATGCCTGTCTCGGCCGCTCGCACCGCTCGAAGGCCGGCAAGGCCAAATTGAAAGAGGTGATCGACCGCACGCGCGCCATCCTCGGCGTGCCCGCGGACTATCGCGTCGGCATCGTGCCGGGCTCCGACACGGGCGCCGTCGAGCTCGCGCTCTGGTCGCTCTTGGGCGCGCGGGGCGTGGACCTGCTGGCGTGGGAGAGTTTCGGCGAGGGATGGATCACCGATGCGGTGAAGCAGCTCAAGCTCAAGGACGTCCGCACGCTCCGCGCCGAGTACGGCGCGCTCCCCGATCTCCGGCAGGTCGATTTCTCCCGCGACGTGGTCTTCACCTGGAACGGCACCACGTCCGGCGTGCGCGTGCCCAGCGGCGACTGGATCCAGGACGACCGCGACGGGCTTGCGATCTGCGATGCGACCTCGGCGGCTTTTGCGATGGAACTGCCGTGGCGAAAGCTCGATGTCGTGACCTGGTCATGGCAGAAGGTGCTGGGCGGCGAGGCCGCGCACGGCATGCTCGTGCTGAGCCCGCGGGCGGCGGAGCGCGCCGCGAGCTACGTGCCGCCCTGGCCGCTGCCGAAGCTGTTCCGCCTCAATTCCAAGGGCAAATTCAACGAGGCGATCTTCGTCGGCGAGACCATCAACACGCCCTCGATGCTCTGCGTCGAGGACGCGATCGACGGGCTCAGATGGGCGGAGCGCGTCGGTGGGCTCAAGGGTCTGATCGCTCGCTCCGAGTCCAATCTCGCGGCGATCGCCCGGTGGGTCGAGCGCACGCCCTGGATCGATTTCCTGGCGCAGGACCCGCGCACGCGGTCCTGCACCTCGGTCTGCCTCGCGATCACCGACGACTGGTTCCGGCGGCTCGACGAAAGCGCACAGCGCGCGGCGGTGAAGCAGCTCGAGGCGCTCCTCGACGCCGAAGGCATCGCCCACGACATCGCGGGCCACCGCGACGCGCCGCCGGGCCTGCGCATCTGGACCGGCGCCACCGTCGAGCGCGGCGATGTCGAGGCGCTGCTGCCCTGGCTCGACTGGGCTTACGGCGAGATCCGCCGCGCCGCGGCGGCCTGAGCCATGGCCAAGGTTCTGATCGCCGACGCGCTGAGCCCGCGCGCGGTGGAGATCTTCAAGGCACGCGGCATCGAGGCCGACATGAAGGTCGGGCTCAAGCCCGATGCGCTCAAGGACATCATCGGCCTCTACGACGGCCTCGCGGTGCGCTCCGCCACCAAGGTGACGAAGCCGCTCATCGAGCGCGCGACGAGCCTCAAGGTGATCGGCCGTGCCGGGATCGGTATCGACAACATCGACCTGCCGGCCGCGACCCAGCGCGGCATCGTCGTGATGAACACGCCTTACGGCAATTCGATCACCACGGCGGAGCATGCGATCGCCTTGATGTTCGCGCTCGCCCGCGAGGTGCCGGCGGCGGACCAGTCGACCCAGGCCGGGAAGTGGGAGAAGTCGCGCTTCATGGGCGTCGAGCTCTTCGGCAAGACGCTCGGCGTCGTCGGCTGCGGGAATGTCGGCTCGATCGTCGCCGACCGCGCCCTCGGCCTCAAGATGAAGGTGGTCGCCTACGATCCCTATCTCTCGCCGGAGCGGGCCGTGGGGATCGGCGTCGAGAAGGTCGAGCTCGACGCGTTGTTCCGGCGCGCCGATTTCATCACGCTCCACACGCCGCTCACCGACGCCACCCGCGACATCATCGACTCTAAAGCAATAGGCAAGATGAAGCGGGGCGTGCGGATCATCAATTGCGCGCGCGGCGGGCTGATTCGCGAGGCGGATCTGAAAGCGGCGCTCGATTCCGGACACGTCGCGGGCGCGGCGCTCGACGTGTTCCCCGTGGAGCCCGCTACGGAGAATGTCCTTTTCGGCCATCCCCACGTGGTGGCGACGCCGCATCTGGGTGCCGCCACGTCGGAGGCGCAGGAGAACGTGGCGCTGCAGATCGCCGAGCAGATGTCGGATTTCCTGCTGACCGGCGCGGTAGTGAACGCACTCAACATGCCCTCGCTTACGGCCGAGGAGGCGACGCGGCTCAAGCCCTATATGAAACTCGCGGAGCAGCTCGGCAGCTTCGCGGGCCAGCTCACGGAATCGCCGATCCACGCGGTCGCGGTCGAGTACGAGGGCCAGGTCGCCGAGCTCAACGTGAAGCCGCTCACGGCGGTGATGCTGAAGGGCCTGCTGGCGCCGCAGCTCGACAGCGTCAACATGGTGAACGCGCCGATCATCTGCCGCGAGCGCAACATCCGGGTCAGCGAGACGCGCCTCACCGCCGAGGGCGACTTCCACACGCTGATGCGAGTCACGCTCACCACCGAGCGCCGCACCCGGAGCGTCGAGGGCACGCTCTTCCGCGGCCGGGAGCCACGCATCGTCATGATCGAGAACGTGCCGATGGAGGCCGAGCTCGGGTCCCACATGCTCTTCGTGCGCAACAAGGACAAGCCCGGATTCATCGGCAATCTGGGCCGCGCCTTGGGCGAGGCCAACATCAACATCGCGACTTTCCACCTGGGCCGCACCGCGCCGGGCGAGGACGCGATCTGCCTCGTCCAGGTCGATCAGCCGCTCAACGAGCTCCTGATGATGCAGGTGTGCACGATCCCCGACGTGGTGCAGGTGAAGCTGCTGCGCTTTTGAGGCCGCCTCGTCGCGCACTTTTAGACTCGGGAAACCCCGTCCCGCACTTCCGAGATTGGGCGTAAAGCGGACGTAGCCTGAAGGTCGTCATTCTTCGCACCGGTCGAAATCGCCGGGGCGACCGACACGCAGCGGGAATATGTGGAAGGGGTTCAATTCGCGCTTTTGATATTCAATAGTATTCTATTCAATAGCATTTAATTCAGCCTTCAAAATCGCAGATACTATGGGGCGCTGGCCCGTTGGATTGGGGGATATGCATGCTCGGGACCAAGAACTATCTTCACGACCTACCGGAATCTACCGACGAACTTCTGTCCTTTAACGAAAAGGTCACTTTGGGACTTGGCTCGCGAGCCTTATCCGCATTTCCACGAATTTCAGGTCACCCTGGAGAGAGACTTGCCGTGAGCGGAAGGAACATCTGCCGGGCGGCCGTGCAGCTCGGGATAGGGCTGGCATTCGCGCTCACCGCGACAGCCGCTTCGGCCAGTTGCGTTGACTCCCAGGGAACGCCATGGGCTGGAATCGGGCTGTCCAAACCGAAGTGGCTCGAGCAGTGCGTCGAGCGGCGCCTTCGACTCCTCGCGGCCGTCCCCAATGCGGAAAAGCAGGCCCGCAGTGACGCCGACGGCTACATCGGAGGCAATCACACCGGGCCGGGGCTCGCCGTCGGCGTCGTGCTCGACGACGGTCTCTACTACAGCAACGGATTCGGTTACTCCGACTCGGCGAAGAAGACTCATCCCGACGAGACTACCTTATTCGAAACCGGCTCTCTGACCAAGGTCATCACCGGGTCAGCACTCCTCACCCTCATCGACAGGCCGAACTCGAACATTTCTCTGGACGATGATGTCGTCGCGAAGGGATGGATGCCGTCGCTCGCCAATGCGTGTCCGCCTGCGAGTTGCAAGATCACGCCGAGAAACCTGGTTTCTCACACATCAGGGCTGCCCGATTCACTGAAGGGCGTGAACATGCCCGAGGCACAGTTCCTGAGTGCACTGCCGGCCGTTGCGCTCGCCTTCAAGCCGGGCGACTGGAGTGCTTATTCCGGCGTCGGAACCGCCGTGGTCGGGCTGATCATCAAACATGATTCTGCCGAGCAATCCTACGATCACTATGTCATCAACCACCTGTTTCTGCCCCTCGGCATGACGCATTCGGGCTTCGACCCGTCGCAAATCGATGTCTCCAAGCTGGCGGTGAAATACGATCTTCAGAACTGCAGTGCGCCGATCGGTCTGGTCGACAATTGCACGGCGTGGTCCTTCGCGTCGAATACAAGCTACGATCCCAATGCCGACACCAGCGTGCTCATTCCAACCGCGGCGTACTTCACGAGCGTCTGGGATCTGGCCCGTTTCATGCAGATGTGGCTGGTCCTGACGGCCCCCAACAACATCATCAAGCCTGCGACCCTCCAAATCGGAAGCGCGAGCTTGATTACGCCGCCCGCGTCACCTGTGCAGACGCCGATTTGCACCAATGCCGCCCAAAATAACGGTGCGGGCTATCTGGACCCAGCCGGCAATTTCTACCGATCCTGCGGGAGTGCAGCCGTATTCGGAGCGAATTGGGTCGTATCGACGAATCCAAAGACCCTTTGGCACAACGGGGGCCTATCCGAATGGGCTTCCAACACGCTCCTCGACCTCGATCACGGCTTGGGTATGACGGTCCTGCTATCCACGACGTGCCCGCCCATCCCGTGCGTGATCTATCCGGTGACGAGCGACTTCAGCAACCCGATCCTCTCGCAAGATGGTCAAAAGACCTGGGGTGGTTCGGTACTCGCAGCAGGCACGGCCCGGTTGCTTTGGCTTTCGGGGGCGTCACCACCCCCGGGCGTGAGTGGCCCGGTCAAGATGCCCGGCCCTGTGCCAACCGTACATTCCAATCCCAACACCGTCGCGAAACCCCCTGCGGGCTACGTGGTCGTGGGGCATTGGATGATGGAGCCCGTTGCACGCCAAAAGTATCAGCTGGCTCTCCTGGCACAATTCTCCCAAAGCTTCCGGGCACAGAACGGGCTGGCGGATATTACAGTCGAACCCTTCCTGTCCAAGCTCTTCGGTGCAGCCAACCATTGCTCGAACTTTCGCGTACGCGGTGCACCCAGCAGCTCGACGGTTATCCTTCGCCTCAAATGCCATCAGCAGGCGTTTGATGCGACAGTTCAGGTCGATTCAAGCGGCCTCATTACGGGCATAACCGACGCCGGGCCAGCCAGCGCCGCTTACTAGGTGGCGCCCCACATATCGGATGGACTTTGGCCCGGAGCGTTCGGTCTGCTACCGAATCTTTTCTTCAGTGGTAGCCTGCGATTCGTAAGCGGACACCGCAAGCCGCGCCGCAGCGTATTTACGAGGCCGCGTCCTAGTCACCTGGAATTGAAGTTTATTACATTATATAAGAGCGCTCTGGACCTGGGACGGAGAGCGCTGATGGTGAATGGACGTGCGAAGGGCCGGCCGATCGCGCGGTTGGAGTTGAGCGCTGAGGAACGGGCCTATCTGGAGCGGCAAGTGCGTCGCCACCGCGTCACCCGATCGCTGTCCGAGCGGTGCCGCATCATTCTGCGGTGTGCGGATGGATTGCCCAGCAAGGCCGTCGCAGCCAAGCTCGGGCTGCATGAGCACACGGTTGGCAAATGGCGGCGCCGCTTCTTGAAGGATCGCTGCGAGGGTCTGCTCGACGAGGCTCGTCCTGGCCGGCCGCGAACGATCGACGACGACGAGGTTGCGGCCGTGATAGAGCGAACGTTGCGCACCACGCCAGCCGACGCGACGCACTGGTCGCTCCGTTCGATGGCGGCGGAGACCGGCTTTTCCCATACCACGATCCGCCGCATGTGGGCGGCGTTCGGCTTGCAACCGCAGCGCAGCCAGACGTTCAAGCTGTCGGACGATCCGCTGTTCGTCGACAAGGTGCGCGATATCGTCGGCCTTTACCTCTCGCCGCCCAACCGGGCGCTTGTTCTCAGCATCGACGAGAAAAGCCAGATCCAGGCCCTGGACCGCGAACAGCCGGTCTTACCGATGATGCCCGGCGTCCCCGAACGCCGGACGCATAACTACGTGCGGCACGGCACGACCTCGCTGTTCGCCGCCCTCGATATCGCCTCGGGCTTTGTCATCGGCAAGTGCTACAGGCGCCACCGGGCGGCCGAGTTCTTGAACTTCCTCAAAGAGATCGACGCTCAGGTACCCGAAGGGCTCGACGTCCATATCGTCATGGACAACTATGCCACTCACAAGACGCCCAAGATCAAGGCGTGGCTCGCTCGCCGGCCGCATTATCACGTGCACTTCACGCCTACTTCGGCGTCCTGGATCAATCAGGTCGAGCGCTGGTTTGCGGAGCTCACCAGAAAGCGGCTCCGGCGGGGCGTTCATACCTCGGTCCGGCAATTGCAAGCCGACATTCGCGCCTTCATCGACCGCCACAACCAAAATCCTAAACCCTTCAAATGGACCAAATCCGCCGACCAGATACTCGCCTCCGTCAAACGCTTCTGCCGCGATGGGCCAGAAGCGGAAGTAGCCGCATTCCTGATTACTTCGTATTTTGCGCAGTCTCTTTAGAGAAACGACTGAAGGAGAAGCATCATGCATCGCCGAACAATACGCGGTCTTATGCTGGCCGCGCTGCTTGTCATTTCCGGGGAGTCAGCGCGGGCGGATGAGCAGGTCATCATCACTGAGCGTTTCTACCCCGCGCCGGGACGGGAAGCCGAACTTGAGACGCGACTTCTGA
This sequence comes from Allostellaceae bacterium, assembly GCA_035280245.1. GTDB lineage: Bacteria > Pseudomonadota > Alphaproteobacteria > ATCC43930 > CGMCC-115725 > DASZHJ01. Next base: position 10,609 of record DATEGF010000182.1, read on the forward strand.
GAGCGGTAAAGTTCGTAAAGCAGGCGGAGCCAAATATCACCTATCGCCTTCATCGTTCGGCGAAGGAGCCGACGGTGTTTTTGTTCTATCAGGTCTACCCGTCGGAGGCAGCGCGCGATCAACACCGCCAGATCGTTGCGGCGTTCCGGCAGGAATTCGGGCCGCCCCCGGAGGGCATCTTCAGCCGACCATCGGAAGTTGAAACCTATCGCCTATTGGCCGAATAGAGCCGTTGCTGGTGTCACGGGACGGGGTGCCATGCTCATTTTCGCTCTCGGCCAACGAACTCCAGCGTCACACCTGCCGGATTGCACGGATTCACGCGGTGGTGGACACCAATGGCCTGCCGGTCCATCTCGCGCTCACGCCGGGTGAGGCGCACGACAATCGACTGTGTTCGGTTCTCCTCAGCGCCTTGCTTCCGCAAACGATGTTACTCGCGGATCGCGGATACGACGCGGATTGGATCAGGGAGCTTGCCCGCCAGCAAGGCGCGTGGGCGAACATTCCGCCGAAACGCAATCGCAAAGACCTGATCTGCTTCAGCCCGTATCTGTATCGCGCGCGCAACCTGATCGAACGGTTCTTCAACAAGATCAAGCAATGTCGGCGTGTCGCGACCCGATATGACAAGCTGGCGGCCAACTATCTGGCGTTCGTCAAACTCGCATCAATCCGAATTTGGCTGCGTGCTAATGAGTCCGCGCCCTAGTTGGTGAGGAACGCGCCGGGCTTGAGCGCGACCGTGCTGGTGCCGCCGATCGTCGTGCTGGGATGCTGACCACCGCGGACGACGACGACTTTCGAGGCCGCCGCAGTCTGCCGAGGCGTGGTGCTCGCGGTCGTGGCCGGAGCGGGTGCTGGCGCCGCGTGCGCGACAAAGCCGGACGTGCCGCCGCCCCAGGTCCTGACGGGGCCGACATCGACATGGATGAAGCTGTGGGCGGGATAGTAGCCAACGCCGCCGCCACGGAGTGAGAGCGCCGCCCTGTGGAGCTGGCCCAGACTCCGGCCGCGCAAGGAGATGTCGGCAGCTTGGCCTTGCATATGCAGGCTGTTGATCGCCGCGCCCTCCGCCACCAGCCGCGCATTGGTCTCGGGCGTCCGGTAGCCGGAGGTCAGCAGGAAAGGCTCCTCGACGTCGAGCTTCTGCTGAAGCGCCACCAGCAGGTCGAGCAGCCGCGGGTCGATCGGATGCGTGGTGTTGGTGTGGAAATCGCGGAGCGCCCAGTCCAGCGACCGCAGCGCTTGCGGAATGTAGTAGTCGTTCGCCCAGAAGACCGAGCTATAGGATTCGCCCGTGTTGACGTTGAAGAGCGAGAGGCGCCGGAAGTAGAGGATGCTCGGGGAAGCGAGCGCCGGGTTCGCAGCCGCGCTTACGAGCGCCGCTCCCGCAAAAGCCAGCATCGTCCGACGCGACAGCGTCTTTCCCCGATCCATCTCCGCTCCCTCAGCCACACGCGGCGCCCCTGGCGCAGCTCGCCGTTGGAGATGAGACACCGGGGTTGGTTAAGGTCTGGTAAGCGGATACCGGAATTCGCGAGGTTTTCTCGCATTTTCTAGGGACTTAGTCGGCATCGCAGCCGGTCCGGGCATTTTCGTTTGCCGAGCGCCCCAGGAATCACGATAGTCCCCGCCCGAATGAACGAGATCCTGCATCCCGCCCTGCTGCCCCAAGGGCTCAGCGACCTGCTCCCACCCGACGCGGGCGTCGAGGCGCGCGTGGTGGCTGCCATGATGGCGGTGCTGGAGAGCCACGGCTACGAGCGGGTCAAGCCGCCGCTGATGGAGTTCGAGGAGAACCTGCTGAGCGGCACCGGCGCCGCCATGGCGAAAGAGACATTCCGCCTGATGGACCCGATCTCCCAGCGGATGATCGGGCTCCGCGCCGACATGACGACGCAGGTGGCGCGCATCGCGAGCACGCGTCTCGCCGACGCGCCGCGGCCGCTCCGGCTTTGCTACGCGGGGCAGGTGCTGCGTGTGAAGGGCAGCCAGCTCCGGCCCGAGCGTCAGGTGGGGCAAGTGGGCGCCGAGCTCATCGGCACCGATTCCGTGGCGGCGGACCTCGAGGTGGTGGCACTCGCGGCCGAGGCGCTGCAGGCGCTGGGCATCGCCGGCCTCTCGGTCGATCTGACCCTGCCCACCCTGGTGCCCGCGATCACGGCGGCGCTGGGTCTCGGCTCGCGGGAGCAGGATCGCCTGCGCGGAGCGCTCGACCACAAGGACGCGGCGGCGGTGGCGGCCGTGGGCGGCAAGGCGGCGGCGGTGCTGGGGAAGCTGCTCGCCAGCGCCGGCGTCGCTGCCAGCACGCTCCGCGCGCTCGAGGCG
>DATEGF010000183.1:0-3993 GCA_035280245.1 Allostellaceae bacterium
GGCGCGCTCGGCCGCGGCGGGGGCCCGGCGAACCGCGCGGTACGGGCGCAGGCGCCGGGCTCGGTCGCGGGCCGGTTCAAAGTGACCGAGCAGGGCGAGGTCATATTCGCCCGCTACGGCAACCGCGCGATCGCACGCCGACACATCGAGCAGGTCACGTCCGCGGTGCTCGAAGCGTCGGCGCCCCACGCTTCGCGCAAGGATCCGGCGCGAGCTTTTCGTGACCTCGCGGCGACGATCGACGGTCCGTCCCGTGCCGCCTATCGAGCGCTGGTCGAGTCGCCCGGATTCGAGGAATGGTTCCTGGACGTCAGCCCGATCGAGGAGCTGGGCAGGCTTCGCATCGCCTCACGGCCGCAGCGGCGGGCAGGCGGCTCGCGCCTCGAAGACCTGCGAGCCATCCCATGGGTCTTCGCCTGGTCGCAGATGCGCCTCAACCTGCCTGGCTGGTACGGGATCGGAAGCGGCCTCGCCGCGGCGCCGGTCCGCGAGCTGCGACGGGCCTACGCCGAATGGCCGCTGTTCAACGCGATGCTCGACAACGCGGAGATGAGCCTGGCGAAGACCGACCGCCAAATCGCCGGTCGCTACCTGGCCCTCGGCGACCGGCCCGACCTTGCGGAGCGAGTGGTGCGGGAGTACGAGCTCACACTCGAGCAGGTGCTCGCGGTCACGGGCCACCGCAGGCTGCTAGAAGACCGGCGCGTGCTGTCATGGGCGATCGAGCTGCGCAACCCCTACGTCGACGCGCTCTCGCATCTCCAGCTGCGAGCGCTCCGCGCGATGCGCGACCGGAAGATCTCCCGCTCCGACCGTGCGAGGGCCGAGCGGATGTTTCAGCTGAGCGTGAACGGAGTCGCGGCCGGCCTTCAGAACACCGGATAGAGCGCGGGTGAGGCCTGCCTCCCCCGCGCTTTACGCGGCGCCGAGCTGCTGGATCGCCGGCAGCTCCGTCGCGAGCAGCTCCACAGTCTCCGGGTCCCACTGCGTCCCCGCGCCGGCGCGCAGGACCTCGAGCGCCTCCGCGGTCGACCGTCGGGTGCGATAGGGCCGGTCGTTGACGAGGGCGTCGAACGCATCGCACACGGAGACGATGCGCGCCACACGAGGGATCTCTCGCGCACGCAGCCCGTCGGGGTAGCCCAGGCCGTCGAACCGCTCGTGGTGGTGGCGGATGATCGGCAGCAGGCCCGAGGTCGAGCGCAAGGGCCGGACGATGCTCTCGCCGATCGCGACGTGGGCCTGCATCTGCGGCACCTCGACCCCCTCCAGCGGGCCCGGCTTGTGAAGGATGGAATCGGACACGCCGATCTTGCCGATGTCGTGGATGATGCCGCCGCGGTAGAGCATTTCCAGGTCGGACCCAGGCAGGCCGAGCTTCTGACCGAGCAGGCGGGCCGATTCGCCCACGCGCTGTGTGTGCTGCTCGGTGAAGGAATCCTTGGCCTCGACCGCGGTGGCGAGCGAGAAGATGACGTGCTCGGCGCTGTCGAGCGTGTTGTAGAGCTCCTTGAGGCGCAGCGCGGAGCGAACGCGCGCGATGAGCTCCGCGCCTTCGACCGGCTTGGCCATGAAGTCGTCCGCGCCTGCCTCGAGCGCCATCACGCGGTGCGTCGTCTGGCTGAGCCCGGTGATCATCACGACCGGCAAAAGCTTGCCCTGGGGCATCGCCTTGATCCGCCGGCACACCTCGTAACCGTCCATGCGCGGCATGCGCACGTCGAGCAGGACGAGATCGGGCGGGTCCGACTCGATGATCGCGAGCGCGGACGGCCCGTCTGGCGCCTGCACGACGGCGCAATCGATCGTCGACAGGTAAAGGCGAATCAACTCCCGATTCGCCGCCCCGTCGTCCACCACAAGGACTACCGGCATGGCCTCACCCCGCACCTATTAAACGGGGAGAGCGCGCCCGGCGCAACCCCGCGGCCGTCGCGTTCTAGGCGATCGCGACTCGGGCCAGGCGGCCGACGGTGCTCGGCATGCCAAGCGCGGTCATCGCTCGGCGCAGCTGACGGTTCGCTCCGGGCAGGTCACCGCGGGCCTCGAGGATCTCGGCGTACATGTAGTGGCCTCGCGCGAGCCACTCCTTCGCATCGTTGGATGCGAACAGCTCGAACGCGGCGCCGAACTCGGCATCGGCCGTCGCACGGTCGCCTCTCGCCTCGGCGATTCGCCCAAGCCAGGTGTGCGCCTCGCCGGCGTTGGCCGTCTCCTCGAGTCCGAGCGCGAGGTTAAGCGCCGCCTCGGCGTGGCGCGACGCGGCGGCAAATCCCGATCGCGCGAGCTCGAGCTCGGCCATCGTCATCAGGACATGCGCCTTGCCGGACTCGATGCCCAGCTCGTCGGCCATGCGCAGCGCCATCGATGCTCGCCGGATGGCGCCCGCGATGTCACCTTGCTTATGGAGCAGGAGCGCGAGATTGTTCTCGGTCCGCATGACAGAAACCCGGTCGCGCAACGTCTCGTACAGCGCCATCGCCCGGTGTGCGTACCGCGCCGACTCGGAGTACTGACCGAGCTCCTGGTACACGAGCATCAGGTTGCCGTAGACGTAGGACAACCTGCGGAGGTCCGGAGTATGCGCGTCGATGGCCAAAGACTGCTCGTAGGCGTCGATCGCGCGGCGGTAGTCGTGCCGCGAGTTGTGGACATGGCCGAGGATCGCGAGCAGACGCGCCTCGGTGGTGCTCGGCACCGGCTTGAGTGATCGGCAGCGCGCCAGCGCTTCCTCCACCAGACCGAGGGCCGTGATGTCCTGCAGCATCTGCGCCGCGCCGGCCTCCCAGCCGAGGCACTCGGCCGTCATCAACGTGTCGCCTGCCTGGTCGAAATAGACCCGCGCCGCCGAGACGTGGCGGCGCCCCTCCATCGGCCTGCCGAGGCGGATGAGGGCGTGCGACATGAAGTACCTGGCGCGGGCAGTCGCTTCCGCCGAGGGCCTGGTCCCAAGGAACTTCTCGCCGGCCGCGACCGCCGCGGCGTTGTCGCCGACGGCGACCAGCCTTTCCAGCTCAACGACCTTCATCTCTTCAGCCTCTGCCGGGGCGGCGCCGAGGAAGAAGTCGAGCGGCTTGTTGGTCCGGGTGGCGATGAGCCGGAGCGTCTCCATGGATGGCTTCGCCTTGCCCGTTTCGACGAAATAGATGGCCGTGCGGCTGATCTCGGCCTGGGCGACCTGGCCCAGGCTCAGACCCGCCTCGGCCCTGGCTTGCTTAACGGAGCCGGGCCGAACGTCGACCCCGCGACGGCGGCCGCGACGGCGGCCCGAGATAGCTCTCCCTTGCTCTCTCGGGCCATCCGCCTCCGCCGGCGCGATGGCGTGCATACCTGGCACGCGGTCAGCTTAACGCACGCGCGGGTGGATTAATTAACGTCTGGCAGGAATCAGCAGCAGGGGCCGGTGCCGTCGGCTGCCACGGTCAAAGCCAGGCTCAGGAACGCCGAAGCCGCGAGGAAAGCGGCAAAGAGCAACTTGCGCATAGATCTCACCTCCTTTGCCGTCCCGGCCTGGTTTGGAGAAGCGCTATTCGATCTCGGCAACGGTGGCTGGAACGTCGAGGGACGCCACGAGGCGAGCGGCCAGGCCTCCGAACACCGCCACCGCCTTCGCCCCGCTCATGACCGCCGCCAATCCCGCCGCCAGAACCGCGAAGACTTTCCCGTCGCCGGGCACGGCGCCCAGCGCGACGGCGGCAGGGAGCGATATCAGTAGGACCGCGAGGGCCGCCACGGCAAGCGCGGCCCAGGCAGTGCCCCGGCTACCGGCCACACCCTCCTCCTCGAACGTGACCTCTCGCCGCATGTCGCGCTCCCTGAAACTTCGTCCCTATCGCAGTCAGGTCGGCTAAGCGGGCGCCGCGCACAGCAGGCTGTGCTACAAGTAACTGCCCCGCAATGTTAAATCAAAAAGGGCGTCACTTAACGGGACGAATTTTCGAATTGGCGGATCGCTCTTGAGTGCTCAGGCTTACGCTCGGGGCGTGCAACAGG
>DATEGF010000184.1:0-20742 GCA_035280245.1 Allostellaceae bacterium
CATGCCCGCCGCCGTCCGCGGCAATTTCCCGGACTGGCTGCATCCCTATCTCGAACGCGCCTTCGGCGGCGCGCTCCACGAGGAGATGGCGGCACTCAATACCGAGGCGCCGCTCGACCTCCGGGTCAATCGCCTCAAGGGCGACCGCGAGGAGGCGCGGGTGGCGCTCCGCCACGAGGACATCAAGGCCGCGCCCACGCCGTGGTCGCCGCTCGGCCTGCGCGTGCGCGAGCGCATTCCGCTCGCGACCCTCGACGTCTTTCGCGAGGGGTTGCTCGAGGTGCAGGACGAGGGCTCGCAGATCGCGGCGCTGCTGGCGGATGCGCGGCCCGGCATGCGCGTGGTCGACTTCTGCGCCGGCGCCGGCGGCAAGACCCTGGCACTCGCCGCCGAGATGCAGAACCGCGGCCACCTCGTCGCCTGTGATGTCTCGGCCTCGCGCCTCGAGCGTGCGACCCAGAGATTGCGCCGCGCCGGCGCCAGCATCGTCCAGCGCCACCCCATCACCAGCCATCGCGACAAATGGGTGAAGCGCCACCCGCAGTCCTTCGACCGCGTCTTCGTCGACGCGCCCTGCACCGGCATCGGCACCTGGCGCCGCAACCCCGATGCCAAATGGCGCCTCAAGCCCGAGGACGTGACCGAGCTCGGGGCATTGCAAGCCGACATCCTCGACAGCGCCCAGCGCCTGGTGAAGCCGGGCGGGCGCCTCGTCTACGCGACATGCTCGGTGCTGCGGGAGGAGAACGAGGATCAGGTCGAGCGCTTCCTCGCCGCGCATCCCGATTTCAAGCCCGTGGCGATCGCCCCGGTCTGGGCCGCGACCATCGGTACGGCGTGCCCGGCGGAGGGCGGCATGCTCCGCCTCAGCACCGCCCGCCACCACACCGACGGCTTCTTCGTCGCGATCATGGAGCGCGCGCGGAAGGAGAAGGCGGAGAAGCGTGAGAAGGCGCCGGCGTGACCGCATACGCATTCGCTTCGAGGCCGAAAATTGGCTTTTGAGCACCCAGAATTGCGGCTTTCCCACGATTTTCGAGTCGATTTTCGCAAAGCCAAACCGATCATGCCTTTGATATATCATAGCAGTCTGGCTTCGTTTCGTAATTTCGATGTGCGGTCCCCGCCGATCTCTCACGCCTTGCCTTCGATGGTCGCGACTCAGCTTGAACGTAAATTGCGTTCGAGTCAAGAGGGAGGATCCCCGGGAGCAGCTCACGGAAGGAGAGGGCGGAGAAGGAGCGGGCGTGATTCCCGAGTCGCCGCGCGCTCGAGCGCCGGAACGATGCTCACCCGGACCAACACCCGGCGTCCTTCGACTCACGACCCCAACGGGGTCGTGGCTCAGGATGAGGAGGTTTTCTTAATGCCATCAACAATGTCTCTCATCCTGAGCAGCGCGCGAGTCGAAGGACGCACCACGCCCCCGCAGCGCCATTGCACCCGCTCCCGCCACCCCCGATAGTCCACCCCCGAGACCAAAGGGTCCGTCGACCATGACCGACCGCGTCCTCATCCTCGATTTCGGCAGCCAGGTGACCCAGCTGATCGCGCGCCGCCTGCGCGAGAACGGGGTCTACTGCGAGATCCATCCGTTCAGCATGCCACCCGAGCGCCTCAAGGCCTTCGAGCCCAAGGCGATCATCCTCTCGGGCGGTCCCGCCTCGATCCGCGAGGAGAATTCGCCGCGCGCCCCAGCGGCGGCCTTCGAGCAGGGCGTTCCCGTGCTCGGCATCTGCTACGGCTTCCAGACCATGTGCGAGCAGTTGGGTGGCCACGTCACCCAATCCGACCACCGCGAGTTCGGCCGCGCCTTCATCGAGGTGACGGGTGCCAGCGCGCTCTTCGAGGGCCTCTGGCCCGTGGGCGCGCGCGAGCAGGTCTGGATGAGCCACGGCGACCGCGTGGACGCGCTGCCGCCGGGCTTCCGCTCCGTTGCTGTCAGCGAGGGCGCGCCCTTCGCCTCCACCGCCGACGACAAGCGCCGCTTCTACGGCGTGATGTTCCATCCCGAGGTCGTGCACACGCCTGAGGGAGGCGCGCTCCTCAAGAATTTCACGCACCATGTGGCGGGCTGCCGCGGCGATTGGACCATGGCGGCCTTCCGCGAGCAGGCGGTCAAGCGCATCCGCGCGCAGGTGGGGAAGGGGCGCGTCATCTGCGGCCTCTCCGGCGGCGTCGACAGCGCGGTGGCGGCGGTGCTGATCCACGAGGCGATCGGCGACCAGCTCACCTGCATCTTCGTCGACACCGGCCTGCTCCGGCAGGACGAAGGCGCGGAGGTCGTGAGCCTCTTCCGCAACCACTACAACATACCCCTCGTGCATCGCGACGCCGGCGCGCTGTTCCTGAAAAAGCTCGCGGGCGTCACCGACCCCGAGCAGAAGCGAAAGATCATCGGCGCCACCTTCATCGACGTCTTCGAGGAAGAAGGAAAAAAGATCGGCGGCGCCGACTACCTCGCGCAGGGCACGCTCTATCCGGACGTGATCGAGTCCGTGAGCTTCACCGGCGGCCCCAGCGTCACCATCAAGTCGCATCACAACGTCGGCGGCCTGCCGGAGCGGATGAACCTGAAGCTGGTCGAGCCCCTGCGCGAGCTCTTCAAGGACGAGGTGAGGGCCCTCGGCCGCGAGCTCGGCCTCCCCGACAGCATGGTGAAGCGCCACCCGTTCCCCGGCCCCGGCCTCGCGATCCGCATCCCCGGCGAGATCACCGAGGAAAAGCTCGCGCTCCTAAGAAAGGCCGACGCGATCTACATCGAGGAGATCCGCACCGGCGGCCTCTACGACGCGATCTGGCAAGCCTTCGCGGTGCTGCTGCCGGTGCGCACGGTCGGCGTGATGGGCGACGGCCGCACCTACGACTACGCCTGCGCCTTGCGCGCGGTCACCTCCACCGACGGCATGACCGCCGACTACTACCCGTTTCCCCACGAGTTCCTGGGGAGGGTGGCGACGCGCATTATCAACGAGGTGCGGGGGATCAACCGAGTGACGTACGATATCACCAGCAAGCCGCCGGGGACGATCGAGTGGGAGTGATAGTAGGCACTCGATTAAAATGTTCAGTCATTTCAAATAGTTAAGTAGATCGGACATGATCAGCTAAAAATAAGTCGTCTGTTGGGTTACTCGATCTCACAGGTTGACGGAGGTGGGATTTTAACTCGGGAGCGCCTCGTCTTCTTACAGGCTTGAATTCGCGTCCAATCTTGCCGATATGTGGCCCATAGGTTACATCTGGCAAGTTCAGGAGCGCCAATGGCGATCGTCAAAATCAACCCGATCAAAATAGAGGGCCATTGGCACTCGGGCTTTGCGCTGGATCTTCACACGATCAGCAGCACGCCGATCGGACACAATGAATTTGGTCATATGCAGTTCGATACCGTGCGACCGGAAATTGCTGAGCTTCTGTTTCGGCTAAAGAATCGCGCCGACAAAGAGGCTGCGGGTTCTATCATCGAAACCGCCGCCAACTTTCTTGCCCAGTATCGCGACAAGTTCGACAGCATCGTGCCCGTCCCGCCGTCGCACCAGCGAGTATTGCAGCCAGTCATCGTTCTCGCCGAGGGAATCGGAGCTGCTCTCGGGGTGCCGGTGCTGTCGTGCATCACGACGAACCGCCCCACCACGCAGCTTAAGAACGTCACCGATCCCGAGGAACGAAAAAAGCTGGTCGACGGTCTCTATCAGGTCGACACGACGCAGACACAGGGTCGCAATATCTTGCTGTTCGACGACCTCTTTCGGTCAGGGACGACGATGAATGCCATAACGGATGAGCTGCTGGGCTCGGGCAGGGCTGCAGTCGTTCGAGCTCTTACCATCACCAAGACACGGAGCAACCATTGAACACGATCTTCATCGGCGGCTCGCGACACGTTTCCAGGCTTCCCTCCGAAGTTAAGAAGCGGCTCGACAATGTCGTCGCGACTGGCCACCGCGTTATTGTCGGAGACGCCAATGGCGCGGACAAAGCAGTGCAGAGGCACTTCCATGAAATGCACTATGACAAGGTCACGGTGTTCTGTTCGGGTGCGACGCCGCGCAACAACCTTGGAACCTGGCTCACCCGTCACGTAGAGGCACCAAAGCACGCAAAGGGCTTTCAGTTCTATGCGGCGAAGGATCGAGAGATGGCGCGTGAGGCGGACTTCGGCCTAATGATATGGGATGGAAAAAGTCCTGGCACCGTCCTCAATGTGCTGCGCCTCGCCATCGCCGGCAAGATAGCGGTGTTGTTCAATGTACCCGACAAGGATGCTATCAACATCAAATCTGTGGTCGCGTGGAGGAACTTCATTACGCACTGCAGCGACGAGTTGCGCCGGGATGTGAAGGAGCGCGCGACGGCCGACGAATGGCGTTTGGTCGAGGCCGGTGTCCAGCATACATTCCTTCCGGCGATGGAAAGAGTGCCTGCTGAAGCGCCATTTTACGTCGCGGGCGAGGACATCGCCTCATCCACGCCTCAACCTCCTGCGCTCGAGCGGGTTGCGAAAGCGCTCAATGACGCGTTCGCCCGCTCTGATGCGACCGCTATCAAGGAAACGCTCGGCCAGATCGCGCGCGATCGCGGTATGAGCCAAGTCGCGCGTGAAACCGGACTCGCTCGCGAGAGCCTCTACCGATCGCTCGACCCCAAAGGGAATCCTGAGTTCACCACGGTCCTGAAGGTGCTCTCGTCGATCGGCCTACGGCTTGAGGTTAAGCCCGACAGGCGGAGTGGGAGTGCGAGCTAGTGCTGCGCACCGTTGAGCGGAATTACGGTGACAGAGTATTCAACTCGTGGAGCGCGCGGTGACACGCTCGTGTCGCCGGGTCACGCGCTCAGCAGCAATTGCCGGGTCAAGGCTTTTGTAACCTGCCAAAACATCGACGAATCATTGAGGGAAAGAGTCACGCCATAGCGCAGTTCCTTCGCTGGATGAACGAAATTTCGGTATTCCTTCAGCTTGTCAGCAACGTCTTTCGCCGATTCCGTAATCCATTTCAACTCGAACGCCACCTTAATATAGGAATCTAGCATCCAATCTTGATAATTGGTTGTCTTCCCGGTCACCTTGTCCTTCGGTGCGTTGGCGGCGGAGGTGAGAGGCGTCTTATCGGGCATCTTGTTAGCGCGCGCTACGAAGAGAGCTTCTAGCAATCCTCCCATCATCACAATTGCAGCAAGGTGCGCGTCCGCATTCACGCATTTGGCACATTCGTGCCATCGGCGGGTGAGAATCTCCCGCATTTGCGGATTACCAGCGAGAGGTGAAAAGTCCGGCGCAAGGTCATCTGTCAGCGCGGGCGTGATGGGAGGAACGAGTGCTGCGGCTCGGACCGAGATGAGGGCAGCCTTTGCCTCTTGCAGCGCGTGCAGGTACGTTGTCTTGACTGCGTGTCCTGCAGTCGCCTCAAGCACGGTCGCAAAGCACGCATCCACAGCGCCAAGATCCAGTGTCGGCGCCGTGGCAGCCACAATTGGTCTATGAGTGTGAAACCAAGTTTGGGCCGTTGCCTTCAGCGTGGCAATTTCGTCCACGCCGCGCACCTGCTTAGATTTTATCTTCGATACCCGTGCGCGAGCGGCGACCGCTTCACTAATCGCAGCATCAATTGTTTCGTGTACGGCTGCCATAAGTGCGCCGTCCTTCAATCACAAGGAGTTCGCCTCAACGCGTCTTCCTGATGCTCGTTTTCGCCCGTCCCTTCTTCGACTTCTTTGTAGTGCTGTTCTTCTTGCCTTGTGCGAGCCCGTCATTGCCGGGGAGAGTGATCGCCACTAGGTTCTCACCTACCGAACTCAGCTTAAACTTTCCACTGCCCGCAGCATCCAGGTAACCTGCGTTCTTTGCGTTAGTGAGGGTCATTCGCCAGCGTTGAACCTGTGGCCATCCTGCGAGTCGAGCTGCTTCTCTCATTATATCCGCGTCAACGAACTCCTTCCTGTTGTCGGGCTTTGCTTCTAATTGATAGAAGTAGGCGACCACCGTCGCAAATTGTTGATCACTCTTTGGTGCTTTCAGCGCGGTGAAGGATCGGATATCAGTCGAGTGACCCGCGCCAGCGGTCGGCGGCAGCGGTGTTTGCTGCGGCGTGTGAACAGCAGGCGTCGTGGTTGGCGCTAAGGCCGCCATTTGAAGGCCGAGCGTTTCGGTCGCAAATTTAAGTGCAAGCGATTGATGCTCAGTAGTCATACCAGCCAATTCGGCAACGATCTTTTGCGCCGCGTCTAACGGGCTCTTCGCGTTTGCGTCGGAATGCGAAGGCATGGTCTCTCCTCATATCTTCAACTGGCGCGATCAATGTATAGTTGGTCTTATGTGTATATTAAGCGACCATTGTTCTGAAGTCCAAGTGCGAAACTGGCCACGAAAAATCAAAACTGAAGAAATAGGATCGGAGTAGATATACCTGGACGAAGTGGGCGATACTATGCGGATCCACCTTAATCGCATGACCAAAGCGCGCGCCGTGCCCATGCCGAGCAACAGCGTGCTGGCGCCGCTTTACGCGGGCGCGGACCTTTTGGACGCCTTTGCGATCCGACTGCCGGCGGGAGCCAGCGATGATCTGGGGGTGCTGGCACGCGCCGGGTTCGAGCGACAGGCGTGGTGGATTCGTGCGCTCACTCGTGTCCGCGATGTGGTGATGGCGACAGTCGGCGTCAAATCGTCGCGCGCCGTCGGACGTGCCGCGGCGGCGCGTGGGCCGGTGATCGGCTTCTTCCCGGTGCTGTCAGAGAGTGCCACGGAGTTGGTCGTGGGCGAGGATGACCGGCATCTCGACTTCCGCGTCACCCTCCAACTTCGCGCCGATGCAACACAGGGGCGCGAGCTGGTCGCGGGTACCGTCGTGCATTGCCATAACCGGCTGGGGCGTATCTATCTCGCGACGATCACACCGTTTCATCGCGTGATTGTGAGGGCGAGCTTGGAACAAGCGGCAAGAGCGAAGAAGATTTGAGCCTGCTGTGGCGGTCGCGACTGACATGACCGCCGGTTCCGTGCGAGAATTGCCGGCCTCAATCAGACGCCGACGGAGGTGCCCATGCATCGGTATTCGCACCCGGCGAGGGCCGTTCTATTCGCCATCCTGCTGTGGCTTTCCGGCGCGACCGCCTCGGTCGCCGATACCCTTGACCTCACCGGCACTTGGTCCTTCAGCGACGAGAAGGGCATCATCAACAATCCCGCCGCAAAGCTGGTGCTGGTCCAGAAAGACGGTCAACTGACCGGCCAATTCGAAGGATCGACTGGCGGCACGACTTGGGACGTCAAGGGCTCGGTAGCGTCCGACAGCGCGATTACTCTGATGCGCTACGTGTCGATTGGCGAACTCCAGGGTAACGGCCTGCCACCGGACGTCGCCAAGAGCGTCGTGGCCCGCCAGCCGGCCGACCGCGCCGACTTCATGCGCGACGACGTCAGCATCACGTACGACAGCACGCTCGACATGTTGAACGGCGACTACGGCGACTACCACGCGATCTATGACAAGGACACACACGCGCTCGACGATCTGAAGCGCAATCCGATCACCATCCACCTGGTGCGCGAGCTGCGTATTCCCTTCTCGCCGGAGCAGGCGCGCCAACGCTATAAGCTCTACGACCTGGCGTTCACCGCGCAGCTCGACGAGATCGCGGCGCGAGGCGCGACTGAGCCGCTATACGACAATACGGCGCTGCGGAACTTCCAGTACCGCCGCAAGCTTGCGCGGCGCTACCTGCAAATCGACGGGATCTACACCGCCGGCACGACGATCGAGTTTCCCGGCATCGATGATCCCAACATGCCCAAGGTACGCAAGATCGCGCTCGGCGACTTGTTCACGATTTGCATGATCTACGGCCAGCTGCTCGCCGACAAGGTGCCGATGCAGACCGGCAGCTTCTCGAATAAACTCGTGTGGAACGACGCGAAAGGCTCGCGCATCTATTTCGATACCGAGCAAGAGGAGAGCCGGCTGAACACCGCGCTTACTTACAAATCGATCCAGGAATTCCGGGCCAAGCTCCGGCGCACCTTCGGCGCCGCTGTCTCCGGGACTCTGGCACTCGCGGCTTTCATTCCCGGCGAGAACCTGCCGACCGACATCTACATCCTCACCACCGGCCGCAATATCGCCGGCCAACCCGCTTCGCGATCCGAGACTCTGTGGGCGGTGGCCGACTTCGGCCTGCAGATCTCGCCGATCGTGGTGGGCGTACTGCGCGCTAACGCCGTGCAAGCCCGCATCGAGAACCCACTGATCAATGAGCTGCGCAACGTCAGCGAGCTCAAGGCGCGGCTTGACGCCGCAGGCGGCAACGCGCTGACCAAGGAAGCGATCATGACGGCGTGGATCGGCGACTTCGACCGCGTGATGGGCATGAAAAGCCAGCCGCTGGTGACCAGCAAGCAGGCCTTCAGCGGCGATGGCGCTCCGCTGGCGCAACGCGGGCTCGACAGCTACGCCACTCCGGCCGAGGGCCGCGCCGGCATGCTGGCGACCATTCGCGAGCTGAAGCGGCTGCAGGATTTCGACGGGCAGTGGTCGTCGGCCGACGCCGCTGGATTGAAGGGCGATACGCCCGTCAAGATCCCCTACATCCATGACAGCCAGGTGCGCGCCGACCAGGCATCATGGTCGTGGATCGTCGACCGCGCGATCAAGGCGCATCGCTATGGGCTCGACAACAATCTGCCCGAGCAGACGGCCGCCGCGCGCGAGCTTCTGGTGCGCTTTAGCAACGACCGGCTGGCGCGCCAGGTCATCGTCATGACGGACGAGGGCGAGATCTTCGTCTCGCGCCAAGCAAAACTTTCCGAGATCTGCAAGGAGGCGCCCGATCCCGCTTCGGGCAAGCCGCTCACGGTAGAGCAGCTCAAGAAGGCCGTTATCCAGTACCTCGCGGACAACTCTCGCTAGCAGGCAATGCCATCGATTCAGATCTCCGAGTCACGCGAGCCCGTGCCCGCGCTCACCGCCGGCGCAGCTCTTCCATCTCCTCGAGCGTGCGCGGCCAGTCCTCGCGCAGCAGGCGCGAGAGCGCGCGGTCGGCGAGGAGGCGGCCGCCGGTCTGGCAGCGTGGGCAGTAGTTCGTCTCGTTGTCCGCGTGGACGATCCGCGCGACCGGCGCGCCGCAGGTGGGGCACGGCTTTCCGTAGCGTCCGTGGACCGCCATGCCTTCGTGAAAGGCGGTCACCTTCTCGGGGAAGCGCTCGCCGGCTTCGCGTCGAAGACGCTCGGCCCATTGGGTCAATGTCCGCCGCGTCGCCTCGAAGAGGCGCTGCACCTCCTCGTCGCCGAGGCTTCGCGTGAGCTTCACCGGCGAGAGCCGCGCGGCGTGGAGGATCTCGTCGGAATAGGCATTGCCGATGCCGCTGAAGAGACGCGGATCGGTGAGCGCGCGCTTGACGGTATGCGACTCGCGGACGAGTGCCTCGCGAAAGCGCACGAGGTCGGTGTCGAGAACCTCCAGACCGCCGGGATCGTGGGCGCGGAGGCCGGCCTCGCCGCGAATGACGTAGAGCGAGGCGCGCTTCTTCGAGCTCGCCTCGGTGACGAGCAGCGTCCCCTTGGGGAAGTCGAGCGTCGCGAGCGCGATCTTGCCGGCGGGCTTCGTGCCGCGCGGTCGCCAGCGAAGTCGGCCCGCGATCATCAAATGCAGAACGAGAAAGAGGTCATCCTCGAGCGCGAAGACGATCCGCTTGCCGAGGCGGCGAAGCTCGACGACCCGCTTCCCTTTCGTCGCGGCGATCGGCACCTCGACGGAGCGGAGGAAGAACGGGCTCTTGAGCTGCACCTCCTCGATCGGCTCGTTCAAGACGCGGGAGCGAAGATGCTCGATATAGAGCGTGATGTCCGGATATTCGGGCACCGGAAATGAAGCGGCAAGCTAGAGATGGCTCGTCACCGCCGGGGGGCGGTCGAACGCGTCGGCGGCGCCGTCCACGAACATGACCGGCGCCGCGGCCAAGGTCTGCGGGTCGACACCATCGAGGGTCGCTACGCTTACCGCATAGAACTCGCCCATCGGGCCTTGACGCGCGTGACCGAATGGCTTCACCCCGCAGCGGCTGCAGAACTGATGATCGATGTTGCCGGGACCGAAGCGATAGGTCGAGAGCGCGCCGGCGCCCTGATCCAGGTGGAAATCCTGCGGCGACACCGCCACCAGCCAGAATCGGCCCTTTCGGCAGACGGAGCAGTTGCAGCGGACCGTGCCGGCCTCGAGGTCGATCGCGGCGCGGAACCGCACGGCTCCGCAATGGCAGCTTCCGGAATAGTCGCGCTTCACTTGAGGCGCCTCCTCGCGAGTTGGTCATAGGTTACTGGGGAATGGTACTGCGGAAATGGGTCAGAGTGGATATGCCTGTGCCAGACCCCTGCAGCGCGTCAGCTCTCGGGCTCCTGCATCCGAGCCGGAATGTCTCGTTTCGCATGAAGCACGCGCCAGACGTCGATGCGGTCGTCTCGCTCCACGCAGAACACGAGATAAGGATAGCGCTTAAGCGCACGGGTCCGCAGTCCAGGTAGAGCGAGCTCATGAGCATAGCGGGGTGATGCCGCAGCAGGATGGTCCGCGACGGCCCTGTAAGCGGCCTCGAGGGCATCGACGAAGCCCAACGCCATCTTCGGACCGGCTTCGCGGCTGTAATGATCGACTGCGGCCTCGACATCCCGACGCGCGAGATCGCGCGGCAGGACCGGCTTCTTGCTCACCCCGTTTTGGCTTTACGGGCGCGAGCCCTCAGCCCTCGGAAATACGCCTCGTCAGCCGCCGCCGTCGGCCGCGATGCCGCGCCGTCGAGCAGGAGGGCGCGAAGACGTTGACGATCCTGATCGGCGCGGATCAGCTCACGAACGTATTCGCTGCTCGTCCCGTAGCCGCGCTTTGTGACCTGCTCGTCGACGAAGTTTTTGAGCGACTCCGGAAGCGAAACATTCATAGTGCTCATGACCACTATATACGGCTTATGGCAAAAATTGGCAAGGCGAGCCGGGCAAGACGGATGCCGGCGAGAGACCGCCTGCCCCGCTGAATGGAATCACTGCAAAAGCGGGAGAGAGATCATGAGAGAGATCATCGCGATTACCCAAGTCACGCTGGACGGCGTCATGCAGGCGCCCGGTGGCCCCGAGGAGGATCCGAGCGACGGGTTCACCCACGGCGGCTGGGCGATGCCTTTCGTGGACGAGGCCGCGCACAAGGTCATTGGCGAGACGATCGCCGGTGAGTTCGACATGCTTTTGGGACGCCGGACCTACGAGATCTTCGCTGGCTACTGGCCGCACCAGGGCGACAACCCGATTGCGAAGGCGTTCAACAAGGCGACGAAGTACGTGGTCACGCGCAGCCTCGCCCAACTCGACTGGAAGACCTCGCGGCGCATCGGCGGCGATGCCGTGGCCGAGCTCCGCCGGATCAAGGCATCGGATGGGCCGGTGCTGCATCTTTGGGGCAGCAGCAACTTGCTGCAGACGCTGATCGTCGCCGACCTCATCGACGAGCATCGCCTCTGGGTCTTCCCGGTGGTGCTCGGCAAGGGAAAGCGCCTCTTCGAGAATGGCGTCCCGCCTCGTGGTCTCTCCCTGGTCGCGACGGGGAGCACGCCAAGCGGCGTTCTCTTCAACACCTACCGTCCCGCCGGTCCGCTTCGAAAGCCATAGCCGCTTTCATTTAGCGCGCGCCGTGCTCCGGTGTCTGACGTGCTCGATGAAGGCGCGCAGCTTCGGCGGGACCTGGCGCCGGCCGGAGTAGTAGAGAAAGACGCCGGGCGTGGTGACGGCGAAGGGCGTCAGGAGCGCGCGCAGGCGGCCGTCGGCGATGGGCGCTCGGGCGACCGGAGCGGGCAGCTGCGCGAGGCCCACGCCCTCTATCGCGGCGCCGAGCAGCGTGGGGTAGTCGTTCGAGATGAGCGGGCCGGAGACGATCGCCTCCACGGCCTTGTTGCCGTCCATGAAGGGCCAAGGCGCGATCGAGCCGTTCGAGCGGCGCACGCGGAGGCACGCGTGCTCGCGCAGGTCGTCGATGCGCTCCGGGCGTTTCCGATCGCGGAGATAATCCGGGCTGCCGACGACCGCCAGAGGGAACGGCGGCGTCAGCCGCACCGCGATCATGTCGGCGGGGACGAACTGGCCCAGCCGGATGCCGGCGTCGAACCCCTCGGCCGCGAGGTCGACCAGCTCCCCGCTCGCGGCGATCTCCAGCTCGATCTCGGGGTAGGCTCGGCAGAAGGAGGCGATCACCGGCTCCAGCAGGAGCGGCACCACCGCGCGCGGCACCGTGAGGCGCAAGAGGCCGGCCGGTCGGCGGCCAAGATCGCGTGCCGCCTCGCTGGCGGCGACGAGCTCCGCGAAAGCGGGCTTCGCGCGCGAGAGGAAGCGCTCGCCGGCCTCGGTGAGGCCGACGCTGCGCGTCGTGCGGATGAAGAGCGCCGCGCTGAGGCGCGCCTCGAGCGCGCGGACCGCCTGGCTCATCGCCGACGGGGTGACGCCGAGCTCGGCGGCCGCTCGGCGAAAGTTGCGATGCTTGGCGACGGCGAGGAACGCCTCGACACCGTCGAGCGCGCCCTGCCGGACTGTGAAGCTCTGCTTCATGGCTCGTCGACATTATCGCGGATAGTCGCGCGCCGGAAGCGGCCGCATATCTGACGGGCAGAACGGGCGTCCGGGCCATCGCGTCGGTCGGCAAGTCGTCCGCCCCTCCCACTCATGACGATCCCGAAAGGAGCCTTCCTATGACCGGCCAATCCCAGACTGCCAGCTCGAGCACCACCGGTGTCTTTGCCCTGCTGACGGCAAAGCCCGGCGTAAACCGTGAGCAGGTCATGGCGGTCATGCCCGCCGAGATACGCGCCACGGTGCAACTCTATCTCGAGGGCAAAATCCGCGACTGGTACTCGCGAGCGGACGGCCGCGGAGGCGTCTTCCTCCTGAACACGAGAGATGTCGCAGAGGCGAAATCCATCATGGAGTCCCTGCCGCTCGCGAAAGAGCACCTGCTGGATCACGAATACATTCCAGTCGGGCCACTGATGCCGCTGCGTCTGCTGTTGAGCAGCCAGCCGGCCAAGCAGTAACTCGCCGCCCATCGGACATGGCGCTGCAACTCAAGACCTGAAAGGGATCCCCATTGTCGCCCGCAACCGTCTTCCAGATCCATCTCGGCTTGGGCTACGTGCCGTGGCTCCTGTTCCTGAGCGCATACCTTTGGCCGAAGCTCAGGTCGATGGACTCGATCGAGGCGCACCGCGTTATCGCGACCCTGCACAGCTTCCGCTTCTTCGGCCTCGTGTTCCTGGTTCCCGGCGTCATCGGCCCAAATCTGCCCGCGGGCTTCGCCACCTTCGCAGCCTACGGCGACTTCGCGACGGGGGTGCTGGCCATGCTGGCGCTCATCACGGTGCGGCTACGGTCGGTCTTCTGGCCGCTCGTCGTCGCCTTCAATGTCGTGGGGGCCGTCGACATCATTGTCGACTACTATCACGGGACCGAGCTCGGCCTCGCGGCGGTAGCGGGCGAGCTGGGCGCCACCTACGTCATCCCGATCATCTACGTACCCCTGCTGATGATCACGCACGTCGTTGCGTTCTATTTGCTGGCGCGCCCGCAACCCAACGCGGCTCGGGCGTAAATCCCGTCCGAGGGACGCCCCATCGTCCAGTGGCCCCGCGTGGGGCCGGCCATAAAAATCTCATCGCTCGGTTCGGACCGGACCGCGTGCTGCAAGAGTTGCGCTTGCAATGCAGGGCGCTACCATGACCGAACGATATTCGAGGGGTGGCGGATTGAGGGAAGGTTACAGATGGGTTCGCGTCGCGAAGCTCGGCGCGGCGGAGAAGGCCGCCATCGCCACGCGATGTGAGCGCTTCATCGCCGAGGTGCTGAAGCCGCGCTTCCTGACGAAGATCGCTCCGACCGATCTCAACTACCCGATCGACCTCCTCGGCAGATGGCGGGGCAACAAATACAGCTTCATCACGCGGTTTCGGTCCGGCTTCGCTGAGAATGCCGGCGAGGAGTTCGACGCCGCCTTCACGCGGCTCGACCATGTGGACGAATGTCTCACGGAGACGCGATTCGATGTGATGTGGCATCGGCATACCGGGACGTGGTGGCGCCTCCATGCGTCCGTGACCCTCGATGAGGCATTGCGGCTCATCGAGCGCGATGGTCTGCTGCATCCGCCGGTATGAAAGCCTCTGAGCCGCGTTTCGACATCGATGCCGTCCGGAAGCTCGCCGGCCCGAAAGTCTTCGCGCGGGGCGAGGAGTATTTCGCCGATGGGCAGGTGGTGATCCTCGCTATCGAGCCGAAGCGCGTGCTGGCACAGGTCGCGGGGACCGAGGACTATCGCACCGAGCTCACGGGACGCGGCAAGCGGATCGACGGTAGCTGCTCTTGCCGCGCGTTCGAGGACTGGGGCTTTTGCAAGCATATGGTCGCCACTGCATTGGCGACGAACGCCGAGGGCGAGGATCAAGCCGGTAGCGGCGGTGCGCTCACCCGCATCCGCGATCACCTGAAAGCGAAAAGCACCGCGGAGCTGGTATCGATCATCATGGACTTGGTGGAGCGGGATGCGGGTTTGTTCCGCACGCTCGATCTCGCTGCCGTTGCCACGCAAGCGGATGCCGACGACGAGGTCGTAGAGGCTCGATTGCGGCGAGCAGTCGACGCGGCGACGCGCAGCGGCGGATCCGTCGACTACCGCGAGGCAGAGGATTGGGCCAGCGGCGTTGCCGCCGTCCTCGACGCGGTCGAGAGCTTCGTGACGAGCGGCCGCGCTCGGCTTGCCCGGCAGCTCGCCGAGTACGCGATCGACGCAATCGAGAGCGCAGCCCGCGACATCGACGATTCCGACGGCCATTGCGGCGCCTTGCTCGAGCGCACGGGCGAGATTCACCTGGCAGCCTGCAAAGCGGCGCGTCCCGATCCGGTGGCGCTGGCCCGCGATCTCTTCGAGAGGGAGATGGACGGCACGTACGACACTTTCTATCGCGCCTCGGTCCGCTACGAGGATGTGCTTGGCGAGGCGGGGATGGCCGAATACCGGCGGCTCGCCCAGGAGGCTTGGGATAAGCTTCCGCCGAAATCCAAACGGGCGCCGCATGGCGATGACCTCGCGCATCGATCGCAGCGGCTGAAGTCGGTCCTGGATATCTTCGCCGAGCGGGACGGCGACCTCGATGCGCGGATCGCGCTCCGCGCGCGGAACCTGTCGTCGGCGTGGGACTATTTGCAGCTCGCCAACTTCTGCCTGGTGCAGGGGCGAGCGGAGGAGGCGCTTCAACGCGCCGAGGAGGGGCTTTGGATGTTCGAGGACGATGAGCCGGACACCGGGCTCGTGCTCTTCGCTGCCGATCTCCTTGTGAAGGCTGGCCGGAAGGCCGACGCGGAGGTGCGGCTTTGGAGCGCATTCGAGCAGGCTCCGCGCCTCGACCTCTACCTGGCCATCCGCGAGCTCGTTGGCGTGTCCTCGCGCGAGCGGGCAAGCGCGCTCCTGGAGGCGCGCGTTACCTCCGTACCGACACGCGACGTTGCCGACCTCCTGATCCGGATCCTCATGCACGAGAAGATGTTCGATGCGGCCTGGGCCGCCGTGAGGCGGCATGGGCTCGATCTCGGCGTCAGAGACGAGCTCGCCCGCGCGACCGAGGCGACCCACCCCCGCGAGGCACTCGGGGTCTATGATGCGCACGTGCAGTTCTTCGCGACTGTCGGCGGCGACGGGGCCTACGCCAAGGCCGCCAAGCTCGTTGCCCGTATGGCGAAACTGCGCAGCGCGGCGGAGCAGGCCACGTATCTGACCGAGCTCAAATCCCGCTTCCACCGAAAGCGCAAATTCATGACGCTGTTGGAGTGAATCGATGCGGCGCGCTGAGATTGAAGAGCAGAACATCTATATGCTCGCTCGGCAGCGGCAGTTCCGTATGGCGGCGGACGCGGTCGTTGAGGCCTGGATGGCATTTCCGGAGGTCCGGGCCGTCGCGGTCATCGGGTCGGTCGCCAAGGCGCTCTGGAAGGAGGTTCCCCGGTTCCGCGAGTTTCGCAGCGCGCGCATCGAGGTCTGGCACGAATGCAAGGATTTAGATCTGGCTTTGTGGATCGATAGCCAGGATCGGCTCGGCGAGCTCCGTCGGGCGGCCGCGGTGGCATTGAGGAAAGCCTACGACGCCGGAACGGGCATCAGCGTCCCGCCCAACGAGCTCGACATCTTCCTGATCGAGCCGGGCAGCGACCGATACCTGGGCCGGCTTTGCAGGTTCAACCGCTGTCCAAAGCACAAACGCGACTGTCTGGTGACGGGCTGCGGCGCCATTCCCTTCAACAAGGTGTTCCCGGAGTTTTCGCAGCGTGCCGATCTCCTGGCTCCGGCACGTCACGCCATGCTCTACGAGCGAGGCGCCGGACGTCTGCGCTCGGCCCTGGAGCTGCCGAGCGTCTGACGAGTCCAGAGCCCGCGCCTACGCGGTCTTCAAGAAACCCGCGAGGCCGTCCGCGAGAGCCGCGACATCCGTAGCGTCGTTGTAGTAGTGCGGCGAGACGCGGATGCGACCGTGCCGGAGGCTCACACGCACCTTCGCCGTGAGGAGGTGTTTGACCGCGGCGGCGTTGTCGCGGCCCGGAAAGGCGAAGGTCAGGATGCCCGATCGCTCCGCGGGCGCGTGCCGGTCGACCTCGGCGCCAAGCCGGCGCGCGGCCTCGGCGATCTCGTCGTTGAGGCCGAGGATGCGCGCTTCGATTGCGGCGAGCCCGAAGTCGTCGATCTCGCGGAGCCGCTCCGTGAGGCCGCAGATGCCGGCGCCGTTCTCCGTCCCGGGCTCGTGGCGCCGTGCGTCTGGGAGAAAGTCGAGTGTGTTGTGGAACTCGAAGGGGTCGTTGACGCTGAGCCAGCCAGGGGTGGTGACCGCGACGCACTCCAGCATCCGAGCGGAGAAGGCGAGGAAGCCGATCCCGATCGGGCCGAGCATCCACTTGTGCGAGCTCACCACGACCGCGTCGACGCCGCTCGCGGCCATGTCGAGCGGCATCGCGCCGATCGACTGAGTGCCATCGACGATGAGGTGGACACCGCCGGGGCGACAGAGCCCGCCGATCCCAGCCACGTCGCAGCGATGGCCGTTCCAGTACTGCACATGGCTCAGCGTGACGACGCGGGTGCGTGCGTCGAGGGCGGGGCGGATCGCATCCGCTGTCATGCGCCCGGCGATCGCGGCGACGCGTCGGATCTCAACGCCGGCGGCCTCGAGCCGGAGCCAGGGGAGCGTGTTCGACGGGAACTCGCGCTCGGGCACGATGACGTTGTCGCCAGGGTTGAGGCCGAGGCCGTTCGCCAGCAGCGAGACGCCGTGGGAGGTGTTCTGGATGTAGGCGATGCGGTCGGGAGCACCGCCCACCAGGCGCGCCGCGCGCTCGCGGCCCTCACGGTAGATGGGCGCATTCAGTTGGGACTGACGGAACGG
Source organism: Allostellaceae bacterium (assembly GCA_035280245.1). Taxonomy (GTDB): domain Bacteria; phylum Pseudomonadota; class Alphaproteobacteria; order ATCC43930; family CGMCC-115725; genus DASZHJ01. The sequence goes on from DATEGF010000184.1 coordinate 17,450, forward strand.
ATCCGTCGCGTGCCGCAGCAGCTGCGCCTGCATGGCCGCGATTACGCGCGTCGAGATCGGCCCGACCGCGGCGTGGTTCAAGAACGTCTCGTGCGCGGTGACGGGATAGAGGCCGCGGACAGCGGCGGCTGTCAGGTCCGGCATTGGAGCCGGGAAGGGGACTTCAGCGAGCGCTGCCCTTGCGCGAGAGGCCCGCGACGATGCGCTTGCGGAAGGCGACCGCGAGCACGACCACCACGACGGCCCCGATCCACAACACCTCGAGTGAGCCGTCACCGCCGTCGGGGGAAATTCCAAACCACTGCTCGATGAAATCCATGGACGGTCTCTCCTCGGGTTGATCCGGCCGATATCAATCGGTCACTGAACTCGCGCGCCGTGTCAAGCGTCAGCCCGCGACACGCGCGAGCCGACGCTCGGCGGCGAGCGTGTTGATGCCGGCGATGTCGCCGTGCAGCAGCGCCTCCAGCTTCGCGAACTCGACGGCGACCTTGGCCATGACCTCGCGCGCGACGGCCTCGGCCGATGCGGTCGGCGCGGTGTCGGAGACGGCGACGTTGTTGATGAGGTCGGCCAGCGTGTCGTCGAGGCCCGCGGGGTGGCGGAGGATGTCGCGCGACGACTCTCGCTCGACGTCGACCAGGACGCGCTCGATGGCGTGCAGGCTCACCGAGGCGCGCTTCGACTTTTCCCGAACGTCCGGGTGAGTCTCGCCCGCGGCGTCGGTCAGCGCATCGAGCTGCCGTCGCAGGCGGCGGATGCGATTGACCGACTGGTTGAGGAGCGAGAGCGATTGGACGATCTCGCGCAGCAGGTCGAACTGCTTCTGGTGACCGTCGAGCGGCGTCGTGAGGCGCGGGTCGCGCGCGATCTTGAAATTCTCGGAAGCCTTGGTCGATCCGACAGCGAGCTCCACCGAATAGTCGCCGGGCACCGCGACCGGACCACCCGGAGGGTCGGCGTCGGGCGCCAGAGGCTTCACACGCGGCGTCACCAGCGACGCGTCGAGCCGGACCGGCGGCGGGTACTGCATGTCCCAGACGTAGCGATTGAGGCCGGGCTCGGCAGGCGGCCGCTTGTCGGCACCGAGTTTGGTGTCGTCGCTGCGGAGGGTCACGATCTCCTTGCCGGCGCCGTCTCGGAAGGTGAGGGTGACCGGGCCGGTCTCTCCGTCGCCCAGCCAGTAATAGACGATGACACCGTTCGGCGGATTCTCGCCGACGTCGAGGAACTCGCGGGTCTTCCGGCCGTCCGGCTGCTCCGTCGTGATGACGCCGCCGCCGAGGCCGAAGGCGAGCTCGAAGGAGATGCCGCGCCGCGCCGAGCGCAGCGAGCCGAAGCGCAGCCGGTTGCGGATCGTGGTGCGCGGCGCGACGAGACGCGTCGCGGTGCCGCCGTCGGCGAGCTCGCGAAGCGGCGAGATGTCGTCGAGGATCCAGAACGAGCGGCCGTGTGTCCCCGCGATGAGATCGGCGCCCTTGACCTTGAGGTCGTAGACGGGGACCACGGGCAGGCCGCAGGCGAGGCGCGACCAGCTCGCGCCATCGTTGAGGCTCATGAAGATGCCGGTCTCGGTTCCCACGAAGAGCAAGTCCTTCCGCGCGGGATCGGCGCGCACCACGCGCGTGATCTCGCCCGCGGGGAAATCGCCGTTGATCGACTGCCAGGTCTTGCCGGAATCGGTGCTGCGGAAGAGATAGGGCTCGTAGTCCGCGAGCTTGTAGCGCGTGGCGCTCAGGTAGATCGTGTCGGGGTCGTGCGCGGAGATCTCGACGCAGCCGACATAGGCGAGCTTCGGCATGTCGGGCGGCGTCACGTTCTTCCAGGAGGCGCCGTCGTCGCGGCTCACATGGACGAGTCCGTCGTCGGTCGAGGCCCAGATCTCGCCCTTGCGGTGTGGTGATTCCACGACCGAGGCGCAGGTTGCGTGCATCTCGGCGCCGGCGCTCTCGCGGGTGACGTCGCCGCCAGAGTGGCCCTGGCGGCTCTTGTCGTTGAGGCTCAAGTCCGGCGAGATCTCCTGCCAGGTCATGCCCTCGTCGGTGCTGCGAAACACGTGGTTCCCCGCGGCATAGAGCGCGTGGGGCGCATGTGGCGAGAACACGATTGGATAGGTCCAGGCGAAGCGGTACTTGAGGTCCCTCGGCGCCACGCCCCGCGATCCCTCCGGCCACACGTTCACCAGCTGGATCTGGCCGGTGCGGTAGTCGTAGCGCTGGAGCGCGCCGGCGCCGCCGGGGCTCGAGCCGATGGCGCCGCAATAGACGATGTCGTTGTCTTTGGGATGAACGGCGATGAAACCGCTCTCGCCGGTGCCGGGGTAAGTACAGTCGCCGAGCGTGATGGCGCCCCAGATGGTCGAGGAGGGCACCGCCGCCGATGTGTTGTCCTGCTGCGTGCCGTAGACCCGGTAGGGATGGCGGTTGTCAGTGTCGATCCGATAGAACTGCGCCGTCGGCTGGTTGTAGATCGACGACCAGGTGGTGCCGCCGTTGTAGGAGACGTTGCACCCGCCGTCGTTGCCCTGGACCATCCGGTTGGGGTCGACGGGGTCGATCCAGAGATCGTGGTTGTCGCCGTGGGGCGTGTTGATCTCGCTGAAGCTCACGCCGCCGTCGGTCGATTTCCACATCTGCAGATTGCAGATGTAGACCGTGTCGGCGTCGCGCGTGTCCGCGAAGACATGGGTGTAGTACCAGGGCCGGTGCATGAGGTCGCGGTTCGATGACACCTGCGTCCAGCGCCGGCCGTAATCGTCAGAGCGGTAGAGACCGGTCTTCTCGTTGACCGCCTCGACGAGCGCGAAGACGCGGCCCGAGAGCGCGGGCGACACGCTGACGCCGAGTTTGCCCAGGGGGCGCGAGGGGAGCCCGGTCGCGTCGGAGATTTCCTCCCAAGTGTCGCCGCCATCCATGGAGCGGAAAAGGCCGCTCCCGGGCCCGCCGCTCGAGAGGTTCCAGAAGTTCCGCCGCGTCTGCCAGAGCGTCGCGAAGACGATGCGGGGATTGTTGGGATCGAGAGAGACGTCGACCGCGCCGGTGTCGGCGTCGCGGTAGAGCACCTTCTGCCAGGTCTTTCCGCCGTCCCGCGTGCGGAAGACGCCGCGCTCCTCGTAGGGACCGAAGATGTCGCCCAGCGCTGCCACGAAGGCAATGTCGGGATCGCGCGGGTGGATCGCGATGCGGCCGATGTGCTTGCTGGCCTTGAGGCCGACATGGGACCAGGTCCGGCCGGCGTCGATCGATTTGTAGACGCCGTCCCCATAGGAGACGTCGATCCGGATCGTGGTCTCG
>DATEGF010000185.1:0-2146 GCA_035280245.1 Allostellaceae bacterium
TGCTGCCTCCCAGCGCCTTGCCGATCGCGATCGCCGAGCGGTCGATGGGCGCGACCAGCACCTCCTTGAGGAAGCCGAACTCGCGATCCCAGACGATCGACATGGCGCTGAAGATCGACGTGAACAGCACCGCCATCCCAATAATCCCCGGATAGATGAATTGGACGTAATTGACGGAGGTCGCCCCACCTAGCCCGCCGCCGAGGCCGCGGAGTGACGAGCTGAGGCCAGTACCAAAGATCACCAGATACAGCAGCGGCTGCGCCAGCGAGGCGAGCAAGCGGAAACGGTCTCGCCAGTAGCGCAACAGGTCGCGATACCAGATGATGTAAATCGCGCGAAGCGTTGCGCTCCGCGTGTCGATGCGGCGGACGCTCGCGGGCTGGCTCGGGGCGGTGGCAGGAACCGCCATCAACGGCGCCGGCCTCCCCATCGCGCGCCCATCATCCGCAATTGATCGAGCGCCCCAGCCTGCTCCTCGCGGATGGCGCGGCCGGTGAGCTTGAGAAACACGTCGTCGAGGCTGGGCCGCCGCAGCGTGACCGCGGTCACGCGCGCCGACAGTTCGCGCACCAGCTGAGGGATCATTGCGGCGCCGTCCGACACCTCGACGCGAAGGGTACCGTTGTCCGCCGCCGGCGTCAGCCCAAACTTGGAGGCGAGCTCGGCAGCGCTGGCGGCGATGTCCGTCGTCGCGATCGTGATGACGTCGCCGCCGACGCGCGCCTTCAGCTCGTCAGGCGTGCCAAGCGCCACGACCCGGCCCATGTCGATGATGGCGATCCGGTCACAGACCTCAGCCTCGTCCATGTAATGGGTCGTCATGAAGATCGTGATGCCCTCGCGCCGGCGCAGCTCTCGGAGATATTCCCAGATGTGGCTGCGCGTCTGCGGATCGAGGCCACGCGTCGGCTCGTCGAGGAACAACACCTCGGGTGAGTGGAGAATGCCACGCGCGATCTCGAGGCGGCGCTTCATTCCGCCCGAGAAGGTGCTCACTTTCGAGCTGGCCCGATCGGCCAGCTCGACCATCGACAGGACTTCGTCGATCCGATGCCTCCGAATCGCCCGCGGTACGTCGTATAGAAACGCGTGAAACTCGAGGTTTTCCTTTGCCGTGAGCTGTTCATCGAGAGCCGGGTCCTGGAAGACGAGGCCGATCCGGGTCCGCACCGAATCCGGGTCACCGGCGACGTCGAAGCCCGCCACCGCCGCGCGGCCCGAAGTCGGCCTGAGCAGCGTGCACAGCATGCTGATCGTCGTCGACTTGCCCGCGCCGTTCGGTCCGAGAAAGCCGAAGATCTCGCCGCGCATGACGGAAAGGTCGATGCCCCGAACGGCTTCGATCTCCCCGTAGCGCTTGACCAGTTGCTCCGCCGCGATCGCCGCCTCAGCCACGGCTCATGTGCCTCAGCCTATCGCCGCCTCGGGCTCCGCCGCCAACGCCGGGACGTCACGGGCGGCCGCCTGCCGCTGCGGTTGGCGCGACCGGAGTGGCACGTCGGGCATGAAGAGCGAGGCGATCAGCGCGATCGCGGATAACGCGAGCGCGATCAGGAAGAGGTCGTGAAGCGTGAGCGCCAGCGCGCTGCGGACCGCATGAATCGCCTGATCGTAGAGCGGCGCCAGCTGCGCGGGCAACGAGGCTTTCCGCGCGGCGATCTGTGCCGGATCGAGCAACTCGTTCGGGTTGGCGGCCGACTTCCCCAGGGCGTCGAGGGCTGTCGCAGGAAGATGGAGCTTGGTGACTTCCGAGGCGATGGCACCGGGCAGGCGCTGCGCCAGGATGCTGCCGAGGATCGCCGAGCTGACCGTTCCACCGACGTTGCGCCAGAACTGAATCTGGCTCGTGCCCACGCCGAGGTACCGCATCGGCAGCGCACTCTGCACGGCGTTGATGTAGAGCGGCATGGTCGCGCCCAGCCCGAGGCCGACGAGGACGATGTCGATCGTGATCGACATCTGGGACGTCGAGGTCGTGGTCTGCGCGAGCAGGTAGATGCCGACCATCATCAGCACGACGCCGATCGTGCCGAGGTAGTGGTAACGCTTGATCCGCGGGATCAGCTGCCCGGAGAGGACGCTGGCCACGATGAGGCCGAGCATCATCGGGGTGAGGAGCAGGCCCGAGTTGGTGACGCTGGCG
>DATEGF010000186.1:0-3032 GCA_035280245.1 Allostellaceae bacterium
GCCGCTCCTCCGGTGGGCGCGGACCGAAGGACGCGCGAGCAGCGCGCCCTTTTTTTGTGCGCCAAGCCGCCCACATAGCTCGGAGCGATATGCCCAAGCGGACAGACATCTCCTCGATCCTGATCATCGGCGCCGGCCCCATTATCATCGGGCAGGCGTGCGAGTTCGACTATTCCGGCACCCAGGCCTGCAAGGCGCTCAAGGAAGAGGGTTACCGCGTCGTGCTCGTGAACTCCAACCCGGCCACCATCATGACCGACCCGGAGATGGCCGACGTCACCTACATCGAGCCGATCACGTGGCAGATGGTGGCGCGGATCATCGAGAAGGAGCGGCCCGACGCGCTCCTGCCCACCATGGGTGGGCAGACCGCGCTCAACACGGCACTGTCGCTGCGTCGCCTGGGCGTACTCGACAAGTTCGGGGTCAAGATGATCGGCGCCGACGCCGCCGCCATCGACAAGGCCGAGGACCGCGAGCTCTTTCGCGAGGCGATGAAGAAGATCGGGCTGGAGACGCCGAAGTCGTCGCTCGCCAACGCCTCCGATCTCAAGCAACAGGATCGCGAGCTCTACGCAGCCGAGGTCGCGGCGATCAAGGCGCGCGGCCTGCCGGGCAAGGACGAGCAGGCCGCGCTCGACGCCTTCGCGGCCCTCTTTGACGCGCGCGAACCCGAGCGCAAGAAACGCTACATCGAGAAGGGCCTGATCGAGGCGCTCGAAGCGCTTCCCGACATCGGCCTGCCGGCGATCATCCGGCCCTCGTTCACGCTCGCCGGCACCGGCGGCGGCATCGCCTACAACAAGGCCGAGTTCATCGAGATCGTCGAGCGCGGCCTCGACGCCTCGCCCACCACCGAAGTGCTGATCGAGGAGTCGGTGCTTGGCTGGAAGGAATTCGAGATGGAGGTCGTTCGCGACAAGAACGACAACGCCATCATCATCTGCTCGATCGAAAACCTCGACCCGATGGGCATCCATACCGGAGACTCGATCACCATCGCGCCGGCGCTCACCCTCACCGACAAGGAATACCAGATCATGCGCGACGCCTCGATCGCGGTGCTGCGCGAGATCGGGGTCGAGACCGGGGGCTCCAACGTGCAGTTCGCGGTCAATCCCGAGGACGGCCGCCTCCTGATCATCGAGATGAACCCGCGGGTGTCGCGCTCCTCCGCGCTCGCCTCCAAGGCGACCGGCTTCCCGATCGCGACGGTCGCCTCCAAGCTCGCGGTCGGCTACACGCTCGACGAGATCGCCAACGACATCACCGGCGGAGCGACGCCCGCGAGCTTCGAGCCGACCATCGACTATGTCGTCACCAAGGTGCCGCGCTTCGCGTTCGAGAAGTTTCCCGGCGCCGAGGCGGTCCTCACCACCTCGATGAAGTCAGTCGGCGAGGCGATGGCGATCGGCCGCACCTTCCAGGAGAGCCTGCAGAAGGCGCTGCGCTCGCTCGAGACCGGGCTCGCCGGCCTCGACGAGATCAGGATCGAGGGCGTTGGGCAGAGCCAGAGCGAGACCCGCGCCGCCATCCGCGCCGCGCTCGGCACGCCCACGCCCGACCGGGTGCTCAGGATTGCGCAGGCGATGCGGCACGGCGTCTCGGACGACCAGATCTTCGACGCCTGCCGTATCGATCCGTGGTTCCTCGCCGAAATCCGCGGCATCGTCGACAAGGAAGGTGAGATCAGGTCGAAGGGCCTGCCCGGGAGCGCTGCCGCGTTCCGCCGCCTCAAGGCCATGGGGTTCTCCGACGCGCGCCTCGGCCGGCTTACCGGGACCAGCGCCGAAGCGGTCACGGCCATGCGGCGGGCGCTTGGGGTGCGGCCGGTGTTCAAGCGCATCGACACCTGCGCCGCCGAGTTCGCCTCCCCGACCGCCTACATGTATTCGACCTACGCCGCCCCTTTCGCCGGCGCTGCCGCCTGCGAAGCCGCCCCGTCCGGCCGCAAGAAGGTCGTGATCCTCGGCGGCGGGCCGAACCGCATCGGCCAGGGCATCGAGTTCGATTACTGCTGCTGCCACGCCGCCTTCGCGCTGCGCGAGGTGGGCTACGAGACCATCATGATCAACTGCAACCCGGAGACGGTCTCGACCGACTACGACACCTCAGATCGGCTGTACTTCGAGCCGCTCACCGCCGAAGACGTGATCGAGATCATCGACACCGAGCGCGCCAACGGCACGCTGCACGGCGTCATCGTGCAATTCGGCGGCCAGACCCCGCTCAAGCTCGCCGAGGCGCTGGAACGGGCGAATGTCCCGATTCTCGGCACCTCGCCGGACGCCATCGACTTGGCCGAGGACCGCGACCGCTTCAAGCAGCTGCTCGACCGGCTCAAATTGCGTCAGCCCAACAGCGGCATTGCCAAGAGCCCGGAGGAAGCGCGCGCGATCGCCGAGGCGATCGGCTATCCGATCCTGATCCGGCCCTCCTACGTGCTCGGCGGCCGCGCCATGGAGATCGTGTACGACGCGCCCCAGCTCGACCGCTACATCGCGCGGCTTGCCGGCGACCTCGACCGGCCCTCGGACCTGGTCGTCTCCGACAAGCGTCCGCTCCTGATCGACCGCTATCTCTCCGACGCCATCGAGGTGGACGTCGACTGCCTTGCCGACGGCAAGGACACCACCATCGCCGGCATCATGGAGCATATCGAGGAGGCCGGCATCCATTCCGGCGACTCGGCATGCGCGCTGCCGCCGCACTCGCTCGACCAGGCGACGATCGGCGAGCTCGAGCGCCAGACGCGCGAGCTTGCGCTCGCGCTCCGCGTCGGCGGGCTGATGAACGTGCAATACGCGATCAAGAACGGCGACATCTACGTCCTCGAGGTCAATCCGCGCGCTTCCCGCACGGTGCCGTTCGTCGCCAAGGTCATCGGCGTCCCGGTCGCCAGGATCGCGGCGCGCGTGATGGCCGGCGAGGCGCTCGCGAGCTTCGACCTCAAGCGGCCGCGTCTCGACCACGTCGGCGTCAAGGAGGCGGTGTTCCCGTTCGCCCGCTTCCCCGGCGTCGACACCGTGCTC
>DATEGF010000187.1:0-6812 GCA_035280245.1 Allostellaceae bacterium
CGCGGTGGGGCCGGTGGTGGTCGCCTGCGGTGACGCCGAGATCGCGGCCGCGGTCGAGCGCGCCGGCGGCCGCGCGGTGATGACCGACCCCGCGCTCCCCTCGGGCTCGGACCGGATCGCGGCGGCGCTCCGCCACGTCGATCCCGGGCGGAGTCACGATGCCGTGGTCTGTCTGCAGGGCGACCTGCCGACGTTGGCGCCTTCGGCGATTCGCACCGCGCTCGAGCCGCTCGAGGATCCCGCCGTCGATATCGGCACGCTCGCGACCGAGATCCGCGACGCGGACGAGCGCCAGGCGCCGAGCGTGGTGAAGGCTGCGGTCGCCTTCGCGCCTGGCCAGCGCATCGCCCGCGCGCTCTATTTCAGCCGCACGGTGATGCCCTGGGGCGAGGGCCCGCACTATCACCACATCGGTCTCTACACCTATCGGCGCGAGGCGCTCGAGCGCTACGTGGCATTGCCGCAAGGCGCGCTCGAGCGACGCGAGAGCCTCGAGCAGCTGCGCGCGCTGGAGGCGGGCATGCGGATCGACGTGGCGCTCGTTGACACGCTTCCGCTCGGTATCGATACTCCGGCCGACCTCGCTCGCGCGCGCGAGATACTGGCGCCCCGCCGATAATGCCGCGCTCCGATCCCGACAGCACATGCGACGCTCCCCCGCCAACACCATCGCGTTCCAAGGCCAACCTGGCGCCTACTCGGACCTCGCCTGCCGCGAGGTCTATCCCGATCTCGCGACACTCCCCTGCGGTAGCTTCGAGGATGCGATATCAGCCGTGCGCGAGGGCCGCGCGCGCCTCGCCATGTTGCCGATCGAGAATTCCGTCGCGGGCCGCGTCGCCGACATTCATCACCTGCTGCCGGAGTCCGGCCTCAACATCATCGGCGAGCACTTCCAGCGGGTGAACCACCAGCTGCTGGCGCCGAAGGGCGCCACGCTCAAGACCATCAAGACCGTGAAGAGCCACGTGCACGCGCTCAACCAGTGCCGGCGGATGATCCGCGCGCTGAAGCTGAAGCCGATCGTGGTGGCGGACACCGCGGGCGCCGCCGCGGAGATCGCCCAGCGAGGCGATCGCAGCGAGGCCGCGATCGCCTCGGAGCTCGCGGGCGAGATCCATGATCTCGCGACGCTCAAGAAGGATATCGAGGACGCGAGCCACAACACCACGCGCTTCCTGGTGATGTCCAAGGGCTCGCGGGTGGCGGCGAATGACGGCGGGCTCGTCATCACCACATTCGTGTTCCGGGTGCGCAACGTACCGGCGGCGCTTTACAAGGCCATGGGCGGCTTCGCCACCAATGGCATCAACATGACCAAGCTCGAGAGCTACATGTTGGGAGGCCGCTTCACCGCGACGCAGTTCTACGCCGACATCGAGGGCCATCCCAAGGATCGGCCGGTGAAGCTCGCCCTCGACGAGCTCCGCTTCTTCACCCGCGAGATGAAGATCCTCGGCATCTATCCGGCGCATTCCTTCCGCTTGGCGGTGAACCAAGCGGAGGTGGATTGAGTCGCTGGCCCCAACGGCGTTGCGTCCTTCGACTCGCCTGCTGACGCAGGCGGCTCAGGATGAAGGCGCCAGAAAGAAACCCTGAGCCACGGCCCGGAGGGCCGTGAGTCGAAGGGCGCACTCAATCTGTCCGGTGCTTAGACCGAGACTCCCAGCTCCTCTCTCAGTCTCCGCTGGCCGAGCGGCGTCACGGAGACGGCGCGGTCGTCGCGGCGGCGGCGGATCCAGCCGGTCTCGAGGAATCGATCGACGATGGCGGCGCCCAACGCGCCCGCCAGGTGCGGGCGGCGCTCGGTCCAGTCGATGCAAGTGCGGACCATCGGCCGGCGCTCGCTCTCGAGCTCGGCGACGTCGATGCCCCACGCGTTGAGCAGCTCCTCGCCCGATCCCCGTCGCACCAGGGCGAGCTCGCCGTCGGCGCGCCGGAGCACGCGCCGCTGCACGAGCCCTTCCGCGAGTGCGACGCCGAGACGGCCGGCGAGATGATCGTAGCAGGTGCGCGCGCGGCGGAGCGGCGCGTCCTCGGGCATGACGCGCCGGCGAGGCGAGGGGAAGACCTCGATCGCGAGCTCGCTCATGGTCTCGACCGCGTGCGCGACCGCCGGGCCGGCCAGCCGGTAGTAGCGGTGCCGGCCTTGCTTCGCGACCGCGAGCAATCCGCCGTCGACGAGTTGCGCCAGGTGGCCGCTCGCTGTCGGCAACGCGATTCCGGCCCGATAGGCGAGCTCCGTCGCTGTCAGCGCCTCGCCGCTCATCAGGGCCATCAACATGGAGGCACGCGAGGGATCGCCCATCAGGGCGCCGACGCGGGCGATATCGAGTGTTTCTGACATGACCCAATCCTACCGTGGTTCATACCGACATGGTTCGGTCTTAGCCGAAGTGTCCGAGCCTGCAAAGCCGCGCAGCGCAGCCCAATTCCGTGTCCTGCTCGTGACGGCGGCCGCCCTCGCGGCCCGATTATTTGGGGTCTCGGCGCGGCAGGTCGCCGTCCGCCGTTAGCGCCGGAGCGTCAAAGATGCTACCAATACTGGCATGGCAACCAGCACACTCGACCACGCCCTCGTCACCACGGCCTTCGAGCTGCCGGGCTATCGCGTCGTGCGGAACCTCGGCGTCGTCCGCGGCATCATCGTGCGCTCGCGCTCGGTGATCGGCAGCATCGGCGCGGGGTTCCAGACTCTGTTCGGCGGCAACATCACGCTCTACACCCAGCTCTGCGAGCGGGCGCGCGGGGACGCCTTCGATCTCATGGTCGAGCACGCGGCCGAGCTCGGCGCCAACGCCATCATCGGCGCGCGTTATGACGCGACCGAGATCATGTCCGGCGTGGCGGAGGTGCTCGCCTACGGCACCGCCGTGGTGGTCGAGCCCGTCCGCCAACCCTAGCGCTCGAGTGCTCAGGCAGCACTTCGGCGCGCCTGCTCGGCCTTGTAGAGCGCGATCTCCTCGGATATCGCCCTTGAGACGCTCGGCCGCTCGACCACGCGGTGATAGTAGGCGTTGACCGCGGGCCATTGCGCAAGATCGACGCCACTGTAGCGTCCCCAATTGAGCACCGTGACCAGATACGCGTCGGCGATCGTAAAGCGGTCGAGCACGAACTCGCGGCCTTCGAGGTGATTCGCGAGATACGCCAGTCGCGCCGGCGCCCTCTCGCGCGCATAAGCCTTGGCGCCGTCGTTCGCCTTGGGATCGAGCAGGGGTACGAACACGACCTTGTGCAGCTCCGAGGTCGTGAAGTTGAGCCACTGCTGCAAGCGGTAGCGCTCGGGCGTGCCGGCCGCTGGCGCCAGGCCCGAGGTGGGGTGGCGATCCGCCACGTACTGCAGCACCACCGGGTTCTCGGTCAGCAGCTCGCCCTCGTCGGTGCGCAGCACCGGCACCTGGCCCATCGCGTTGACAGCGAGGAAGTCGGCGCCGTCCTCAACGCGCTTCGCCTTGGTGTCGACCATGATGAAGCCGGCCTTGGCGCCGATCTCATAGAGCGCGATCCGGGTCGCCATCGAGCAGGCGAGCGGGGAGAAATAGAGGTCCATGGCGCGTCTCCTGTCTGGGGTTGATTTTTGTACCGTATGGTAGGAAAATGGGTGCAGTCAAGGATTAATTTGCAAAATGGTACAAAAAGAGAGAGCCCGCCGCGGCCGGCCCCGCGCCTACGATCCCGATCAGGCCCTCGCGCAGGCGACCGCGGCGTTCTGGGACGCCGGGTACTCCGCGACCTCGCTTGACGATCTGAGCGCCGCCACCGGCATGAATCGCCCGAGCCTCTACGGCGCCTTCGGCGACAAGCGCGCGCTCTATCTGAAATCGATCGAGGGCTATCGCACGATGGCGCAAGCGGCGATGCAGAAGTCGTTGCGCTACGAGGGCTCGCTGCGCGAGGCACTCGGCGAGCTCTACGACCGCGCGATCTCGCTCTATCTATCGGGCGAGCACGGCGCGCGCGGCTGCCTGCTCACGAGCACGGCCGCGACCGAGGCCGTGATGGACCCGGATATCCGCCGCGCCGCGCGTGCGGCACTCGAGGAGATCGATGCGGCCTTCGAGGCTCGCATCCGGTACGGCCGCGACCACCGCGACCTCCCGCGCTCCGCCGACCCCGCCATGCTGGGCAAGCTCGCCTCGGCGATCTTGCACACCCTCTCGATCCGCGCCCGCACCGGCGCTCCGCGCGCGCTCCTGGAGGCGATCGCGGGGAGTGGGGTGGAGTTGATTTGTGGGGCGGTGGGGCCGCGTCGCCGGAAGATAGCTGCGCGGTAGTGCGTCCTTCGACGCGCTCGCAACGCTCGCTTGCTCAGGATGAGGGCCGCCTTGGGCGCAAGCTCGATGCCCCTCCTGAGCAAGCGCCCCATTGGGGCGCGCGTCGAAGGACGCACCGCGTAGTAATCCGCTACCGCTGGAGCCAATCCTCGATCAGTCGACGCGCGATGGAGTCGCGGCGGGGGAGGCGGAAGGTGTCGTCGTCGGGGTGGCCCAGGATGAAGTCGCGGTCGAACCAGCGGGCGGCCTCGAGCTCCTCGAGATCGAGGCGGATCTCGGTCGAGACGGCACGGGCGGTGAAGCCGAGCATGATCGACGCGGGGAAGGGCCAAGGCTGCGACGAGTGGTAGGTGACCTCGTCGACGACGATGCCGGTCTCCTCGTGGACCTCGCGGGCGACCGCCTCCTCGAGGCTCTCGCCGGGCTCGACGAAGCCCGCGAGTGTGGAGTGTTGGCCCTTGGCCCAGATCTTCTGGCGGCCGAGGAGCGCGCGGTCGCCATCCGTCACCAGCATGATGACCGCGGGATCGGTGCGCGGAAAATGCGATGCATTGCACTCGGGTTTCACGCATCGGCGCACGTGGCCGCCTTCCTCGCTCCGCGTCGGGCTGCCGCAGAGGCCGCAGAACCGATGCCGTCCATGCCAATGCGTGATGCCGCGGGCATAGGCGAGGAGCGCGCCGTCGGGCCGCGCCAGCAGCGGACCCACGCGCCGGAGGTCCGTGAACTCGATCGGTCCCTCCGAGCGGATGAGCTCGAGCGGCGTCTCGTGGTGGGAGAGGTCGATGGCGAAATAGGCGCGCTCCTCGCGCAATCCCAGCAGCACCGACTCGCCCTCGAGCGAGATCAGCGCCTCGCGTCGGATCGTGATCACGCTCGGCGCCCCGTCAGCGACGCCCGCCACCAGGTTCTGCCCGCGCCAGACCGGCACGAACAGCGTCTCCGGATGGGCCAGCCGCGCCTCGAGCCAATCGGGCTCGCGCCGTCGGTGGCCGGCGCGATCGAGCCCGTTCGCGGCGTAGAAATTCGGTGACTTCATCGGTGGCCGGACAGTCGCACGGCCGCCGTCGCGAGGGCAAGCACTCGGCCTTGCGTCGGAGGGTGGCGGGCCTGATATAGTGCCCCTGGGAGGTTGGCGGTGGACGGGCGTCTCGCCAACCCGGTCAGGTCCGGAAGGAAGCAGCCGTAACGAGTTTCTGCCCGGGTCGCTTGTCCAGCCTCCCACCTGCGCGCACGAGCGACTTGTGAGCGCGCCTCGATGAGCGCCTTTCCATGATCGACGGCCAAACCACCTACCGCGTGCTCGCCCGCAAATACCGGCCGGCGACTTTCGCCGAGCTGATCGGGCAGGAGGCGATGGTGCGCACGCTCACCAACGCCATCGCGACCGGCCGAATCGCCCACGCCTTCATCCTCACGGGCGTACGTGGCGTCGGCAAGACCACGACGGCGCGCATCCTCGCCCGCGCGCTCAATTGCGTGGGGCCTGACGGCAAGGGCGGACCGACGATCACGCCTTGTGGGGTGTGCGAGCCCTGTCGCGCCATCGCCGAGGATCGCCACGTTGACGTGCTCGAGATGGACGCCGCCTCGCGCACCGGCGTCGAGGACATCCGGGAGCTCACCGACGGCGTCCGCTACAAGCCGGTGGCCGCGCGTTACAAGATCTACATCATCGACGAAGTGCACATGCTGTCGCGGGCAGCCTTCAACGCGCTCCTGAAGACGCTGGAGGAGCCGCCGCCCGACGTGAAGTTCATCTTCGCCACCACCGAGATCCAGAAGGTGCCGGTGACGGTGCTGTCGCGCTGCCAGCGCTTCTCGCTCAGGCGCGTGCCGGCGGAGCTCCTGGAGGCGCATTACGCGATGATCCTCGAGGCGGAGACGGTGGCGGCCGAGCCCGCCGCGGTTGCGCTGGTGGCGCGCGCGGCCGACGGCTCCGTGCGCGACGGCTTGTCGCTGCTCGACCAGGCGATCGCGCTCTCGGCGGGTGCGGCGATCTCCGAGGCCTCGGTCCGCGACATGCTGGGGATCGCCGACAAGAGCCTGGTGTTCGACCTCCTGGAGACCGTGCTCAAGGGCGATGCCGCAGGAGCGCTCGGCCGGCTCGGCGCGCTCTATGACGGTGGCGCCGATCCCGTGCTGGTCGTGCAGGACCTGCTCGACCTCGTGCACTTCCTGATGCGCTTGAAGCTCACACCCAACGCTGGCGAGGGCGATCCCGCGGTCGAGGGCGAGCGCGGCCGCGGCCAGCCGCTCGCCGCCAAGCTCTCGGTGCCGGTGCTGGTGCGCGCCTGGCAGATGCTGCTCAAGGGCCTCGCGGAGACCCAGACTGCGCCGTCGCCCTTGCAAGCCGCGGAGATGGTGCTGGTGCGGCTCGCCTACGTCGCGGACCTGCCGGCGCCCGCCGACGTCGTGAAGGCCCTCACCGACGGCGGGGCACCGCCGACCGCCGGCTCCCGTCCGCCCGCGGGCACGAGTACAGGCTCCGCGGCGCCGACAATGCTGGGCGGTGGGGCGAGCGCTCCCGCTCCT
>DATEGF010000188.1:0-5346 GCA_035280245.1 Allostellaceae bacterium
GACTTTCTCGAGCTTCTTTTCTTCCACCTTGCCGGTGCCGTGCGTGTCGACAAGAAGCGACATCGGATCCGCCACGCCGATCGCATAGGCGACCTGGATGGTGCAGCGCTCGGCGAGGCCGGCCGCGACCACGTTCTTGGCGAGGTAGCGCGCCGCATAGGCGGCCGAGCGATCGACCTTGGTCGGATCCTTGCCGGAGAAGGCGCCGCCGCCGTGCGGCGCGTAGCCGCCGTAGGTGTCGACGATGATCTTGCGGCCGGTGAGGCCGCAGTCGCCGTCCGGTCCGCCGATCACGAAGCGTCCCGTCGGATTGACGTAAAAACTCTCCTCCTCGCACATCCACCCGCCCGGCAGCACGTTGAGCACGTGGGGCCGCACGATCTCGCGCACGTCGTCCTGGTCGAGGTCGGGGCTGTGCTGGGTCGAGACCACCACCGAGGTCGCGCGCACCGGCCTGCCGTCGGCATATTGCAGCGTGACTTGGCTCTTGGCGTCGGGCCCGAGCTGGGGCGCCGAGCCCTCGTGGCGCGCTTTGGAGAGCGATTTCAGGATTGCGTGCGCGTAATAGATCGGCGCCGGCATCAGCTCAGGGGTCTCGCGGCAGGCATAGCCGAACATGAGGCCTTGATCGCCGGCGAAGTGCGCGGACCCGCCTCGATCACCAATGACCTCCTGATCGAGGTCGCGCGTCGCGCGATCCGCGACATCGGCTACGAGCAGGAGGGCTTCCACTGGGAGAAGGCCGAGGTCCAGTGCCTCGTACACAAGCAGTCCATCGACATCGCACAGGGCGTTGATGCCGCCGGCAACAAGGACGAGGGCGCGGGCGACCAAGGCCTGATGTTCGGCTACGCCTGCCGCGAGACGCCGGAGCTGATGCCGGCGCCGATCTATTACGCGCACGCGATCCTGCGCGCGCTCTCCAAGGCCCGCCACGAAGGCAAGGCGCCGAAGCTCGGTCCCGACGCCAAGAGCCAGGTGACCCTGCAATACGCCAATGGCAAGCCGGTGCGCGCGACCTCGGTGGTGGTCTCCACACAGCACAGCAGGGATATCGACCAGGATGACGTCCGCGAGATCGTGCGACCGCACGTCCTCAAGGTGTTGCCCGAGGGCTGGATGTGCACGGAAAACCAGTTCTACGTGAACCCGACCGGTCGCTTCGTGATCGGCGGCCCGGACGGCGACGCGGGCCTCACCGGCCGTAAGATCATCGTCGACACCTATGGCGGCTCCGCGCCCCACGGCGGCGGCGCCTTCTCTGGCAAGGACCCGAGCAAGGTCGATCGCTCCGCGGCCTATGCCGCGCGCTATCTCGCCAAGAACGTGGTGTCGGCCGAGCTCGCGGAGCGCTGCACGATCCAGGTCGCCTACGCGATCGGCGTCTCGAAGCCGCTCTCGGTCTATATCGACACCGGCGGCACCGCCAAGGTCGACGAGGAGCGGCTCTCCACGGTGCTCCAGCAGCTCATGGACCTGAGCCCGCGCGGCATCCGCACCCATCTCGGCCTCAACAAGCCGATCTACGCGCGCACCTCCGCTTACGGCCATTTCGGCCGGCAGCCCGAGGCCGACGGCGGCTTCTCCTGGGAGCGCGTCGATCTCGTGCCGAGCCTGCGCTCCGCCTTCGCCTGAGGAATCCGACGCAGGCCGGTTCCGAGGCTCGGCGGCGGATCCTCTACGGCCGACGCCGTGGCCGTCGGTTGCGGCCCGGCCAGCGCGATCTCTTCGCGAGCCTCCTACCCGAGCTGCGGATCGATCTCCCGGAGGAGGGCCGCCTCGATCCGCAGCGCCTCTTCCCCGCTCCGCCAGCGGAGCTCTGGCTCGAGATTGGCTTTGGCGCCGGCGAGCACTTGGCGGAGCAGGCGGCGGCGCATCCCGAGGTTGGTCTCCTCGGCGCCGAGGTGTTCGAGAACGGCGTGGTCAAGCTCCTGGCCGAGGTACGCCGCCGCGACCTCGGCAACATCCGTATTCTCGTCGACGACGCGCGGCTCCTGCTGGCGGCGCTGCCGGACGCCTCTCTAGGCCGCGTCTTCATCCTGTTCCCCGATCCTTGGCCCAAGGCGCGGCATCACAAGCGGCGCATGGTGTCGCCCGGCACCCTCGACCAGCTCGCGCGCACCATGAAGACGGGTGCCGAGCTCCGGCTCGCCACCGACGATATCGGCTATCTCCGTGCAATGCTGGAACTTGTGCCCGTGCATCCCGCGTTTACCTGGGAGGCCCGCGGCCCCGCTGATTGGCTCCAGCGGCCGGCCGATTGGCCCGCGACCCGCTACGAGGCAAAAGCCGTTGCAGCCGGCCGAATCCCGCATTTTCTGCGTTGCACCAGGAAGCCTAGATAATCCCGCCAATCGGTCTTGCGCGGCCGGGGATTCAGGCTATATTCCCACGCAATCATAAACCCATAGGGTGCGATCCAATGGATCGCATCTCTGAAATCAAGGGGTGGGCCGCCGGCCCGCCCTTTTGTTTTAGGCGGCTAAGACTAGACCCGACGAGGCACTAATCTGGTGATCGATCCCGCCCGCATCGAGACGCTGATCGCGCCGTCGCTTGAAGCGATGGGCTATCGGCTCGTGCGCGTCGCCATCACCGGCGGCAAGCGCGCGCAGGTGCTGCAGGTGATGGCCGAGCGCATCGACAACAAGCCCATGGGCGTCGACGACTGCACCGAGGTCACCCACACGGTCTCGCCGCTGCTCGACGTGGAGGATCCGATCGAGCACGCTTATGTGCTCGAGGTGAGCTCGCCGGGCATCGACCGGCCGCTGGTCCGGCGCGAGGATTACGAGCGCTTCCGCGGCCACGAGGCGAAGCTCGAGCTCGCCACACCCATCGACGGCCGCCGCCGTTTCCGCGGCAAGCTCCTCGGCGTCGATGCCGACCGCGTCCGCCTCAACCTCGGCGCCGAGGTCGTGGAATTGCCACTCGCCCGCATCCAGCGCGCGAAGCTCGTCCTCACCGACGAGCTCCTCGCGGCGCACCAGCCACCCGCTTGAAACGAAAACAACGTCAACAACCCCGCACCGAGACACATCCATGCAATCGCCCGCGACCTACGCCCGCCCCGAGCTTCTACAAGTCGCCGACACCGTCGCGCGCGACAAGGGCATCGACCGCGACGAGGTGCTGGTCGCGATGGAGCAGGCGATCCAGAAGGCCGGCCGCTCGAAGTACGGCCAGGAGTACGACATCCGCGCCGAGATCGACCGCAAGAACGGCGAGATCCGGCTGATGCGCTTCCGCGAGGTGAAGGACCCCGTTGAGAACGAGGCAACGCAAATCCCGCTCACCGAGGCGCAGCGCTTCAATCCCGAGGCCCAGGTTGGCGATTTCATCACCGACCCGCTGCCGCCCATCGACTTCGGCCGCATCGCCGCTCAGACCGCCAAGCAGGTGATCGTCCAGAAGGTGCGCGACGCCGAGCGTCAGCGCCAGTACGCCGAGTACAAGGACCGCATCGGCGAGATCGTGAACGGCCTCGTGAAACGCGTCGAGTTCGGCAACGTGATCGTGGATCTGGGCCGCGCCGAGGCGATCCTGCGCCGCGACGAGCTGCTGCCGCGCGAGACCTTCCGCCAGGGCGAGCGCGTCCGCGCCTATATCTATGACGTGCGCCAGGAAGTCCGGGGGCCGCAGATCTTCCTCTCGCGCACTCATCCGCAATACATGGCGAAGCTCTTCGCCCAGGAAGTGCCGGAGATCTACGACGGCATCATCGAGATCCGCGCGGTGGCGCGCGATCCCGGCAGCCGGGCCAAGATCGCGGTGATCTCCAACGACAGCGGCATCGATCCCGTGGGCGCCTGCGTCGGCATGCGCGGCAGCCGCGTCCAGGCGGTGGTCGCCGAGCTCCAGGGCGAGAAGATCGACATCATCCCGTGGTCTCAGGACCCCGCGACCTTCGTGGTGAACGCGCTGGCGCCCGCCGAGGTCGCCAAGGTTGTGATGGACGAGGAGCAGCGCCGCATCGAGGTGGTGGTGCCCGACGATCAGTTGAGCCTCGCGATCGGCCGGCGCGGCCAGAACGTGCGACTCGCCTCCCAGCTCACGGGCTGGGACATCGACATCTTGACCGAGGCCGAGGAGTCCGAGCGCCGCCAGGAGGAGTTCCGCACGCGGAGCCAGATGTTCATCGAGGCCCTCGACGTCGACGACGTGATCGCCCATCTGCTGGTCACCGAGGGCTTCACCTCGGTCGAGGAGGTCGCATTCGTCGCAACCGACGACCTCGCGGGGATCGAGGGCTTCGAGGCTTCGATCGCCGCCGAGCTGCAGGAGCGCGCCCGCCGGTTCCTCGAGGAGCAGGCGGCCAAGGCTGAGGCCAAGCGCAAGGAACTCGGCGTCGCCGACGAGATCGCGGCGATCGAGGGCCTGACGCCACAGCGCCTCGTGGTGCTGGGCGAGAAGGGCGTGAAGACACTGGACGACCTCGGCGACCTCGCGGCCGACGAGCTGATCGAGATGATGCCGGCCAACCTCAAGATCGAGCCCGATGCGGCGAACGCCATCATCATGGCGGCGCGCGCCCACTGGTTCGCGGACGAGCCGGCACCCGCCGAGGCGGGCGCTGGCGAGGCCAAGGAGTAAGTGCCACGACCGACGTCCTCACATCGCTCGAGGCCGAGGAGAGCGGGCCGCTTCGGCGTTGCCTGGTCACCGGCGAGGTGCGTGCCAAGCATGACCTGATCCGCTTCGTCGTCGGTCCTGACGGTCGTATTCATCCTGATGTAGCGGAGCGCCTGCCGGGCCGGGGTTTGTGGACGCTTGCCCGCCGCGATATAGTGGCGCGCGCGGTCAAGAAGCGCCTCTTCGGCCGGGCGGCGCGGGCCACGGTGGGGGTCGACGAGGATCTCGATCACCGGGTCGAGGCGCTGCTTGCGCGGCGTGTCATCGATCTCATCGGGCTCGCCCGGCGCGCTGGGCTCGCGGTCTGCGGTTTCGCCAAGGTTGAGGCGGCGCTCGCTGCCGGCAAGGCGGCGGTGCTGATCGCGGCTTCCGACGGCAGCGCCGACGGACGCGGGAAGCTCAGGGCGCGCGCGCCCGGGTTGCCCCTGGTCGAGGCGTTGACCTCGGCGGAGCTGGGGGCGGCGTTCGGCCGCGAGGGCGCGGTGCACGCGGTGCTGGGAGCAGGGCCGCTCGCCGAGGCGTTTCTTGCGGCAGCGGGGCGTCTGGCGGGATTTCGCGGCGCGCTGGCTGGTGCGAGCGAGGATGGCGTATCACTAGAGCAGGGAACTTCGATCGGACCGAGATGACTGACAACAGCGAACAGGAAAACAAGCGACCGCTGAGCCTGGGCCGCCCTGCGGCGGCGGGCGGCGGCGGGCGGCTCGAGCTGCGCAA
>DATEGF010000189.1:0-12964 GCA_035280245.1 Allostellaceae bacterium
CCGCGGGCCTGACGCCCTCGCCCCGCCCTCGGCGATCTGCTATTCGTCGCCCGCCATCAACAAAAGGAGGCGGGGATGAAGCTCGGCGGACAGGCGGCGTTGGTGACGGGCGGTGCCTCCGGGTTGGGTGCCGCGACGGCCCGCGCGCTCGCGAAGGGCGGTGCGAAGGTCGCGGTACTCGACGTCAACGCCGACTCAGCTGCGATCGTCGCCAAGGAAATCGGTGGCATCGCCGTCGCCTGCGACGTTTCGGACGCCAACAGCGCCGAGGCCGCCGCCGCGAAAGCCAAGGCCGCGCACGGAGGCGCCCGCGTGCTGATCAATTGCGCGGGCATCGGTCCCGCTCAGCGCATTGTCGGCCGCGAGGGTCCGATGCCGCTCGAGGCCTTCAAGCGTGTCATCGACATCAACCTGATCGGCAGCTTCAACCTGATGCGCCTCGCCGCCGCCGAGATGAGCGCGCTGCCGGCGCTCGAGGACGGCGAGCGCGGCGCCATCGTCTCGACGGCCTCGGTCGCGGCTTACGAAGGCCAGATCGGCCAGGCCGCATACTCTGCCTCCAAGGGCGGCATCGTGGCGTTGACCTTGCCGGCCGCACGCGAGTTCGCCCGCACCGGTATCCGCGTCAATGCGATCGCGCCGGGGCTCTTCGCGACGCCCTTGCTGCTCGGCATGCCGCAGAACGTGCAGGAAAGCCTCGCCGCCAGCGTCCCGTTCCCGACGCGCTTCGGCAAGCCCGAGGAATACGCGGCGCTCGTGCTGCACATCATCGAGAACGCCATGATCAATGGCGAGGTGATCCGCCTCGACGGCGCGCTCCGGATGGCGCCGAAATGAATCGGACTCCCGCCACACTTGTAACTCCCGCCGCCTGACGATCGCGGCCACTCTGTCGCGCGACGCCAGGAGATAATCCGATGATGAAAGCCAACGCGCTCTTCTTCGCCACTGCCGCGCTGATCGGATTGAGTGGTGCCGTGGCCGAGGCTGCTCCCGCCAAGACCGGGGCCACGAATATCGTGCTCGTGCATGGTGCCCTCGTCGATGGCTCGAGCTGGCGAGGGGTCTACGAGATCCTGAGGAAGGACGGCTATCGCGTGAGCATCGTCCAAGAGCCGCTGACGTCACTCGACGATGATGTTGCCGCAACCAAGCGCGTCCTGGACTTGCAGGACGGGCCGGTCGTTCTCGTCGGCCACAGCTACGGCGGGACCATCATCACCGTCGCGGGCGCCGATCCCAAAGTGAAGGCGCTAGTCTATGTCGCGGCACTGCAGCCCGACGCGGGCGAGAGCACGGGCGAGCTCGCCAGCCGAATGCCGCCCGCCTCCCCAAACAACGACATCAAGAGCACGACGGACGGCTACCTCTATCTGGATCGGTCGAAGTTTGCGGATTACTTCCCCGACCTGCCGAAAGCGCAGGCGGCATTCATGGCCGCCTCACAGGTGCCGGTCGCGGGCGCTGCTTTCGGCGCGAAGGTGACGGTCGCCGCCTGGCATGACAAGCCCAGCTACGCGATCCTCGCCACGCATGACCGTCAGCTCAGTCCCGATCTCGCGCACTGGATGTATAAGCGCTCGGGCGCAGCGGTGACCGAGATCAAGGCGAGCCACCTGGTCTATGTCTCGCAGCCGCGCGCCGTCGCCAAGATGATCGAGCAGGCCGCGCGGGCCGCGAAGTAAAGCGGCTGCGCTCGACTACGGTTTTGTCTGGAGTGCCGCCGCCTCGGCGGCGAGGTCGGCCGACGTCGTGGGCGCGCTGAGGCTCACGCCCAGCAGATTGTTCACGCCCACCACCGAGCCCGTCGAGATCGATTTGTTGGCGGCGTTGGCGAGCGCCTGGGCCGTATTCGCCTGGGCGGCTACCTGCGCCTGCTCGGCGGCGGTGAGCGCGGCTTGCGTCGTTGCGTTGGGAGTGGCGGCGAAGGCTGCTTGCGCCGCGGCCAGATTGGCGTTCGCCGTGTTCAGCGCGGCGACCGAGTCTTTGTAGGCCGCGATCTTGCCGACCCTCGAGTTGGGCGAGGCGTGCGCGAGCGCGTTTGGTGAGGCGTGCGCGGCGTTGAGCGCGCCCAGCGCCGAGCCCTTGGTACCTTTCGAGGCCGCGCCCTTCGCCGAGCCCTTGCCGCCTTTGGACCCCGCGCCCTTGCCGGAGTGGCCGGGATCGAGGCTGGCGTTGACCGATGCCGCTCCTGAGGCACCACTGCCGATGGAGGCACCGCCGCCACCGTTCCCGCGACCGCCGCCATCGCCACTCCCCTTGCCGCCGCCCCCGTCGCCACCCCCGTGTGGCCACGCGGGATGAGCGCCGAAGGGTGCCGCCGGCAGCAGCGCTACGCCCGTCGAGAGCGCGGCGGCGAGCATGAGCGTCGTGAAGGAGCGGGCAAGAAACGGCATGACGAGCCTCCTGGCCGGTGATGGACCTCTATTCGCGAATCAGGCGCAGGAGTGGTCAAGTTTCCAACGCGAAGCGCGTGTCAATTGTTGGATGCGTTTGGGTGTCTAGGTGCGCCGCAGCATCGCCGCCATCGGTGCTAGCACGCGCTCCGCCCGTGGTCGCGCTTTGGCGCGATCTCGTCGATCACGCGGGCGAGCGCAATGTCGAGCTCGGACAGACCGTCGACGTCATGCGTGGTGAGGATGATCTCGACGCGGTTGCCGACGTTGAACCATTCGGGATGGTGGTCCATCTTCTCCGCCAGCAGCGCCACCTCGCTCATGAACCCCCACGCCTCGCGGAAGGAGCCGAAATGATAGGTCTTGCGGATTGCGTCGCGATCCTCGACCTCGTTCCAGCCGTTGAGTTGCCGGATCGCGCTGCCGCGCGCCGAGCCCTGCAGCCGTTCGACCATGCTCTCCCTCCGCGTCTATGGGGCTTGATGAGAGAACTGGCGGCTTCGTCGCTTGATATCAAGCGGGACGCGGCACCTTGGCGGTGAGAGATTCCCAGTCCGTCGGCGTGGCGCCGAGCCTCGCCGACATCGAGGTGCTGGCGGAGCGCGCGCTCGGCACCATCCCGCAGGAGCTCAAGCGGCACCTCGGCAACGTCGTGATCCGGGTCGACGAATTCCCCGACGAGGAGGTCGAGGAGGAGATGGGGCTCGAGAGTCCGTTCGACATCCTGGGCCTCTATCGCGGCGTGTCGCTGCCGCACAAGAGCGTCTCGAGCACGCGCGCCGAGGCGGACATGGTGTTCCTCTACCGTCGTCCGATCCTCGATTACTGGTGCGAGACCGGCGAGGACCTCTACCGCGTGGTGCGCAACGTCCTGATCCACGAGATCGGCCACCACTTCGGCTTCTCCGACGAGGACATGGACCGGTTGGAAGGAGAGGGATAAGAGAAAAAAGGGAAGGGCCTTTGCGCAGAGGACGCAGAGGTTTCGCTGAGGTCACGGAGGAAGGGATCGACGCTTCGCACCCCAAAATCCCCCAGCGTCCTCTGCGCATCCTCTGCGTCCTCCGCGCTAAGGCTTTTCTTTTTTTAGTCTAAACGAGCGCTCGGACTTTCCGGCGCAGCTCCGGCAAGAGTTCGCGCTCGAACCACGGATGGCGCTTGAGCCAACCGGTGTTGCGCCAACTCGGATGCGGCAGCGCGAAATAGCGCGGCAGGTGCTCGCGCCAGGCCTGTACCGTCTCGGTCATCGTGCGGGGCGCGGACTCCCGCAGATAATAGTCGATGGCGTAGGAGCCGACGAGGAGCGTGAGCGCGACGTTCGGGAGATGCGCGAGGATGGGTCCGTGCCAGCGCGGTGCGCATTCGCGGCGCGGCGGCAAGTCGCCGCCCTTGGCGTCGATACCCGGATAGCAGAAGGCCATGCCAACGATGGCGACGCGGGCCTCGTCGTAGAAAGTCTTGCGGGAGATGCCGAGCCATTCCCGCAGCCGGTCGCCGCTGCGGTCGTTGAACGAGAGTCCGGTCATGTGAACGCGCGTGCCTGGCGCCTGGCTCACGATCAGGAGCCGCGCGTTCGCGGCGCCGCGCACGACCGGCCGTGGTCCCAGCGGCAGATGCTTGGCGCAGAGCGCGCAGGCGCGTACCTCCGCATAGAGCGCGTCGAGCGCCGCTTGCGGTGCCTCGGCCTCAGCGGGCGTCGGCGAGGAGGTGACGGACATAAGCCGGTACGATCTCGGTCGCGGGACCGTAGTGGCGCTCCTCGAAGAGCGAGGCGCCTTCGGAGGGCTCCAGGTTGAGCTCCACGGTGCGCACGCCCGATCGGTAGCGCACCTCCTGCACGAAGCCTGCGGCGGGATAGACATTGCCCGAGGTGCCGATGGAGATGAACCGGTCGCAGCGGCCGAGCGCCTCGTAGATCCGGTCCATCTCGAGCGGCATCTCTCCGAACCACACGACGTGCGGCCGGAGCCCGCCCGGCTCGCCGCAGCCGGCGCAGACGAGCGCGATGCTGAGATCGACAAGGCTGGCGTCGAGCACGCCGCAATGGGCGCAGCGTGTCTTGTGGAGCTCGCCGTGCATGTGGACGAGGTTCCGGCTGCCGGCGCGCTCATGGAGGTCGTCGATGTTCTGCGTTACCAGCAGCACCTCGCCCGGCCAGTGTTGCTCCAGCTCCGCGAGCGCGCGGTGGGCCGCGTTCGGCTGCACGTTCGGATTGCGCATGCCGCGTCGGCGCGCGTTGTAGAATTCGTGGACGCGCGCCGGGTCGCGCTCGAAGGCCTCGGGTGTGGCGACATCCTCAATCCGTACCTTGGACCAAAGCCCGTCCTTGTCGCGAAAAGTGTCGAGACCAGATTCCTTGGAGATGCCTGCGCCGGTGAGGATGACGGTCGACGGATGAGCCATGCGGCGAGGTCACCTGGCCGCGCCGTCGGTGTCAAGCGCCGCGCGCGTCTATTTCGGCTTGGTCGCCTCTTTCAGATAGGCGATCACATCGGCGCGGTCCTGCTCGTTGGGGAGGCCCGTGAAGGTCATGCGCGTGCCCGGCACGAACGCCTGCGGCCCGCTCAGGAATTTATTCAACGTGTCCTCGGACCAGACGATGCCAGAAATCTTCATGGCGGTGGAATACGGGTAGCCCGCAATGCTGCCGGCTTTGCGGCCGAACAGGCCGATGTGCCGCGGCCCCACGAGGTCGTGCTCGATCGAATGGCAGAGCTGACAGCGCTGGTAGATCTGTGCGCCGCGCACCGGATCGCCGGTGACGGCGTGTGCCGCCGGGACGATGAGCGCCGTGACCGCGAGCGCGAGCAGCACGCCGACGAATCTCTCGCTCATAAGAGTCGCCCGAGAAGCTGGGCGGAGCGCCCGGGGAAAGGCGCTCCGCCTGGTCGCTCAGGAGATGAACGCGGCGGGGACCGGGTTCTCGCCGAGCGCGCTGCGCAGCACCGCCCAGTGCATGGTCTCGTCGCCGAGGATGCTGGCGGCGGCCTTGGCAAGGTCCTTGCTCATGAACGCCGGCACCGCGCCGAGATAGGCCGAGGCCGCGCCTTGCTCGAGATTGGCGGCGAATTTCAGCACGTCCGCCTGGGTCTTGAGGCTCGCCGTCGGGAAGCCGTACTCCGTGGGCTTCTTCGCGATCACGGGCGCGCCGCCCATCTTGGCGATGGTGCTGCTCAGGACTTCCGCATGCTTCTTGTGGTCGCCCTGGAACTGCACGGCGACGGCGAGCACCGGCTTCTGCAAGAGCCCGCTCTCGGCGCCGACCTGGTATGCCGCGATGGCTTGGTACTCGAGGCCGAGCGCGGTGTTGAGGATCGCGACGTCGTCGTTGGGGTTCGCCGCGGCCATCATCGGCTTGTTGGCGGCCGCCTGGCTCTCGCAGCCCGCGAGCATCGCGATCGCGACACCCGAAAGTGTCGCTGTGCCCGCGCTGCGAAGCAGGCCGCGCCGCGTGGTGGAGATGCCGCTCAAACGCATGAGTCCCGTCATGACTGCTCCCTCTCGGTTCTGGCGCTCCCGTCCCCTCGGGTGGGAGCCGCGGATGGTGTCGCCGATCGGTTCGGCGGCGAGGCCATCGGGCCTCACAACCGGTCTTTACGGATGGTGGGAGCGTTTGGATGCGACGGAGATACAGAGCTTCACGCGCCTGTGATGGACGCGCGCTCAGTTCGCCTCGGCGAGCACCTTGCCTTGGAAGAGCACCGGTCCAGTGGGAAGGCCGGTCGGCGAGCCGCCTTCGGGCTCGAGGCTGACGGCGAGGACGGTGCCGGCAGTGACGACCGCGCTCGCGGAGACCAGCAGTGGATTGCCGGGCGTCGCAGAGACGAGGCCCAGGGGCTTCGGTGGCCCGCCCGCGATCGCCCAAAGCTCGAAGCTCTTCTGTGCCTCGAGGCTCTGCGCGCGGACGGGCGCCACGGACACTTGCTCGCCGCGCTCGGCGCGGGTCGCGATGAAGGCGGGCGTGCCGGCGCTATCGGCGAGAACGGCGAGCACCGTCGGCGCGGGTACGGGCCCGGAGCCGGCCGCGATATAGATCATCAACGCGAGGGCGATTGCCGCGGCGGCACCCGCGAAGCCGCGCCAGAAGGCAAGAGAATGCAGCCGGCCACTGCCTTTGGGTAGTGGCGGGAAGGACCGTTGCAGCGTGCCTTGCTCGACCGCGCGCCAGATCCGGCGCGGCGGCGCCAGGGGTGGTGCCGTTCCGTCGATCGGCGCCAGGCGCTCCTGCCAGTCAGCGACAAGCCGCTGCAGCTCGGCATCACCCGCCATCAGGCGCTCGAACCGTGCGCGGGCGCGCGGCGGCAGCAGGCCCATGGCGTATTCGCCGGCGAGGAGGTCGCGGAGCTTGGGATCCCGGTAATTCATCCGTCGAGACACTGTTTGAGCCGCTCGAGGCTGCGCCGGACCCAGCTCTTCACCGTGCCGATTGGCGTGGTGAGCCGCTTCGCCAGCTCCTCGTGCGTGTAACCATAGGCATAGGCGAGCAGCACCGCCCGCCGCGGCCGCGGTTCGAGCTCGCCGAGGCATTTCTGCAGCGCCGCAAGGCTCGCGCCACGGTCGGCCTGGTCCGTAGCGCCTGCCGTGAGCGCCAGCAGATCGTCCTCGCTGCCGAGGCGGTCCTCGAGGTGCGCGCGCCGCCGACGCCGGTCGATCGCGCGATGGCGCAGCACGCTGACGAGCCAGGTCATCACCGAGCCGCGCTCGGGATCGAAGCTCGCCGCCCGGTCCCAGACTGCTACGAAGGCCTCCTGCAGCACGTCTTCCGCCTCCTCTCTCTGTCGGAGGATTCGCAGGGCGATGCCAAATAGTTGCGGCGCCGTCCGATCGTAGAGCGCCGCGAAGGCGGCACGGTCCCGCCGCACCACGCCGCGCATGAGCGCTTGAAGCTCATCGGTCGCGCCGCCGGTGGGCATGGGGTCAGCTAGAGCCCGAGCCGGGCGAGCCAGGCCTTGAGCACCCGGGGTCCTCGCTCCTCGAGCCGCGGCCCCAAGCGGCGCGTCTCGCGCCGGAGCGTCTCCAGGTTGACGCCACGCGTGGTCGCGATCTCCAGGGCGTGGCCGATGAACCAGCGCTCGAGCCCGCGAACGGTCGTCTCGATGTGACATTGGAGCGCAAGCGCATGGTCGCGCCAGGCGAAGGCCTGGTTGGCATAGAGCTTCGTCGAAGCCAGTACCTCCGCGTCGCGTGGCAGATCGAAGGTGTCGCCGTGCCAATGCAGCACAGATGCGCGCGCGCCCAGCTCGGCGAGCGCGGACTTTCGACCCCCCTCGGTCAGCTCCAGCGGGCTCCAGCCGAGTTCCTTGCGCTTGCCCTTGTAGACGCGGGCGCCCAGTGCCTTTGCCATGATCTGCGCGCCGAGGCAGAGGCCGAGCACGGGCCGCCCGATCTTGAGCCGCCGCTCGACGGCGGCGATCTCGCCTTTGAGGAACGGATAGCCTTTCGCCTCGTAGACCCCGATCGGCCCGCCCAGCACGATCAAGAGATCGGCATCGACGAGGTCGCGCGCCCCGAGATCGTCGACGCCGGCATCGCGATAGGCGACGGCAAAGCCGCGGTCGCGCAGGACAGGCGCAAAGCTGCCAAGGTCCTCGAACGGGACGTGCCGGATGGCGAGCGCAGTGCCCGTGCCCATGCCGCTTTCTTAGCGGCGCTTCCTCCGGCTGAAAAGCCCTCGCGGGAGTCCGCGTCAGAGTACGCCCAGCATCTCCCCGACCAGCGGATGGCGCACGATGTCGCGCTCGCAGAGGCGCACGATCGCGACGTCAGGGATTGATTCCAGCCGGCGCGCGATCTCGGACAAGCCCGAGAGGCCGTCGAGCAGATCGCTCTGGTCGGGATCGCCGGTCACCACCATGGTCGAGTGCCAGCCGAGCCGGGTCAGCACCATCTTGATCTG
This sequence comes from Allostellaceae bacterium, assembly GCA_035280245.1. Classification (GTDB taxonomy): domain Bacteria; phylum Pseudomonadota; class Alphaproteobacteria; order ATCC43930; family CGMCC-115725; genus DASZHJ01. The sequence goes on from DATEGF010000189.1 coordinate 8,293, forward strand.
CGGATAGGTGCAGTTCTGCGCCTCGTCGACCACGACGAAGGCGTTGTTGAGCGTGCGTCCACGCATGTAGGCGACCGGCGCGATCTCGATCGCGCCCTCGGACATGAGCTGGCGCACGCGCTTGCCGCCGAGCCGCTCGTTGAGCGCGTCGTAGAGCGGCCGCAGGTAGGGTGCGAGCTTGTCGATGAGGTCGCCCGGCAGGAACCCGAGATTCTCGCCGGCCTCGACCGCGGGCCGGGTCAAGACGATGCGGCCGACGCGGCCAGCCTCGAGCGCCTCGACTGCCGCGGTGACCGCGAGATACGTCTTGCCGGTTCCAGCGGGGCCGAGCGTGATCGTCAGATGATGCGATTCGATCGCCGCCATGAGCGCGCGCTGGTTCTCGCTCTGCGGCCGGACGGTGCGCACATAGCTTTGCTCGCGGCCACGCTCTCGCTCGCCCGTGAGCGGATGCCAGCCCGGACGGAACAGCGGCTCGACGCTGGCCTCGGGCAGACGGGCATGGGCGATGTCACGCGAACGCTTGGCCATGTGCGGGGTCCCTCATGAGTGGCGGAACACGATTGGCGAAACGCAAAACGCCTCCGACCGGGGTCGGAGGCGCTCAATGTCGAAGTCGCTTGGACGATGCGAAGGCGGGAGCGGATCACTCGATGATCGCGCAAACTTGGGTCTGATCTCAGGCGACTCGTCACGTCCAAAACGCTAACGTGATTCGCGAACGCTGTCACTAAATATTGTGAAGTATTACAAATCTCTTACTAGGTCTTGTTAAGACGACGCGCGAGCCTCGTTGCGGAACGGGCGCGAAAGCAGGGCCTCGATGGCGGCATCGATGGCCGCACCGTGATGCAGGATCGCATCGATCGCGGCGACGATTGGCATATCGATACCGAGGCGCTGCGCGAGTGCGGCCGCGGCGGCCGCCGAGGTGACACCTTCGGCGACCGAGCGCCGCGCGGCCAGGATGTCGGCGAGTCGTTTGCCATCGCCGAGTGCCGCGCCCAGCGAGCAGTTGCGCGATTGCAGGCTCGTGCAGGTGAGCGTGAGATCGCCAAGGCCCGAGAGCCCCATCAGTGTCTCGGCGCGGCCGCCCTTGGCGAGGGCCAGCCGCGCCATCTCGGCAAGGCCGCGCGTGATCAGCGCTGCGCGCGCGTTGTCGCCGAGCCCGCGGCCCAGCACGATGCCGCAGGCGATGGCGATCACGTTCTTGATCGCGCCGCCGATCTGCGCGCCCGCAACGTCGTCGGTGTAGTAGGGGCGGAACGCGCGGCTGCCGAGCGCTTGCACGAGACGCTGACCCAGCGCCGCGTCCGAGGCGGCGAGCGTGATCGCCGTCGGATGCCCCGCCGCCACCTCCGCTGCGAAGGTTGGGCCCGACAGCAGCGCGACGGGCGCTTCTGGCAAAGCCTGCGCGATCACCTCGCTGAGGAGCGCGCCGGTGTGCTCCTCGATACCCTTGGCGCAAATGACGACGGGTGTGCCGGGTTTGAGATGCGGCGCGAGCATGCCGGCGATCGCGCGCAGATGCTGTGCGGGCGCGGCGAGCAGCAGCATGTCGCGGGCCGCGGCGTCGGCGATGTCGCTGGTGGCCTTGAGCCGCGGATCGAGCGTGATCCCCGGGAGGAACAGCGTGTTCTCGTGGCCGCCATTGATTGCCGCGACGACCTCAGTCTCGCGTGCCCAGAGCACGGGCTCGCGGCTGGCGCGGAGCGCGATCAATCCCAGCGCCGTGCCCCAGGCGCCGCCACCGATGATGCCGATGCTCTGCATGAAATGGACGCCGCTCACAGATCTCGCCCGTGCCGATCAAGCCTGATTCGCTCGGACGGCGCAAGCATGGGCGCCCCGGCGATATCCACGGTGTTTGGTGATCACGGAGGAGCGGCGAGCGGGATCCCGATCCGGCTTCGGTCGCTGCTCCAGAGCACCCGGACCGGCCGGTCCGCGATCGCGCCGCGGGGCACCAGACCGACCTCGGCCGCGCGGCTGTCCTCGGAATGATCACGGTTGTCGCCGAGCAGAAAATACCGGCCCTCCGGCACCGTGACCTCCTCGGTATTCTCGAGCGGTCCATCGGAATCGGCGACCTCGACCGCGTAGGCCGCGCCGTCGGGCAGCGTCTCCATGAAGCGCGTGCGTTGCGCGGCTTCTCCGATCTCGCCGGCGTGGATCGCGCTCTCGAGCCAGTCGCGGCGGACCGGCTCGCTGTTCAGATAGAGCTGGCCCTTCTGGAGCTGCACGCGGTCGCCGGGCAGGCCGATCACCCGCTTGACGAGCACGACGCCGGGGCGGCTCGGCAACGCCAGCACGGCGATATCGCCGCGCTCGGGGTCTCGGCCGCAGTACGTGCGGCGCTCCGCCCAGAGCCAATCGCCTTGCTCGATGCCGGGCTCCATGCCCGCCGAGGAGATGTGATAGAGCCGCGCGAAGACCGCGGGCGTCTCGGCGGCGCACCCGCTGGAGTCGCCGACAGTGAGCCACGTCAGCCCGGCCGCGATCGCCGCCAGGACGATCGCCGCCACCAGCAGAGGTCGCCGGAACCGAGGCCGCGCATCCGGAGGCGGCGACTCCGTCATCAGGCCTTCACCCCCGCGCCCAAGGCCTTGGGCGCATCGGGATCGAGTGGCCACCGGGGGCGCGGCGCAAAGTCGAGGTCGTCGACGAGGCCAGCCTTGAGCCGCTCCAGCCCGGCCCAGGCGATCATGGCGCCGTTGTCGGTGCAGAGCGCCGGCGGTGGCGCCACGAAGGCGAGGCCGTGGCGGGCCGCGAGATCCGTGAGCGTTGTGCGCAGCGCGCGATTGGCGGCGACGCCGCCGGCGACTACGAGGTGCGAGCCCGTCGGTGATGTCGCGCGGAATTTTCGGATCGCGTGTGTGGTGCGGTCGGCGAGGCTGTCGGCGATCGCCGCCTGCAGGCTCGCCGCGAGATCGGAGACGGTCCGCGCGGAGAGCGCGCTCGCGCCGCCTTGCGCCACGACGATCTCCCTGAGCGCGGTCTTGAGACCGGAGAAGGAGAAGTCGCAGCCGGGCCGTCCCTTGAGCGGTCGGGGCAGGGGAAAGCGCGCGGGATCGCCGCTCGCGGCCGCACGCTCGATAGCGGGGCCACCGGGAAAGCCGAGGCCCAGCAGCTTCGCACCCTTGTCGAAGCACTCGCCGGCAGCGTCGTCGACGGTGGTGCCGAGGCGGCGGTAGCGCCCGACACCCTCGACGATCAGCAGCTGGCAATGACCGCCCGACACCAGCAGCAGCAGGAACGGGAATTGCACGTCGTCCGTGAGCCGCGCGGTGAGCGCGTGGCCCTCGAGATGATTGACCGCGAGGAACGGCAGGCCCCGGGCGAAGGCGACCGACTTCGCGAGCATCACCCCCACCATGACGCCGCCGATGAGTCCGGGCCCGCCGGTCGCCGCGATGCCGTCGAGCGCACCCCAGCCGACACCGGCCTCCGCGAGCGCGCGGCCGACCAGGCGATCGAGATGCGCGAGATGCGCCCGCGCCGCCACCTCCGGCACGATGCCGCCGAAGGGCTGATGCTCCGCAAGCTGCGACAGCACGAGATTGGCGCGGATGCGTGGCGCCGTGTCGCCGACGATCGCGACTGCGGTCTCGTCGCAGCTGGTCTCGATGCCCAGGATCTGCATGGCGGCGGACCTTAACGGCGGCGGAAGCCCGCGGCAATCCGGCCGCTGCGGCACTCTTCCCTTGCGCAGGGCGAGCGCCTAAAGAGAGGCGATGGCGACGCCACTCCTGCGTATCGGTACTCGCGGCAGCCCCTTGGCGCTGATCCAGGCGGAGGCGATCCGGAGCGCGCTCGCCGACGCACACCCGGCGCTTGCAGAGCCGGGCGCTCTCGAGATCGTCACCATCCGCACCACCGGCGATGTCGTACGCGACCGGACGCTGGCGGCGATCGGCGGCAAAGGCCTCTTCACCAAGGAAATCGAGGCGGCGCTGCTGGCGCGCGAGATCGACCTCGCGGTGCATTCGCTCAAGGACATGGCGACGCAATTGCCGGACGGACTCGCGATCGCGTGTCATCTGCCGCGCGCCGATCCGCGCGACGCCTTCGTCTCCGCTCGTGCCAAGCGGCTCCTCGACCTGCCCCAGGGCGCCGTTGTTGGATCCTCTGCGCTCCGCCGCCAGGCGCAGCTCCTGCGCGCGCGGCCCGATCTCCGGATCGTGCCGCTCCGCGGCAATGTCGAGACGCGGCTCGGCAAGGTGACCGACGGCAAGGTCGATGCGACATTGCTGGCCGTCGCGGGCCTCGCCCGCCTCGGCGTCGAGAGCCGCATCACCGAGATTCTCTCGACCGATCTGATGCTGCCGGCGCCCGCGCAAGGTACGATCGCGGTGGAGACTCGCTCCGGCGATGACCGCGTGATCCGGTACCTGAAGCCACTCGACGATGCGCCGACCGCGGCCCGCTCGACCGCCGAGCGCACGCTCCTGGCGGTGCTCGACGGCTCCTGCCGAACACCGATCGCGGCGCTCGCGGAGATCGACGGCCACGGCCGTCTCACCTTGCATGCACGGATCATCCGGCCCGACGGCACGCAATGTCACGAGGCCCGACTCAGCGGCGCGGTCGCCGATACCGCCCGGATTGGACACGAGATCGGCGCGCGGCTCCGCGCCGAGGCGGGGCCGGGCTTCTTCGATCTGCCGATCCC
>DATEGF010000190.1:0-4593 GCA_035280245.1 Allostellaceae bacterium
ACCCAAAGCGGCCGTCGAGGTGGTGAACTTCTACATGAACGACAAGGACGCCGATCTCGTGTTGGGCGTCGAGCGCGGCGTGCCGGCGTCGGCGGCCATGCGCACTGCGGTCGAGCCCACCCTCGACGAGCTCGGAAAGGCGCAGACGCAGTTCGTCACCTTCATCGGCGACAAGGTGGGCACGATCCCGCCGCCGCCGCCCGCGGGCGCCGGCGAGGTCGCGACCGTGCTGCGCCGGGTCAACGAGCAGGTCGGCTTCGGCAAACTCTCGGTCGCCGACGGTGCCAAGCAGTTCGTGACGGAGGCGAAAGCGATCCTGGCGCGCGGGTAGGCCTTCGTGGCGGTCGCGCTCTCCGGCGCCGGGCCGCGCGCGGCCGCCCCCGCGGGACAGAGACTCCGGCGTCTCAAGGCCGAGCTCGAGGGCTACGCCTTCCTGCTGCCGTGGCTCGCGGGGTTCCTGGGCCTGACGCTCGGGCCGGCGCTCGCCTCGCTCTATCTCTCCTTCACCGATTTCGATCTGGTTCGGAGCCCGCGCTGGATCGGCATCGCCAACTACGCGCGGATCGCGACCGACGATCCGAAGTTCGTCTCGTCGATGCACGTGACGTTCTTCTACGTGGCCTTCGCGGTGCCGCTGAAGCTCGCCTTCGCGCTCGGCGTCGCGCTCATCCTCAATAAGGGGATTCGCGGTCTGCCGATCTACCGGGCGCTTTTCTATCTGCCGTCGCTGCTCGGTGCCTCCGTCGCCATTGCCGTGCTCTGGCGGCAGCTCTTCGCGGGGAACGGACTCGTCAACCAGGTGCTGGCGCCGCTTGGCATCCACGGGCCCAGCTGGATCTCGAACCCCGACTACTCGCTCTATACGCTGATCGTGCTCAGCGTCTGGCAGTTCGGCTCGCCGATGATCATCTTCCTGGCGGGCCTCCGGCAGATCCCGAAGGATGTCTACGAGGCCGCGGCGATCGACGGCGCCGGCTGGTGGCGCCGGTTCTGGAACATCACGCTGCCGCTGCTGACGCCGGTGGTGTTCTTCAATGCGATCGTCCAGACCATCGACGCCTTCAAGGCCTTCACGCCCGCCTTCATCATCAGCGCCGGCACCGGCGGCCCCATCGATTCGACGCTCTTCTACACGCTCTACCTCTACCAGGAGGCGTTCTCGTTCTTCCGCATGGGCTATGCGGCGGCGCTCGCGTGGATCCTGGTGATCATCATCGCGGCGTTCACCGCCTTCTCGTTCCTGACCTCGCGCTACTGGGTGCACTATGGCGATTGACGCGGATCTGCCCTCGGCGGAACCCGGCAGCGGCCGCCACGGCACGGGACGCTCTCTCGCCTATCACGCGCTCCTCTGCGCGGCCTCGCTCGCGATGCTCTACCCGCTGCTCTGGATGCTATCGAGCTCATTCAAGCCCGAGGATGAGATCTTCGGCAACGCCTCGCTCTGGCCCTCGAGCTTCAGCCTCGACAGCTACGTGCGCGGCTGGAGCGGGCTGCAGGTGAGCTTCGGCCGGTTCTTCCTGAACTCGCTGGTGATCTCGATGCTGTCGGTGATCGGCAACGTGCTCTCCTGCTCGCTCGCGGCCTATGCGGTGGCGCGGCTCGAGTTTCGCGGGCGGAATTTCTGGTTCGCGCTCATGCTGGGCACGCTGATGCTGCCCTATCACGTGACGCTGATCCCGCAATACATCCTCTTCCTCGGCCTCGGTTGGATCGACACGTTCCTGCCGTTGGTGGTGCCGAAGTTCCTGGCGGTGGACGCGTTCTTCATCTTCCTGCTGGTGCAATTCTTCCGCGCGCTGCCGCGCGAGCTCGACGAGGCCGCGAAGATCGACGGCTGCAGCGCCTTCGGCATCTACTGGCGGATCATCCTGCCGCTCTCGCTGCCGGCGCTCGCGACCGCCGCGATTTTCACCTTCATCTTCACCTGGGACGATTTCTTCGGGCCGCTGGTCTACTTGAACGACATGGCCTCCTATACCGTGCAGCTGGGCTTGCGGAGCTTCGTCGATTCGACCGGGAAATCCGACTTCGGCGCGCTCTTCGCGATGTCGACGGTGACGCTGCTGCCGGTGTTCGGCTTCTTCGTGTTCTTCCAGCGGCTCCTGATCCAAGGCATCGCCACCACCGGCCTCAAGGGCTGAGCACTCTCACCACAGACGGACAACAACATGAGCAAGGTTCGCTTTGCCGCCATCGGCCTCAATCATTTCCACATCTACGGCCAGATCGATCTGCTGCTGAAGGCCGGCGCGGAGTTCGTGGCCTATCACGGCGAAGAGGAGAAATTCTTCGACCGTCCCTTCGCCAAGCACTATCCGCAAGCGAAGAAGGTCGACGATCCCAGACGTATCCTCGAAGACAACAGCATCTCCCTAGTCGTGAGCGCGGCCGTCAACAACGAGCGCGCGCCGCTCGGGGTCACTGTGATGCGCCATGACAAGGACTTCATGGTGGACAAGCCCGGCATCACCTCGCTCTCGCAACTCGCCGAGGTGAAGCAGGCGCAGGCCGAGACCAAGCGGATCTACTCGATCTGCTATTCCGAGCACTTCGAGACGCGCTCGACCGTGAAGGCGGGCGAGCTTTTGAAAGCCGGCGCCATCGGCAAACTCATCAACACTGTGGGCCTCGGGCCTCATCGGCTCAACAAGCCGCGGCGCCAGCCGTGGTTCTTCAGCCGCGAGAAATCCGGCGGCATTCTCGCGGACATCGCCTCGCACCAGTGCGAGCAGTTCCTGTTCTTCACCGACCGCGTGAGCGCCGACCTCGTGACCGCCACGGTCGCCAATCGCGCCAATCCAGAGACGCCGGAGTTCCAGGATTTCGGCGAGATGCTGCTGCGCGCGCCCGGTGTCACCGGCTACGTCCGCGTCGACTGGTTCACGCCCGACGGCTTGCCCACCTGGGGCGACGGGCGCCTCACGCTGATCGGCACCGAGGGCTACATGGAGCTCCGCAAATACGTCGACATCGACGGCAAGCCCGGCATCGATCACCTCTTCCTCGTGGACACGAAAGGCGTTCACCGCATCGATTGCTCCAACGTCGAGCTGCCCTATGGGCGCCAGCTCGTCGCCGACGTGTTGAACCGCACCGAGACCGCGATGCCGCAAGCCCGCTGCTTCGGTGCGACCGAGCTTGCGCTCACCGCCCAAGCCATGGCCGAGCGCGCATGACCCGCGTGCTCAACGTTGCCGTCATCGGTCTCGGCATCGGCAAGACGCACATTGCCGAAGGCTACGCCAAGCACCCCGACAAGTTCCGGGTGCTGGCGATCTGCGATCTCGATCCGAAGCGCCTCGCGGCTGTCGGCAACGAGTTCGGCGTGCCGCGCCGAGCCACCGACTTCGACGAGGTGCTGGCGATGGCGGATATCGACGTGGTCGATATCTGCACGCCGCCGGGCCTCCACGTACCGCAGACGCTGGCGGCGATCGCAGCGAAGAAGCACGCGATTTGCGAGAAGCCGCTCGCGGGCTCGCTTGCCGACGTCGACAAGCTGATCGCCGCCCAGCGCAAGGCGAAGCATCGGATCATGCCGGTATTCCAGTACCGCTTCGGCAACGGGCTGCAGAAGGCGAAGCGGATCGTCGACCTTGGCCTCGCCGGCAAGCCCTATCTGGCGACCATCGAGACTGCGTGGAAGCGCACCGCTGCTTATTACGCGGTGCCCTGGCGCGGGAAGTGGGAGACGGAGCTCGGCGGCGTGCTGCTGACGCAGGCGATCCACTCCCACGACATCATGACCTATCTCATGGGACCGATCCGCTCGGTCTTCGCGCGCACGGCGACACGGGTCAATCCGATCGAAGTCGAGGACTGCTCGGTCGCGAGCCTCGAGATGAAGAGCGGCGCGCTGGTCTCCCTGGCGGCGACGCTCGGTTCGCAGGTGGAGATCAGCCGGCTCCGGTTCTGCTTCGAGCACGTGACCTTCGAGAACGCGCTCGGGCCATACAATCCCGGCGACGATCCTTGGACGATCACGCCGGGCTCGCCAGAGGCCGAGGCACGTATCACTGAGGCACTCACGGACTGGCGTTTCGTCCCCTCGCGCTTCGAAGGCCTGCTCGCGAGCTATCACACCGGGATCGTCGACGGCGGTCCATTGCCAGTGACGCTCGCCGATGCACGCCAATCGCTCGAGCTCATCACCGCACTGATGCACTCCGCCGAGACGGGGACCGCGGTCGCGCTTCCCATCGGATCCAAGCATCCGAAATACGGAAGCTGGCGGCCGCGCAAGCGGTCGGCGCGTCCGCGCGGTCGCCGAAAAGGTCAGAGAGCGGCCGGTCGGCGATAACGCATCAGGCAGGCGTAGTCGCGATAGAGCGGCTCGACCGTGAGGCCGCCACACTCGCGCGCAGCGAGCGCGCGGAGATGGTCGGGCAGCTCCGCGCGCGGCATCACCTCGAAAAGATCGAGCCAGCGCTGCAGCAATTTTCGGAACCAACTGGGTAGTCTCCGCTGCTCGGAGAAATCCACCACCGCGAGGAGGCCCGTGGGTTTCAACACCTCGGTCGCGCGATCGACCGCGCGGCGCCAATCGGTGATCATCGAGAGCGTGTAGGAGAACAGCACCGCGTCGAACGG
>DATEGF010000191.1:0-16653 GCA_035280245.1 Allostellaceae bacterium
GGCCGAGAAGCCGGTGGTGGCGCTGATCGGCGGCCGCACCGGTCCGGGTGCGCGCGCCGCCGCGGCACACACCGGTGCACCCGCCCAGGACGACCGCGAGATGGAAGCATTCACCGCCGAGTGCGGCGTGCTTCGCGTAAAGAGCCTCAGGCGGTTGCTGCTGGCGGCGAAAGGGTTCGGCGCCTTCCCCCAGGGCATCGGCAGGCGCGCGCTCATCCTCTCGAACTCCGGCGGACCCGGCGTGCTCTGCACCGACCGCGCGGCGGCCGAAGGCCTCGACCTGGCACCACTGCCCGCCGCGATGGCGCGGGCGCTCCGCGCGGCGCTGTCCCCGGAGGCATCGGTCGCCAATCCACTCGACCTGCTGGCGGATGCGCGCGAGGACCGGTTCGGCCTCACGCTCGAAAGCGCGATCAAGGAAGGCGCTCAAGCGTTCGACGCCATCCTCGGCATCCACGTGGTGCCGTTCATGGTGGAGGCCGGACCCATCGTCGCTCGGCTCGCCGAGCTTGCGCGCCGTGTGCCGATCCCGTTCCTGCATTCGATGATGGGAACGCTGCCGGAAAAAACGGAGTGGTTCGCTGCACTCGAGCGCGCGGGCGTGCCGGTCTTCAACGACGTCGAGGCGATGGCGGAGTGCGCGGGGCTGCTCGCGTGCTATCCGGCGTTGCGCGCACGTGCGCGCAGGACCGCCTCATGAATGACACACGCAACCGCGGACTCTGATCCCGCGGGGTTAATCGCGGCTCGATCGGACTGCGGCGATGTGCGTCTCCGCACATCACATGTCCGCAACAACCACAGTTGCATCATACGGCGGTCACAATCGCTGACGACAGTGCCTACGATCCTGCATCAGCAATGCGAGGAGCTGTCCATGATTCAGCAGAGCGAGTTCACGACCGTCGAGACAACCGAGCTTCCCGTCACCGGCTTCTCGACAGAGCCACGGCGCACGAGTGTGCTGCTGGTCGACGACGACGATCTCTATCGCGATGCTTTGCAGATGAATCTGACCGATGGCGGACTCGACGTTGCGAGCTTCGGCGGTGGCCGCGCGGCGCTCGACCATGTCGACGCCGGCAATGCCGCCGACGCCATCCTGCTCGACTGGCGCATGCCGGAGATGAACGGCCTCGAGGTGCTGCGCCAGCTCCGCGAGCGCGGCGTCGCGACGCCCGTGATCTTCCTGACGGCGCTCTGCGACGACACGCACGAGGAGGCGGCGCTCGCGGGCGGCGCGGTGGACTTCATCGACAAATCCCGGCGCGTCGGCGTCCTCATGAAGCGCATCGGGCTGATCGTCGAATCCCAGAAGACCTCGGCGGAGCCCGCGCACGCGCAGGCCCAGCAGATCCGCCTGGGCGATCTCGAGCTGCGCTTCGACACGCACCGCGCTTCCTGGCGCGGGCAGGTAGTGGAGCTCACGCTGACGGAGTTCCGCATGGTCTCGCGGCTCGCCATGAAGCCCGGCGAGGACGTCTCCTACCGCGAGCTCTATGACCTCGTGCATGGCAAGGACTTCGTCGCGGGCTACGGCTCCGACGGGTTCCGCACGAACGTCCGCACCTTCATCAAGCGGATCCGCAAGAAATTCCGCGGCCTCGACGACGGCTTCGCCTCGATCGAGAACTACGCGAGCTTCGGCTACCGCTGGAAGATCGCCTAGCCGCAAGTCCTCTTAAACCCGTTAAGCCTGGTCTGCTTCACCTCCCGTGTGGGAGGTGGAGTGGACTTCGCGCGCCTAGTCTAGCCCAGCTCCCGGGCCTGACGGTCGGCTTGTTTATCGGGCGTTCTGCTTCCCTCTGATGGAGTGCTATCCTTAGATCGAGTCCGCATGGCTCCAGACATGGGGGAAGGCCATGAAACGGCGCGATTTCGTCAAATGGGCTGCCGTCTCGGCGGCGGCGTGGCCGGCTGGGGCGTTGGCCCAGGCCTCGAAGGGGACTTATCGGATCGGGCTGCTCAACAGTGCGGCCTCCGTCACCGACAATAGCCCGTTCGGCACGGCGCTCATCCGCGGTCTCGCTCAGCGTGGTTACGTGCCCGGCAAAAATCTTGCATTCGAGAGCCGTGGTGCGGAAATGCACGGGGACCGCCTGCCATCCCTCGTGGGCGAGCTGACCGCGAGCAAGGTCGATGTCATCGTTACCTTCGGCTACCCCTGTGCGCTGGCCGCCAAGCAGGGGACGACCCTGCCGGTGGTCGCGTACTCCGCCGGCGATCCCGTCGCCAGTGGATTGGTCGACGGCCTGGCGCGGCCAGGCGGCCACCTTACCGGCATCTCGGACGTGGCGGCGGAGGTAACGCCCAAGCGGCTGGAGCTTCTGAAGGAGTTCGCGCCCGGTCTCCGCCGGGTCGCGATGCTTTGGAACGCATCCGATGTTGGGATGACGTTGCGATTTCGGGCGTCGGAAGCGGGCGCAAAGGTGCTGGGGATCAGCGTCCAGGCGCTGGGCGTGCGTGAGCCCGACGATTTCACCCAGGCGTTCTCGGCCATGAATAACGAGATGCCGGACGCCATCCTCATGGTCTCTGACCCGCTCATGGTCCTGAACCGCAAGCGAGTCTTCGAATTTGCGGCAGCGCATCGATTGCCGGCGATCTACGAGAACGACGCCTACGTCCGCGACGGTGGCTTGATGTCATACGGCCCCGATCAGGATGAGAGCTTCGAGCGGGTGGCGGCGCTCGTCGACCGCATCCTCAAGGGCGCCAAGCCCGCGGAATTGCCGTTTGAAGAACCGACCCTCTTCAAATTTGCGCTCAATCTGAAGACCGCCAAATCGATTGGCTTCGACGTGCCGCCCTCGCTCCTCGCGCGCGCCGATGAGGTGATCGAGTGAGGCGGCTGGCGCTCATCATCCTCCTGCTGCTGGCGGCGGCTTCAGCAAGCGCTCAGACCGCGGGCAGCAAGATCTATCGGTTTGGCGTGCTGGCACCGTCCGCCGCGTCGATGCAGTTCACGCGAGCGACCACGCTGGCCGAGCTGGCAAGGCTCGGTTTCAGTGAGGGAAGCAACCTGGTCGTCGACGAAGGTGTCGGCGTTGGAACCTTGCCGGACCTGGCGCGACGGATGGTGCAAGGCAAGGCCGACGCGATCTTCGCCATCGGCCCCGAGGCGGCGAGCGCCGCCCGCGAGGCGACCGCAACGGTTCCTGTCGTCGTGTTCATGGACGATCCGGTCGCGGCGGGCTATGCCGAGAGCCGCGCTCACTCCGGCGGCAACGTTACTGGTATGGGGATCTCGGCCGGTGAACTCGATGGCAAGCGGCTCGATCTGCTCCACGAGGCGGCACCCGGGGGCGCATCGCGTGGCGGCCCTTCTCCTGAAGTCGTTGCCGAACCGAGCGAGCAACGAGCGAATGATGCGCGACGTCGCGGTGCGCATCGGGCTCGCCTTTCTCCCCTTCGACGCCGCCGGCCCGGAGGATTACCCGGCCGCGTTCGCCGCGATGCGTGCCGCGGGAGCCGAGGCGCTGGTGATTGAAGCCAATCCCATCTTCTATCGCGATGCCACCCAACTCGCGGCGCTGGCGCTCGAGGGCGGGTTGCCGACGGTCTGCGAGTGGGCGGATATGGCGCAGTCCGGCTGCTTGCTTGGCTATGGCCCGAGCCGGACGGAGCTGCGCCGTCGAAATGGCGAGCAGATCGCGCGGATCTTTCGGGGCGCGGCACCCGGAGATTTGCCGATCGAGACTGCGACCCGCTTCGATTTCGCCCTTAACGCGCGCACGGCGAAGGCGCTCGGGATCACGATCCCGCCTTCGATCCTCGCCCGCGCCGACGAGGTGATCGAATGAGGCGGCGGGAGTTCTTGGTTCTTATTGGCGGTATGGCGACAGTATTGCCCGCCGGCGCGTCCGCACAGCAACGGGGGAAGGTCTATCGTATCGGCATTCTGGAGCCGACCGCCGCTGCACAGAACACGGCTAACCTCGAGGCGCTGCGGCTCGGGTTGCGGAATCTCGGCTATGCGGAGGGCCAAAACCTGATCCTCGAGTACCGCTCGTCGGACGGCCGCGACGAGCGGTTCCCGGAGCTTGCGGCCGACCTCGTCCGCCTGAAGGTCGATTTGATCGTGACCCGGGGGACGCCCGCCGCCCAGGCGGCCAAAGGCGCCAGCGGTTCAACTCCAGTGGTGATGGCGGCAATGGGTGCGCCTCTGCTGGTCGTCCCTAGCCTTCCGCACCCCAGCGGCAACGTGACGGGGATGACGACTTTCAGCGCCGAGTTGATCGGCAAGCGGGTCGAGCTTCTGAAGGAGCTGATCCCCGCTCTCTCTCGCTTGGCGTTGCTTCATGATATGGGAAATCCCATGAGCCCGCCCGAGTGGCAGGAGGCCCAGGATGCGGCGCGCTCGCTCGCTCTGCAGGCCATCCTTCTCGACATCCGGAGCGAGGATGATCTGCCGCGCGCTTTCGAGGAAGCGGCTCGAGCGCGTGTCGACGCGCTCCTCGTCGGGGCCGACGGCCTCACGCAAGCGCATCAGCGGACCATCGTGGATTTCGCGGCGCGCGATCGATTGCCCGCCATCCATCCATCCCGGGACTTCGTCGAGCTGGGCGGATTGATGGCCTATGCGCCGAGTTACCCCGATCTCTATCTCCGCGCCGCAAGCCTGATCGACAAGATCCTCAGGGGCGCAAATCCCGCCGATCTGCCGGTCGAGCAACCGACTCGGTTCGAGCTGGTCATCAACCTCAAGACCGCGAACGCGCTCGGCCTCACGATCCCGCAAACGATCCTCGTCCGCGCCGACGAGGTGATCGAGTGAGCGCGGTGCCAAGCGATACTGCCCCTGCGACGGCCCCCGCCGGCGACGCGATTGCACCAACAGCAGCGCCGCGGCGCGGGCGGCTCTTCGTCAAGTACGTGGTCTCGCTCGTGGGCCTCGTGGCCGTGGTGCTGATCGGCAATGCCGCGCTCGACGTTTGGTTCTCTTACAACGAGACCAAGCAGACGCTGGTGCGCATCCAACAGGAGAAGGCGGGGTCGGCGGCCCAGCGCATCGCGGAGTTCGTCGAGGAGATCCAGCGCCAGATCGGCTGGACTACCCACGCGCAATGGTCCGCCGGCACGGTCGACCAGCGCCGCTTCGACTATGTCCGGCTGCTGCGGCAGGTGCCGGCGATCACCGAGCTCACCCAGCTCGATAGCGACGGGAAGGAGCAGCTCAAGGTCTCGCGCCTCGCCATGGACGTGGTCGGCAGCGGCACGGACGATTCGCAGGACCCGAAATTCACCGAGGCTGTCGCGCACAAGGTCTGGTTCAGCCCGGTCTATTTCCGCAAGGAATCCGAGCCCTACATGACGATCGCGATCGCCCACGCCGGCCGCAAGCCCGGCGTCACGGTCGCCGACGTCAATCTGAAGCTGATCTGGGACGTGATCACCGACATCAAGGTAGGTCGGGCGGGCTACGCCTATGTGGTCGGGCCCCAGGGCCACCTGATCGCGCATCCCGACATCAGTTTCGTCTTGCGCAACACCGATCTCTCGACGCTGCCGCAGGTCAAGTCGGCACTCGCCGATCCCAGCGCCGCGCGCGATCCCGCCGACAGCGTCACGATCTCGCCCAACTACGTCGGGGTCTCCGTGCTGACGGCGCACGCGGTGATCCCCGCGCTCCATTGGCTGGTCTTCGTCGAGCTGCCGGCGAGCGAGGCGCTGGAGCCGCTCTACGAGCTGCTGACGCGGAGCGGCATCCTGCTGGGGCTGGGTCTGCTGCTGGCGGCGGTGGCGGGCGGCCTGCTCGCGCGGCGGATGGTGGTACCGATCCGCGAGCTGCAGCAGGGCGCGGAGCGGCTCGGTGCCGGCGCGCTCGATCATCGGATCGAGCTCAAGACCGGCGACGAGATCGAGGCGCTCGCCGACCGCTTCAATCGCATGGGCGCGCAGCTCCAAGACTCCTACGCGACCCTCGAGGCCAAGGTCGAGGCGCGCACCCACGAGCTCGCGGAGTCGCTGGAGCAGCAGACCGCCACCGCGGACGTACTCAAGGTCATCAGCAGCTCGCTCGGCGAATTGAAGCCCGTATTCAAGGCGATGCTCGAGAACGCCACGCGGATCTGCCGGGCCGAGATCGGCCGGCTGACGCTCTTCGACGGGGAGGCCTTCACCACCGCCGCGGTGCACGGCGCCCCGCCGGACTACGCCCGCTTCCTCGAGCGAGACAGGACCCCGCTAGGATCCCGCGTGGCGCTGACGCGCATGGCCGCCGAGCTCAAGCCGGTGCACTTGCCCGATCTCACGAGGGCTCCCGGCTATCTCGCGCGCGAACCGCTCGCCCTAGCGTCCGTCGAGCTGGGCGGCGCGCGGAGCCTCGTCGACGTGCCGCTCATCCGGGAGCAGAAACTGATCGGCGCATTGAGTCTGTTCCGGCAGCGGGTCGAGGCTTTCACGGACAAGGAGATCGCGCTCGTCTCCACATTCGCCGACCAGGCGGTGATCGCGATCGAGAACGCGCGGCTCATCAACGAGACTCGCGAGTCGCTGGAGCAGCAGACCGCCACCGCCGACGTGCTCAAGGTCATCAGCAGCTCGCCCGGCGAATTGAAGCCGGTGTTCGACGCGATGCTCGAGAACGCGACGCGCCTCTGCCGGGCCGAGATCGGCCGGCTGACGCTCTTCGACGGGGAGGCCTTCGCCACCGCCGCGGTGCACGGCGCCCCGCCGGATTACGCCCGCTTCCTCGAGACGGACCGAAGCCCGCTGGGTGCTCCAACGGCGCTCACGCGCATGGCTTCCGAGCTCAAGCCGGTGCACTTGCCCGATCTCTCGAAGGGCGCCGCCTACCTTGCCCGAGAACCCTTCGCCGTGGCCGCCGTGGAGATGGGCGGCGCGCGGAGCCTCATCGCGGTGCCGCTCATCCGGGAGCAGAAACTGATCGGCGGATTGAGCCTGTTTCGGCAGCGGGTCGAGGCCTTCACGGACAAGGAGATCGCGCTGGTCGCCACCTTCGCCGATCAGGCCGTGATCGCGATCGAGAACGCGCGGCTCATCAACGAGACGCGCGAGTCGCTGGATCGGCAGACGGCGACCAGCGAGGTGCTCCGCGCGATCAGCGGCTCGCCCGGCGAGCTGGCGCCGGTGTTCGACACCATGCTCGAGAACGCGCTCCGCCTCTGCGAGGCCAAATTCGGTTCCTTGTCGCGATTCAGCGAAACAGGCACCGAGGTCGTCGCCATGATGAAAGTGCCGCCGGCGTTCGCTGACTGGCTTCGGGAACCTCGGCCGGGCCGCGGCGGCCCGGTGCTCGAGCGCATGGCGGCCGAGAAGCACGTGGTTCACGTCGCCGATCTCGCCGCGGAGCAGGCCTATCTCGATCGGCTTCCCGCGCGCGTCGCCGCCGTGGAGCTCGGCGGTGTCCGGACCATGCTCGCCGTGCCGATGCTCAAGGGGGGCGAGCTCATTGGCTCCTTCAGCGTCTACCGCGACGAGGTCCGGCCGTTCTCGGAGAAGCAGATCGAGCTCGTGACCAGCTTCGCCGACCAGGCGGTGATCGCGATCGAGAACGCGCGGCTCATCACCGAGACACGCGAAGCGTTGGAGCGGCAGACCGCGACCGCCGAGGTGCTGCGGGTCATCAACGCCTCGCCCGGCGACCTCGTCCCGGTATTTCAAACCATTCTGGAAAAGGCGCACGGCCTCTGCGGCGTCGCGAACGGCAGCCTGCAGCTTTATGACGGCGAGAAGTTCCGTGCGGTCGCGGTGCACGGGTATTCGCAGGCGCTGGCGGATCGACAACGCGAAGGGTTTAGCCTTGGACCGAACCACCCGGCGCGCCAGTTGTTGGAGGGCGCGCGTTTCGCCCACATTCCCGACGTTGCGGAGATCGACGATCCGATGGCACGGGCCGCCACCGAGCTCGACGGCATCCGGACCATCCTGTCCGTCGGTCTGCGCAAGGACGCCACGCTGCTCGGCCGGATCGTCGCTGCCAGGCTGGAAGTCAGACCGTTCAGCGAGAAAGAGATCGCGCTCCTGGAGAGCTTCGCCGCGCAAGCGGTGATCGCGATGGAGAACGCGCGCCTCATCAGCGAGACGCGCGAGGCGCTGGAACAGCAGACCGCGACCGCCGAGGTGTTGCAGGTCATCAATGCGTCGCCCGGCGACCTCGCGCCGGTATTCGAGGCGATGCTGGAGAAGGCGACGCGCCTCTGCGAGGCGGCTTTCGGCATCCTCCTGACCTATGACGGCGAGCGCTTCCATCACGCGGCGATGCGGTCCGTGCCAGCGCCTTACGCCGCGTTCATGGGGAAGACCCCGCAGGATTATGCCCCGGAAACCGGACCGGCGCGGATCCTCGCGGGAGAACGGGTCATTCACGAGACCGATGCGATGGACAGCGATCCCTATCGCTCAGGCGACCGAAACCGGCGCGCGCTCGTCGACCTCGCGGGCGCGCGCAGCCTCCTGCTGGTTCCACTGCTGAAGGGCGACGTGGTTCGCGGCATCATCACCATCTACCGCCAGGAGGTACGGCCTTTCTCAGACAAGCAGATTGCGCTCGTGCAGAATTTCGCCGCGCAAGCGGTGATCGCGATGGAGAACGCGCGCCTCATCAGCGAGACGCGCGAGGCCTTGGAGCAGCAGACCGCGACCGCCGAGGTGCTCGGCGTCATCAATTCGTCGCCCGGCGACCTTGCGCCGGTATTCGACTCGATCTTGGAGAAGGCTCACAGCCTCTGCGGCGCAAGCAAAGGCTCGTTTGTGGCCTTCGATGGCGGGCGTTTTCGCACCGTTGCAACGCGAGGCTTGTCCAAACGATACGCTGCAATTTTACAGGAGGCACAACACAATCCCAGCGGCTCGGCTCCTGACCGATTGCTGAAAGGCGAGCGCGTCGTTCAACTCTCGGACGCCCAGAGTTCGGAATTCCCGATCCCTCGTGCTGCCGCTGAGCTGGAGGGCGCTCGCACGATGGTGTACGTACCGCTCCGAAAGGACAACGCACTCCTCGGCTATATAACCGCGTATCGCCAGGAAGTCCGGCCGTTCAGCGAAAAGCAGATTGCACTATTGGAGAACTTCGCCGCACAGGCCGTCATCGCCATGGAGAACGCACGTCTCATCACCGAGACGCGCGAAGCGCTGGAGCGGCAGACCGCGACCGCCGAGGTGCTGCAGGTCATCAATGCGTCGCCTGGTGATCTCACCCCAGTGTTCGACGCCATGCTCGAGAAGGCGACCGAGCTTTGCGAGGCCAAATTCGGCTTCCTCGCGCTCTATGAGAACGGGGCATACACCTATGGTGCGGGCAGGAACCTGCCGGCGACGTTGGATGAAGCGCTGCGCCAGGGCCCGCATCGGCCGGGGCCGCATACGGCGCTGGTCCGCATGGCGCAGACTGGGACTCCTGTCCATATCGAGGACGTGCGCAACGAAATCGCCTACCTCGAGCGAGATCCCTGGCGCGTCGCGGCGGTCGAGCAAGGCGGCGCCCGCGCGCAGCTCGTCGTCCCGCTGCTGAAGAAGGGCGAATTGATCGGCGCCTTCGTCATCTACCGCCAGGAACCGCGCCGGTTCGCCGACAATCAGATCGCGCTCGTGACCACCTTCGCCGACCAGGCCGTGATCGCGATCGAGAACGCGCGGCTCCTGGGCGAGCTGCGCACGCGCAACACCGATCTTGCGGAATCGTTGGAGCAGCAGACGGTGACGGGCGAAGTGCTAAAGGTCATCAGCCGCTCTACTTTCGACCTCGCGCCGGTCTTCGAGACGCTCGCGGAGAACGCCGTCAAGCTATGCGCCGCGGAAAGGGCGATCATCTTCCGCTTCGATGGCAAGGTCCTTCGCCCGGCGGCGTGGCACAACGCCTCCGCCGAGCTCATGGAGTTCGTCGAGCGGCACCCGATCGCTCCAGGACGGCAGACCATCTCGGCGCGCGCTGCCCTCGAGCGCCGGACCGTGCACGTCGACGATGTCCAGTCGGACCCCGAATATTCTTACGCGCTCCTCGACAGCGACCCGATCCGGACGTTGCTCGCGGTCCCCATGCTCAAGGGCGACGAGCTCGTCGGCGTCATCACGATCTACCGGCTGGAGATGAAGCCCTTCACCGAGAAGCAGATCGCGCTGGTGCAGATCTTCGCCGACCAGGCGGTGATCGCGATCGAGAACGCGCGCCTGCTCGGTGAATTGCGCGACCGCTCGGCCGAGCTCGCGCGCTCGGTCGAGGAGCTGACCGCCACCGCCGACGTCTTGCGCGTCATCAGCAGCTCGGCCGGGGATTTGGCGCCTGTTCTCGATTCGATCGTCGAGACGGCAGCCCGGTTGTGTGTGGCGGAGGCGGGCGTCATTGACCGGCGCGACGGCGGTGTCTATCGGCCGGCAGCGGCCTACGGCTTTTCCCAGGAGTTTAGCGATTTCCTCAAGGCCTCCCAGTTTGCGCCGGATCGAGGCACGCTCACCGGCCGCACCGTATTCGAGCGTCGCCCGGTCCAGATCGTGGACGTCCGTAGAGACCCCGAATATGCGTGGACGGACGCAATAGAGCGCAGCGGTGCGCGGACGATGCTCGGAGTTCCATTGCTGCGCGACGGTGAGCCGATCGGAGCGCTTACCCTCGTGCGAACCCGCGTGGAAGCATTCACAGATAGGCAGATCGCGCTCGTCGCCACCTTCGCCGATCAGGCGGTGATCGCGATCGAGAACGCGCGCCTGCTCGGCGAATTGCGCGACCGCTCGGCCGAGCTCGCGCGCTCGGTCGATGAGCTCACCGCGACCAGCGACGTGCTGAAGGTCATCAGCCGCTCGACCGTCGAGCTCGAGACGGTGCTGGACACGCTGGTCGAGACCGCGGCACGCCTCTGCCACGCCGACCAGGCCGTGATGTTCCGGCGCCAAGGCGACCGTTATCTGAGGGTCGCCTCGCACGGCTTGTCGCGCGAGTTCGACCAATACCTCCAGGACAACCCGTTCGCGGCCGGCCGCGGCACGGTGACCGGGCGGGCGGTCGCCGAGGGCCGCACCGTCCACATCGTCGACTCGCTCGCGGACCCTGAATACATCTTCACCGAGGAGGGCAAGCGGCTCAGCGGAGGCCGCACTCACATCGCCGTCCCGCTGCTGCGCGGCGAGGTGCTGGTCGGCGTCTTCACGCTGTGGCGGACGCGGGTCGCAGCCTTTACAGATAAGGAGATCGAGCTGGTCACCACCTTCGCGGACCAGGCGGTGATCGCGATCGAGAACGCGCGCCTCTTCGAGGAGTTGCGCGACCGCTCGGCCGAGCTCGCGCGCTCGGTCGACGAGCTGACCGCGACCAGCGACGTCTTGAAGATCATCAGCCGCTCGGCGGTCGATCTCAAGACGGTGCTCGACACGCTGGTCGAGACGGCAGCGCGCCTCTGTCATGCCGACCACGCGCACATGTTCCGACGCCGAGGTGAGCGATATCACGTGGTCGCCTCGATCGGCGCCTCGCCCGAATTACGGGGGTGGCTTGAGCAGCACCCGTTCGAGGCGGGGCGTGGCACGACAACGGGTCGAGCGGTTGTCGAGGGCCGTACCGTTCATGTCGCCGATGTGCTTGCGGATCCTGAATACGTGTTTTCCGAGGAGGGACGCCGCCTCGGTAACCTCCGAACGAATGTCGCGGTTCCTCTGCTGCGAGGTGACACGTTGATCGGCGTTTTCACGCTTGTGCGAACGCACGTGGCACCCTTCTCGGAGAAGGAGATCGAGCTACTCACCACCTTCGCCGACCAGGCGGTGATCGCGATCGAGAACGCGCGGCTCTTCGAGGAGCTGCGCGACCGCTCGGCCGAGCTCGCGCGCTCGGTCGAGGAGCTGACCACGCTCCGCGAGGTGGGGCAGGCCGTGAGCTCGACCCTCGACCTCTGGACCGTGCTCGATACCCTCGTCACGCGCGCCGTAGCGCTCTCGGGCGCCGAGGCCGGCGCCATCTATCGCTATCGCAGGAGCGATCGGCAGTTCCGCCTCGGCACTGTCCACGGTCTCGACGAGGAGCTCGTGGGCAAGATCCGCGACACGGGCATCCGCGAGGAGGAGACGACGGCGCTCAAGCGCGCCATCAACGAGCGCGCGCCGGTGCAGCTTCCCGACCTCGAGGCGGCGCCGCATCTGCCGCTGCGCGATCTCATGGTGACGGCCGGTTTCCGCTCGGTGCTCATGGTGCCGCTGATCGCCGCCGACCGCGTGTTCGGCGTGCTCTCGATCCAGAAGAAGACGGCGGGCGAATTCCCGGAGAGCACGGTCAAGCTCATGCAGACCTTCGCCACGCAATCGGTGCTGGCGATCCAGAACGCGCGGCTC
The DNA here is from genome assembly GCA_035280245.1 of Allostellaceae bacterium. Classification (GTDB taxonomy): domain Bacteria; phylum Pseudomonadota; class Alphaproteobacteria; order ATCC43930; family CGMCC-115725; genus DASZHJ01. The sequence goes on from DATEGF010000191.1 coordinate 12,280, forward strand.
TTCCGCGAGGTCGAGGAGCAGGGCCGGGCGTTGGCGCTCGCGAGCCAGCACAAGTCGCAATTCCTTGCCAACATGAGCCACGAGCTCCGGACGCCGCTCAATGCCGTGCTGGGATATGCGGAGCTGCTCGCCGACGGCATCTATGGCGAGCTCGGCGAGAAGGCGCGCGGCGTGCTGGATCGCATCCAGAGCAACGGCAAGCACCTACTGGGCCTGATCAACGACGTGCTGGACCTCTCGAAGATCGAGGCCGGGCAGCTCACGCTCGCGATCGAGGACTACGCGATGCCGGCGGTGGTGCACTCCGTGGTGAGCGCCACGGAGTCGCTCGCGAAGAACAAGGGGCTCTCGCTCGTGACCTCGGTGCCGCGCGTCCTGCCCATGGGGCGCGGCGACGAGCGGCGGCTGACCCAGGTGCTGCTCAACCTGGTCGGCAACGCGATCAAGTTCACCGAGAAGGGATCGGTCGGGATCGAGGTGGCACTCGCGAACAACCGCTTCGAGCTCGCCGTCAAGGACACCGGGCCCGGCATCGCCAAGGCCGACCAGGCGCGCATCTTCGAGGAGTTCCAGCAGGTCGACAATTCCAACACGCGCCAGAAGGGCGGCACCGGCCTCGGCCTCGCCATCTCGCGGCGCATCGTCGAGATGCACGGCGGCACGCTCACGGTCGATTCCGAATTGAGCAAGGGCTCGACCTTCCTGGTCACCATCCCCGTGCAGGTCGAGCCCGCGAAGGAGGTCGCATGATGAAGCGCATCCTGGTGGTCGAGGATACCGAGGACAACCGGCAGATCATCCGCGATCTCCTGACCAGCGCCGGCTACGAGATGATCGAAGCGGTCGATGGCGGGCAGGGGGTCGCGATGGCGGCCGAGCACAAGCCAGACCTCATCCTGATGGACATGCAGCTGCCCGTGCTCGACGGCTACGAGGCGACCCGGCGCATCAAGGCCGACCCGGCGCTCGCCCATATCCCCGTGATCGCCGTCACCTCCTACGCGCTCTCGGGCGACGAGGCGAAGACGAAGGCGGCAGGCTGCGACGGCTACGTAGCCAAGCCCTTCAGCCCGCGCCAGCTCCTCGCGAAAGTGCGCGAGTTTTTGGGATAGAGATGGGCCCCGTGATCGAGACGCGAAGGCTCATTGTCATCCCTCTCCGCCCCTCAGGGGCGGAGAGGCGAGGTGAGGTGGGGCAGTCCGGATTTCTCGACATCGACCGGTATCCTCCGCCGCGATGTGGGTGCGCCGTGGTCAAGCATCATTGCCTCGGCCCGACCCCACCTCACCTATCCTCTCCGCCCCTAAGGGGCGGAGAGGGATCACCATGGGGCTATCGCCATGCATGAGCCCCCGCGCATCCTGGTGGTCGACGACAACGAGGCCAATCTCGACATCGCGAAGATGCGGCTCGAGAGTCAGAATTACGAGGTCGTGACCGCCGTCGACGGCGAGGACGCGCTCGCGAAGGTGCGCGAGGCTAAACCCGACCTGTTGCTGCTCGACATCATGATGCCGAAGCTCGACGGCATCGAGGTGACGCGCCGCCTCAAGGGCGACACGTCGCTCCCGTTCATACCGATCATCCTGGTCACGGCCAAGGCGGATGCGAAGGACGTGGTGGCGGGGCTCGATGCCGGCGGCGACGACTACCTCACCAAGCCCTTCGATCACGCCTCGCTGGTGGCGCGTGTGCGCTCGATGCTGCGCATCAAGGCGCTGCACGATACGGTGGAGGCGCAGCGCGCCGAGCTGAAGACCCTCAACGCCGGCCTCGAGGATCGGGTGACGGCGCAGGTCGCGGAGATCGAGCGCATCGGCCGCCTGCGCCGGTTCCTGGCGCCGCAGCTCGTGGACATGATCGTCACCTCCGGCGACGAGCGCATCTTCGAGAGCCACCGCCGCGAGATCGTGGTGCTGTTCTGCGATCTCCGCGGCTTCACCGCCTTCTCCGAGACCGCCGAGCCCGAGGAGGTGATGGCCGTGCTGCGGGAGTACCACGAGACCCTGGGCCCGCTGATCCATCGCCACGAAGGCACCCTGATGCGCTTCACGGGCGACGGGCTCATGGTGTTCTTCAACGATCCGCTGCCCTGCCCCGACCCGGCGCCCCGCGCCGTGCGGCTCGCCGTCGAGATGCGGACCGCGGTCGCGGCACTCGCCGCGGAATGGCGCAAGCGCAGCCACGAGATCGGCTTCGGCATCGGCATCGCCCAGGGTTACGCGACGCTCGGCCGGATTGGCTTCAAGGACCACATCGACTACACCGCCATGGGCACCGTCACCAACCTCGCCGCGCGGCTCTGCGACGCCGCGCGCGACGGCCAGATCCTGATCAGCCAGCGCGTCGCCAGCGAGGTCGACGGGGCGGCATCGCTCGAGTCTATCGGCGAGATTCCGCTCAAGGGCCTGACGCGCCCCGGTATGGTTCACCAAGTGATCGGGCTGCGCTGAAGCTTCCGATTTCCCTTACCCACCCAGCGGGTCCTTCGCGCGCGGCCAGTAGGGGCGGGTCATCTTCGTGTAGGGGATCGCGGCGAAGTCGCGCGTGAGGGCGCCGGGCGGCGCGGCGTAGAGCACGGCTCTCGCGATCGGCGCGAAGCCTGCATGGAAATGCTGCGTCGATTTCACGACGACCAGCTTGCGTGACGCGAGGTCGAGGCCGAGCTTGGTCATGCCCTCGGGATGGAAGACCTGCGTGCGCACGGTGTTCAGGATCAGGTCGATGCCCTCGGCCGCGACCCAGGCCGTGGGTCCCATGGGCACCGGCGCCTCGCCGAAGCGCTGCGTCGCCTCGTCGGCGAGACCCTTCACGGTGACCCGGAGATCGACGGGCGCGCCCGAGGCGGTGCCGGTCTTGCCGCCAATCCGGAGGTCGAGCCGGGCGCCGACTCCGGCCTCGAAAGCTGCGCGCACCGCCATCGGGTCCCAGTAGAAACCGCTGGCGGCGTTCTTGACGCCGCGATCAAGGAGCCGGCGCAGAAAGAAGGTCGCATCGCCAGGCGCGCCGCCGCCGGCGTTATCGGAGACGTCCGCGATGACGACCGGCCCGCCCTCGACCGCGAGCGCGCGGTCGATCGCGGCATCCATGTCGAGGAACTGCGGCGCCGCGGCCTCGCGCATCGCGTAGAACTCCTCGCCGAGCGAGCGGGCGAGGCGCTCCGCCTTGCCCCGGTCGCGGTCGGCGATCACCACCAGCTTGGCGCCGACATCGGGGACGTCGCCCCAAGGGAAGCCGTGACCGAGGGAAACCGAGATGATCCCGTCCCGGCCCTCGAGCGCCTTCATGCGATCGACGAACCCGCGGAGCGGCTGCTCCGTGGTTCGATAGGTCGAGATCATCCGGCAATCGAAGCTCGCGGAGACCGGCCGCGTCTTGCGCTCGGCGGCATCGGCGATCACGTGAAAGAGATCGGCGGCGCGCTCGGGGATATCGATGTGCGGATATTCCTTGTAGGCGACCAGCGCGGTGGCCTCTCGCAGCATGGCATCGGTGATGTGGCAGTGGAGATCGAGCTCGGCGCCGACGGGCACGCCGGGGCCCACGACCTCGCGGATGTATCCGAGAAGATCGCCCTCGCAGTCGTCATACCCATCCGCCACCATCGCGCCGTGGAGCGCCAGCAGCACGAGGTCGACCGGCATCGCGCGCCGGAGATCCGCCAGGATCTCTTCGCGAAAGGACTCGTAGACCGCGCGCACGACCGTGCCACCGGGCTCGGCATAGGCGCAGAGGCTCTCGGCCACGCTCCAGCCGCGGTGCTCCGCGAGACGGCGCCAGACATGGAGCTGCGCCGAGCAATAATTCTCGGGCCGGCGCGTCGCATCGCCGTGCGCGATGAAGCCCTCCGCGAAGGCACGCGGTCCCGTGGGGATCGGCGCGAAGGTATTCGTTTCCGTATCGAGCCCGGCGATGAAGAGCTTCACGACGCTAACCCACGCGGTAGAGGTGGTAGCGGTCCTCGCGGACGCCGATCGGCAGCGGGAGTGCGAGCCAGCCCGGCAAATCGATCGGCGGCTCGCTCGCCACCACCGCGCCGGTCCGCATGAGCGGCGCCAACAGGGGAGCGAGCTCGCCGGCGAGCCGGTGATTCGCGGCGACATCGCCGGTGCCCATGTCGATGTGCGCGAGCGCCACGCTCTGCGGCAGCCGGTCCCACATCATCGGCAATGTCTCGCGGGCATCGCCGAGGATCAGGAACTCCGCCGGCGGAACGCAGTCGGAGTGCGCGGCGACCTCGCGCTCGAACACGTAGATCTGGCGCCGGGGCATGAGCTCGCGCATGTGGTCGTAGGTGCGGCCGTTGCCGAGTCCGAGCTCGAGCAAGGGGCCCGGCACGTCCTTGATCAGGTCCGCCGCCCGATCGAGGCAGGC
>DATEGF010000192.1:0-9173 GCA_035280245.1 Allostellaceae bacterium
GCGATCTCCGGACCGATCACGGCGGCGGCGACGCCGCCCGCCAGCACGTAGGAGACCGCGCGGCTCCGGAAATCGGGCTCGGCCGCATCCGCGGCGGCGAAGCGGTAGTACTGCGCGGTCGCCTGGAAGCAGCCCCAGAGCGCGTTGCCGAGACAGAACAGGATGAAGCTCTGCCGGAAGATCGCCCAGGCCGAGATCGCGCCGCCAAGGCCGCCGATGAGGGCGCCGAGCACGAACCCCACACGCCGGCCGAGCCGCGCCATCAGGAACGAGGCCGGCACCGTGACGCAGGCGTTGGTGGTGGCGATCAGCGAGTAGGGGAGGGTGGCCAGCACCGGCGCCGGCGCGAGGCCGGTGCCGACGAGCCCGCTGGAGGCGACGCCGATCGAGGACGCCGACAGGAAGCACGCCTGGCAGATCGCCAGCAGAAAGGCGGTTCGTGCTTGCTGACCGGCCCTCACCCCTCACCCTCCCAGCGCTTCGCGCTGGGCCCCTCCCTCTCCCACTCTCCCGCTGCGCGGGCGAGGGGCGAGGGGGCGTGCGGCGCCGCTCCAATACCCTCGCCCCTCTCCCCGAAAGGGGAGAGTGGGAGAGGAGGCGCCCAGCGCCACCGGCGATGGGAGGTGAGGGGTGAGGGGCGAGGCCGATCAACCATGCCGACTTACTAGCGGGGCGCTGCAGGTGCCACAAGCACGCGTCCCACATCCCCGCCATGCGCGGGCTTGCTTGTCTCGGGACACTCGATCGTCGAGGATGCCGCGCGTTCCCGTCGGAGGCATCGTGAGCGAGTCCCAGGTCGAGTGCGTGGTGGTGGGCGCGGGCGTGGTGGGCCTCGCGGTCGCTCGCGCGCTCGCGCTCGAGGGGCGGGAGGTTCTCGTCCTCGAGAAGGAGCGCTGGATCGGCTCAGAGACCTCCTCGCGCAATAGCGAGGTGATCCACGCCGGCCTCTATTATCCGAAGGCCAGCCTGAAGGCGGTGCTCTGCCTCGAGGGCCGGCGCGCGCTCTACGAGTACTGTGCCGAGCACGGCGTGCCGCACAAGAAGATCGGCAAGCTCCTGGTCGCCTGCCGCGACGAGGACTTGCCGTCGATCGAGCGGGTCTGGGAGCGCGCGCACGCGAACGGCGTCGACGATCTCGAATGGCTCGGCGGCAACGAAGTGCAGGCGCTCGAGCCTGAGCTCTCTTGCATCAAGGCCTTTCTCTCGCCGTCGACCGGCATCATCGACAGCCACGGGCTCATGCTTGCCTATCAGGGCGATGCCGAGTCGGCGGGCGCCGTGGTGGCGTTTCGTGCGCCGGTGCTCGGCGGCCGGGTCGACGAGCGCGGGTTCCTCTTCGAGGTCGGCGGCGCGGAGCCGATGAGCCTGCGCGCGAGCCTGCTGGTGAACAGCGCGGGCCTCTATGCACCCGCGCTCGCCCGCTCGATGGCCGGCATGCCCGCCGCCACGATCCCGCCCGCCTATTTCTGTCGCGGTGTCTATTTCAGTTTGGTGGGCCGCTCGCCGTTCCGGCGCCTGATCTATCCGGCGCCGGAGACGGCGGGGCTCGGTGTGCATCTGACGCTCGACATGGCGGGCCAGGCCCGTTTCGGGCCTGACACGGAGTGGATCGACGGGGTCGACTACAACGTCGATCCTGCGCGCGGTGAGCGGTTCTATGCGGCGATCCGGACCTATTGGCCCTGGCTCCCGGATGGCGCGCTGCAGCCGGGCTATGCCGGCGTCCGGCCCAAGATCAGCGGGCCCAAGGAGCCAGCGGCCGATTTCGTGATCCAGGGACCCGCGGTGCACGGCATTCCCGGCTTGGTCAATCTCTACGGCATCGAGTCGCCGGGTCTCACGGCCTCGCTCGCGATTGCCGAGCGCGTGCGGCGGCTCCTGGGTGGCGCGACATCCGTGCCCCTGGCCGCCTCCGCCGCCGGCCGCTAGACTCCCTCAATTCCAAGCCCCACGGAGAGCCGTCATGTCGACTGTCGTCGCCCTGAAGCCCGAGCAGAAGACCGAGCATGACGCGCGGATCAATCTCGCCGCGTGCTACCGCCTGATCGCGCATTTCGGGATGGACGACCTCATCTACACGCACATCTCCGTGCGCGTGCCCGAGTCCGCGGGACATTTCCTGATCAATCCCTACGGGATGATGTTCCACGAGATCACCGCATCGAGCCTGGTGAAGATCGACTACGACGGGAACACCGTCGAGCCCGGTACGCATCCCGTGAACTACGCGGGCTTCGTGATCCACAGCGCGATCCACGGGGCGCGGCCCGACGTAAACTGCGTCCTCCACACGCATACGCGCGCGGGTGTGGCGGTGTCGTGCCTCAAGGAAGGGCTGATGTCCCTGAACCAGTTCTCGGCGCCTTACTACAACCGGATCGGCTATCACGACTACGAGGGCGTCGCGACCAACCTCGACGAGCGGCAGCGCCTGGTGCGCGATCTCGGCGACAAGCGAGTCCTGGTGCTGCGCAACCACGGGCTCCTGACCGCTGGCCGCACGGTACCCGAGGCATTCCAGTCCATGTACTACCTCGAGCAGTCCTGCCGCGTGCAGATGGACCTGATGGGATCGCGCGGCGGCATCAACGCGCTCTCGCACCAGGTCTCCGAGCACACGGCGAAGCAGTCCGAGAATTTCGAGGCACCCGGCGAGCGGGCGTGGACTGCGTTGCTGCGCATGCTCGACACCAAGGACCCGAGCTACCGGCAGTAACGCTCGGTTATTCGCCGGGAACGTTTTCCACCATCACCGTCACGGTGATCTCGCCGGCGACGTCGAAGCGCAGGGTGAGAGGAAAGCTCTGGCCGAGCTTCAAGGGCTGTTTCAGGCCCACGAGCGCGAGGTAGGCCTTGCCGGGCCGCAGCACCACGGGCCGCCCAGGCGCGATCTCGATTCCATGCACGGCCTCTCCCGCGGCATTGCGGAGCTCGACCCGCTGAGCGATCGGCGTCTCGGCGCTGCTCAGCGTGTCTGCCGCGTCGCCTTTGATCGCGAGCACACTGTAGGTCGCGCCCAGCTGAGCGTCGGTCGGACGCGCCCAGGGATGGCCGATCTCGACCGAGCCCAGGACGTAGGAATGGGCGTGGGCGGTGGTGGCCACGGCAGTCGACAGGAGGGCGATGAGCAAAGCGCGACGGTGCATGGGCGCGATGCTACTCCGCTCGCACGGGTAGACAACGGCGCGATTCCAAAATTCTTGCTGCAAGTCTGACATGCATAGGGCTTGTCTTGGTGCGATTACCCTCGTGGGGGCCGCGTGATAGGCTCCCGGCCATCAACCCCTCAGGGAGTCCCGTTTCATGCGCGTCGGTGTGCCGAAGGAGATCAAGACCCACGAGTATCGCGTCGGGCTCGTGCCCGGTAGCGCGCGGGAACTCATCCATCGCGGCCATCAAGTGCTTGTGGAGACGGGCGCCGGCGCCGGCATTGGCTTTCCCGACGCGGCTTACGAGGCCGTGGGCGCGCGCGTAGCACCGAATGCCGCGGCGGTCTTCGGCGAGGCCGAGCTGGTGGTCAAGGTGAAGGAGCCGCAGCCGCGGGAGATCTCGATGCTGCGCAAGGGCCAAGTGCTCTTTACCTATCTGCATCTGGCGGCCGACAAGGCGCAGGCCGAGGGGCTGGCGCGCCAGGGCGTCACCGCGATCGCCTATGAGACCGTCACGGATGGCCGCGGCGGATTGCCGCTGCTGGCGCCCATGAGCGAGGTCGCCGGCCGGATGTCGATCCAGGTCGGCGCGCACTGCCTCGAGAAGGAGCAGGGCGGCATGGGCATGCTGCTGGGCGGCGTCCCCGGCGTCGCCGCCGCCAAGGTGGTGATCCTGGGTGGCGGTGTCTCCGGCACCAATGCCGCGCGCATGGCCATGGGCCTCGAGGCCTACGTCACCGTGATCGACAAGTCGCTGCGCCGGCTCAATGAGCTCGACATGCAATTCGGCTCGCAGCTCCACACGCTCTTCGCGACCCTCGACAACATCGAGCGCGAGGTGCTGGCGGCCGACCTGGTGGTGGGCGCCGTGCTGGTGCCAGGCGCCGCGGCGCCGAAATTGGTTACGCGCGACATGGTGCGCAAGATGAAGCCCGGCTCGGTGATGGTCGACATCTCCATCGACCAGGGCGGCTGCTTCGAGACCAGCAAGCCCACCACCCACGCCGAGCCGACTTACAGCGTCGACGGCGTGATCCACTATTGCGTGACCAACATGCCCGGTGCGGTCGCACGCACCTCGACCTTCGCGCTCAACAACGCGACGCTGCCCTTCACTGTGGCGCTTGCGGACAAGGGCTGGCGCAAGGCGCTCGCCGAGGACGCTCACCTTCGCAATGGCCTCAATGTGCATGACGGGAAAATCACTCACGCCGCCGTCGCCCGCGACCTTGCGCTCGACTATCTCGCCGCGGAGCAGGCGATCGCCTGAGGATCGCGCGCTATCCCTTGAACGCCACGATCATCCCCGGATAGGCCCACACCAGCGCCAGGACCGCTACCTGGATCGCGATGAAGGGGATGACGCCCCAGTAGATATCGGCGGTCCTGACCTCCTTGGGCGCGACGCCACGCAGGAAGATGATGGCGAAGCCGAAAGGCGGGTGAAGAAACGCGGTCTGCAGGTTGATCGCGGTCAAGAGCGCGAGCCACACGGGGTCAGCACCCAGCTGCAGCAGGGGCGGCATCGCGATCGGCACCACCAGGAAGATGATCTCGAGTGCGTCCAGGAAGAAGGCGAGCCCGAACATGATCGCCATCACCACGGCGGTGCCGCCCAGCACGCCGCCCGGTACCTGCGAGAGCAGGCGCGCCACGAACAGATCGCCGGAGAATCCCCGGAATACCAGGGAGAAGGTCGAGGCGCCCATCAGCAGCATGAACACCATGGCGGTGAGCTTCATCACAAGATGCAGGGTCTCCGCCAGCCGCGCGAGGTTGAGCTGCCTCCGGAGCGTCGCGTAGAGCGTCGCCACCAGTCCGGCGGTCGCTGCCGCCTCGACGGTATAAGCGAGCCCGCTGATGACGAGCCCAAGCATCAGCGCGAGCAGCCCGATGGGAACGAAGATCGTCAGCACGAGCCGAAGCGGCGACGGCCGAGTCTCGAGATGGGCGAGCGGCGGCGGGCAAAGCCGCGGCCGGACAAGCGCGGCGAGCACGACGTAGGTCAGATAGAGGCTTAGCAGCAGGCCGACTGGCGCGAGGGCGCCGAGATAGAGGTCCTGCACGGTCATCGCCTGCACCGTCTCGACGCCGCGCCGGACCTGCGCCTCGATATTCGCGCTCTGCATGAAGCTGCCGAGCAGGATCAGCACGATCGAGGGCGGGATGATCGTGCCCAGGGTCCCGGCGCTGCAGACGATGCCGCTCGCAAGCCGGCGGTCGTAGCCAGCCGCCAGCATGGTTGGAAGGGCCAGCAGCCCGATGGTGAGCACGGTGGCGCCGATCGCGCCCGTGGTGGGCGCGAGAAATACGCTGACGATAATCGTGGCGATGCCGAGTCCGCCGGCGCGCCGGCCAAACAATCCGCCGAGGCCGTTCAGGAGGTCCGCGGCGAGCGTCGTGCGTTGCAGGATGACGCCGAGGTAGAGGAACAGCGGGATCGCCTGCAGCAGGTCCTCCTCCATCAGGCCGAGGAGGCGCAAGGGCAGGGCGGTGAGGAGCCGCAGATCGAACACGCCGAGCAGGTCGCCCAGCGCGGCGAACCCAACGGCGGTGCCGAGGAGCGTAAAGGCGACGGGGAAGCCCAGCATCAGGAGCGCGAAGACGGCCGCGAACATCGCGAGACCGAGGACTTGCGGGTCCATCAAGCGATCACCGCGTCGGCCACCGCAGCAGTATCGCGAGATTGCGCAGGACGTTGGCGAGCGCCTGGAGCGCGACCAGCAGCGAGAAGCAAAGCAACTGCGTCTTGAGCAGGAAATACCCAGGCGTATAGGTATCGGCGAACTGCTCGAGCTCCGCCCAGGAGCGCACGACGATGGGGATCGAGGATCGCGCGACGATTGCGAGCCAAGGGGTCAGGAATAGGAGCGTGCCGACGAGCTCGATGGCGGCACGAGCGCGCGGGCCCATGTGATGCCGGAAAATATCGACGCGCACGTGCGCGTCCCAACGCATGGCGTAAGCGGCCCCGATCATGAACACGGTCGCATGGATCACCTGCCCGATATCGTTGACCTCGCGGTGCCCGTACCGGACGAATTCCCGCATCGGAATCTGCAGGAAGAGGGTGGCCACCACGCCCAGGATGAGCCATGAGGCGGCGCGCCCGACCCGGTCGACGAACCCCTCGATGCCATCGATCAATCGCTGGGCAGAGCCCGCTCCGAGCACCGAAACCCCCACCGCCCCAATCCTGAAACGAGATATCGACCCGAATCTATCATGGCGAGGCTGCGGCTATCACCCGGCGCCGCTGCTCCCGTGCTCCGGACTACCCAAAGACCGGAGGGCCTGTATTATTGCCTACAATCGAAGGTAGCCCCGGTTCCGGATCGCCTTCGCGGATTTTGCGAAATAGGGAGGACTTTCATGAAGAGACGCTCGTTCATCGGTTCCGCCAGCCTGGGGCTCGCGGCGACGGCGGTCGCGGCGCCGGCGATCGCCCAGAGCCAGCCCGAGATTAAATGGCGCATGGCTGCGAGCTGGCCGAAGAGCCTCGACACGCTCTTTGGCGGCGCCGAATACCTTGCCAAGCTCGTTGCCGAGCTCACCGACAACAAGTTCCAGATCCGCGCCTTCGCGGGCGGCGAGATCGTGCCGGCGCTCCAGGTGCTGGACGCCGTACAGAACAACACGGTCGAGATGGGCCATACCGCCTCGTACTATTATGTCGGAAAGGACCCGACCTTCACCTTCGATTGCACGGTGCCGTTCGGGCTGAATACCCGTCAGCAGAACGCCTGGCTGCGCCACGGCGGCGGGCAGCAGCTGGTCCGCGAGTTCTTCAAGGACTACAACGTCTATCCGATCGCGGCGGGGAACACGGGCGCCCAGATGGGCGGATTCTTCAACAAGGAGATCAAGACGGTCGAGGACCTGAAGGGCCTCAAGTTCCGGATTGGCGGCTGGGCGGGCAGCGTGCTGGCGAAGCTCGGCGTGGTGCCGCAGGTGATCGCCGGCGGCGACCTCTATCCCTCGCTGGAAAAGGGCACGATCGACGCGGCCGAATGGGTCGGCCCCTATGACGACGAGAAGCTCGGTCTCTACAAGGTCACGAAGTTCTACTACTACCCCGGCTGGTGGGAGGGGAACGCACAGCTTTCCGCCTACGTGAACCTCGAGCAGTGGAACAAGCTGCCCAAGACCTATCAGGCGGCGCTCGAGACCGCCTGCGCCGAGGCGCGCAACTGGATGATCGGCAAGTACGACACCGACAACGTGGCGGCGCTCCGGCGGTTGGTCGCGGGCGGCATCAAGCTGCTGCCGTTCCCGCAGCCGGTGCTCGAGGCCTGCTTCAAGGCCGCAAACGAGCTCTACGATGAGACCTCCGCGAAGAATCCGAAGTTCGCCAAGATCTACGAGCCCTGGAAGAAATTCCGGAGCGACGAGCTGCAGTGGTTCCAGGTCGCCGAGCAGAGCTTCGACAGCTTCATGCTGCGGCATCAGAGCACCTGATCCGCCGCCGAGCGGGGATGGCGAGGGGCGCCCGAGAGGGCGCCCCTTTTGTTGCCCGCTACTTCAGAATTTGCAGCGGCTGGTCCGTATCGCCCTGGTCGGATGGCGGCGCGACCTGGATTTCTACTTTGTTGGGATCGATCTTGGGACCGTGGTCGAGCGCCACCAGGACCAGGCTCGGGAAGGCGATCACCAGCATCACCATGATGAGCTGGATCCCGACGAACGGGATCGAGCCCCAATAGATCTGGCCCGTGGTGAGCGGCGCCGTGACCTTGCCGGTGATCTTGTCGATGAACTCCTCGCTGGGCGCGACGCTCCGCAGATAGAACAGCGCGAAGCCGAAGGGCGGATGCATGAAGGACGTCTGCATGTTGATGCCCAGCAGCACGCCGAACCAGATGAGATCGATGCCCAGTTTGTCGGCGACCGGCCCCAGGAGCGGAATCACGATGAAGGCGAGCTCGAAGAAGTCCAGGAAGAAGGCCAGCACAAATACGAAGGCGTTCACGAAGATCAGGAATCCGGTTTGGCCGCCGGGCAGGCTCGTGAGCAGGCTCTCGACCCAGAGATCGCCGTTTACGCCGCGGAACACCAGGCTGAACACCGTGGAGCCGATCAGGATGAACAGCACGAATGACGAGATTTTCGCCGTCGTGTCCATCGCCTGTCGGAGCAGGCTCCAGGTGAGCCGACGATTGGCGAGGGCAAGCAGGAGCGCGCCGGTCGCACCCATCGCTCCACCTTCCGTAGGCGTGGCGATGCCGAGGAAAATCGTGCCCAGCACAAGAAAAATGAGCGCCAGCGGCGGCATCATGACGATGACCACCTGCTGCGCGAGGCGGCTCAGCAGTCGGAGACCGAGATGCTTGTCCGCCACGGCAACGGCATAAGTGCCGACACCCGCGAGCGCCGCGGCCCAGATGACGTGTAGGCGATCCGCGAGGAAATAGGCCACGACGAATGCAGCGGTCACGACGAAGGCGAGCGACCAATAGCCGACGCGCCCGTCCTGATCGCGCACCACGATCGCCTCCGGCGGCAGCGCCGGAGCGGCGTTCGGGCGGACGATCGACGCGATCACGACGAAAAGGGCGTAGAGGCCGGCGAGCGTCAGGCCCGGAATGAACGCGCCCTGGTACATGTCGCCGACGGACTTGCCGAGCTGGTCCGCCATCACGATCAAGACCAGGCTCGGCGGGATGATCTGCGCCAGCGTGCCCGAGGCCGCGATCACGCCGGCGGCGAGCCTGCGATCGTAGCCGTAGCGCAGCATGATCGGCAGCGAGATCAAACCCATGGAGATGACGGAGGCCGCCACCACGCCGGTGGTAGCCGCGAGCAGTGCGCCCACGAAGATCACCGCATAGGCGAGCCCGCCGCGGAGCGGGCCGAACAGCTGGCCGATGGTGTCGAGCAGGTCCTCGGCCATGCCGCTGCGCTCGAGGATCAGCCCCATGAAGGTGAAGAAGGGCACGGCGAGCAGCGTATCGTTCGCCATGATGCCGAAAATGCGCTCGGGCAGCGCTCCGAACAGGGCCGGCGTGAGCAGGCCGAGCTCGATGC
>DATEGF010000193.1:0-7169 GCA_035280245.1 Allostellaceae bacterium
GCCGCCGGCCTCAACCCGATGGATCTAAAGCGCGGGATCGACCTCGCGGTCGAGACCGTCGTCGCCGATCTCAAGGCGCGCTCGAAAAAGATCTCGACCAACGAGGAGATCGCCCAGGTCGGTACGATCTCGGCGAATGGCGGGCGTGACATCGGCGAGATGATCGCCCAGGCGATGCAGCGGGTCGGCAATGAGGGCGTCATCACGGTCGAGGAAGCGAAGAGCCTAGCGACCGAGCTCGACGTCGTCGAGGGCATGCAGTTCGACCGCGGCTATATCTCGCCCTACTTCGTGACCAACGCGGAGAAGATGATCTGCGAGCTGGAGAGCCCCTTCATCCTCCTGCACGAGAAGAAGCTGTCGGGCCTGCAGGCGATGCTGCCGGTGCTCGAGGCGATCGTGCAGTCGGGCAAGCCGCTGCTGATCGTGGCCGAGGATGTCGAGGGCGAGGCGCTCGCGACGCTGGTGGTCAACAAGCTCCGCGGCGGCCTCAAGGTCGCGGCGGTGAAGGCGCCGGGCTTCGGCGATCGCCGCAAGGCGATGCTGGAGGACATCGCGGTGCTGACGGGCGGCCAGCTCATCTCCGAGGATCTCGGCATCAAGCTCGAGAACGTGACCCTGGACATGCTGGGCAAGGCGCGGCGCATCCGCATCGACAAGGAGAACACCACGATCATCGACGGCGCCGGCAAGAAGAAGGACATCGAGGGCCGGATCGGGCAGATCAAGGCGCAGATCGAGGAGACCACCTCGGACTACGACCGGGAGAAGCTGCAGGAGCGGCTGGCGAAGCTCGCGGGCGGCGTGGCGGTGATCCGGGTCGGCGGCGCGACCGAGGTCGAGGTGAAGGAGCGCAAGGACCGGGTTGACGACGCCATGCACGCGACCCGCGCGGCGGTCGAGGAAGGCGTCGTGGGCGGCGGCGGCACGGCGCTGCTCTATGCGACCAAGGCGCTCGCGAAGCTCAAGGCCGACAACGACGACCAGCGGGTCGGCATCGAGATCGTCCGCAAGGCGATCCAGATGCCTGCGCGCCAGATCGCCGAGAACGCCGGCGCCGACGGCTCCGTGGTGGTCGGCAAGCTGCTCGAGACCACCGACCATAACCACGGTTTCGACGCCCAGAGCGGCGAGTACGTGAACCTGGTGAAGGCCGGCATCATCGACCCCACCAAGGTCGTCCGGCTCGCGCTCCAGGACGCCTCGTCGGTCGCGGGTCTGCTCATCACCACCGAGGCGATGGTGGCGGAGCGGCCGGAGAAGAAAGCGGCGCCGATGCCGGGCGGTCATGACCACGGCGGCATGGGCGGGATGGACTTCTAACAACAATAACGCTTAGGCAGGAACACTGGGCCGCGGCTCGCCGCGGCCCTTTTCTTTTCTGGCACCACGAGGAAAAGCGGGGGCGAGCGATACCTCGCACCCCGCTCGACAGAGCCGCTCAGCTCACCAGCGGCGCCGCGCCGATATAGTGCTGCTGGTGGATGATGTCGTTGTCGGAATGGCCGGTGTCATGCCGGTATTGGAAGATGCTCACCTCCCGATTCTTGACGTCGCCGTTCTGGTCGAAAGCGATCGGTCCTTGCAGCGTCTCTACGTTCTCGGCCTGGATCGCGTCCCGGACGTTCTCGTGCGTCATCGGCTTGCCGCTCTCGGCCACATGCTTCACCGCGTCCAGGATCACCGTGACGGCGTCGTAGGAGGTGATCGAGTAGTCGTCCGGCACGAGGTTGAACTTGGCCTGGAAGCGCTTGATCCAATCCTGCACGCCCGCCTTATCGACGACGTGGGGAGAGGCGTTGCTGGAGTACCAGCCCTCGACCGCCGGGAACGCCGCGGCGGCGAGGAAGCTCCCGCCTTGGATGCCGTCACCGCCGCCCTTGATCACCTTCGGCATGACGTCATAGGCCTGCTTCGCGAGCTTGACCCCGGCCTGGGCGACGCCGCCGAAGTAGAGTGCGTCCGGATGCATGGCCTTGATCTTGGTGAGAATGGTCGTGTAGTCGGCCTCTTTCGGATTAAGCTGGTCGTGGCCGAGCACCTTGATGCCGTCCTTCGTCGCCTGCTTCTCGAAGGAGTCCGCGATGCCGACGCCATAGGCGCCGGAGTCGTCGAGGACGTAGACGGTCTTCACGTGCAGCTTATTGGCGAAGAAATTCGCCATGGCGGGGCCCTGATAAGCGTCGGTCGTGACGGTCCGGAAATAGACCGCCTTGCCTCCCGGCCGGAATTGCGCGGCGAAGGACGGCGCGGTGATGTCCGGATTGGTCGAGCTCGGGGTGATGGTCGCGAAATCGGCCTCGCTCAGAATTGGCGACATGGCTTTGCCCGAGCCGCTCATTTGCGGCCCGACATTCGCCACGACCTGTTTATCCGAGATGAGCCGCCGCGTGTTGGTGGCGGCCTGTCCGGGATCGTACTGGCCCGCGGTCGGGGTGCCATTGTCGTAGATCACGGGCTCGACCTTGTAGCCGGCGACACCGCCTTTGGCGTTCGCCTCGTCGATCGCCATTACCGCGCCGTCCTTGATCAAGGTCGCGTCCTCTGCGTCGGCGCCGGTGAGCGGCAGAGTGATCCCGATCTTTACCGTCTTCTGCTGGGCCTCGGCTTTGAGCGGCACCAAGCCCGCGAGCGCCAACAGGCTGGCCACCGCCATGGGCTGGAGCCGCCCGTACACGAATCTCGAATGAAGCATAGCGAGTCTCCTTAGGGTTTTGAGCCGTTCGTCGCCGTGTCGCCTCGGCGGATGGCGACGACGAGTTGATGTTGATCTCTTCCGCTTCCGTGGTTTTGCAAGTCCACGCGCCGAGCAGCGCAGCCCGAGGAGCCCGTCTCGCCTCGGTGCTGCACGCGCTCTGAAAAATTATTCACCCCGGGGTAATGATGCCGTAATGCAGCCAACTAGTTTTTCTCTTGGGCACGCTGGAGGGTTTGCCCGCCGGACAAGTCACGGGAGCAAACCATGTCGCACCGCCCGATCAGTACTTATGGCGCCATTGCATTCGCGCTGACGGCTCTCGGAGCCGCGCCCATTGCCGGAAACGCCGCGACGGTCGGACCGGTAACCGATCCGATCGGTGTGGTGAGGCTCGCGAAGGGCGAGCCGATCCAGATCGGGGGTTACTGGGTCATGTCCGGCCCCGATTCCGCGCTCGGCACCGACGAGAAGCGGGCTGTCGATATCGCGATCAAGGACAACGGCGGCAAGCTTCTGGGGCACCCGATCAAATTCAATGTCGAGGACGCCGCCTGCAATGCCGAAGGCGGTCAGACGGCCGCGACCAAGCTCGCCTCGAATCCGCGGAACGTCATCATCATCGGTCCTGCCTGCTCGAGCGTCGCCACTCCGGCGGCGCCCATCTTGTGGAACGCCGGCATGGTCGACATCGACACCGCAGCGACAGCCCCATCGCTCACCGCATCCGATCGCCCGCCCGGTTACGACGGATTGGTGCGCACCGTCTACAGCGACCTCGATCAAGGCCGCGCAGATGCGAAATACCTCTATGACGTTCTCAAAGCGCGCAAGGTCGTCGCCGTGCACGACGAGAGTCCCTACTCGACAGAGCTTGCCGCTGTGATGGCGAGGAATTTCGAGAGGCTCGGAGGCAAAGTGGTATCGACGGAGGCTGTCCAATCGACCGATGTCGACATGCATCCGCTCCTCACACGCATCGCGACCGAAAAGCCGGATGTGGTGTACATGCCGCTCTTCATCGCGGCAGCAGCGCAAATCGCCCGGCAGGTGAAAGACGTTCCGGGCGTCGAGCACGTTACCCTGATCGGCAGCTCGGCCCTGATGGCGCCGGATTTCCTCCAGGCGGGGCGCGACGCGGCGGTTGGATTCCGCTTTACCTATCCCGATCAATCGGCCGACGCGATGGGGAAGAATTATCCGAAGTTCGTGCAGGAATACACCAAGGCGTTCGGCGAGGCGCCGATCTCCGGCTTTCATGCGAATGCGTACGATGCCGCCACCTTGGCTTTCAAGGCGATCGAGAAGGTCGCCAAGACCGACAAGGATGGCAGTCTCTACATCGGCCGCAAGGCGCTGCGCGACGCCGTCTATGCCACGAAATTCCAAGGCATCAGCGGCCCGATCGCCTGCGACGCGCACGGCGAGTGCGCGAAATTCAAGCCCGCGGTCTACCAATTCACCAATGCCGATCCGAAGACGTTCAAGATCGGCATCAATCCCAAAAAGGTCTGGCCGGCCGCGGTCGAGGATTCGAGCGGTTGACGCTCAGAGCGTCATGAATCGCGCCCGCGCGCCGCGCTCGATGGCGGCGCCGATCAACCGCTCGATCGGCAGCCGATCGCGCAAGAGCTCGAGAAAGCGCAGCTCGTCCTGCGAGGCCTCCCCGTCGCTTGCCACGACGTCGCAGGCGAGCGCGTAGGCGGTCTCGCGCAGGCGCGGCGGCAGCGCCGCCTTGATGTCCTTCAAGGCTTGATCGAGACCATTCTCCTTCTGCAGCAGGTCCGAGCAGGCGGAAAGCGTCTTCGGGAGCTGCTTGTTGTCGAAGCCAGCGAAGATCGGCAGATGCGTCACGATATCGCCGATGGTACGCAGCTCCGCGTCGGTGACACCCTGCCCCGCCGCCGAGGCCAGGACCATCGTGTAGATCAGCGCCGAATGATGATCGAGCATGTGCCACCTCTTCGCACGGTGTTGTCACGCGCTCGCATCGGAATGCTCGCGCACGCGTCTTGGGATTCTACCGCGTCTCGAGGCCCGGTGCCCAGGGGCGAGGCCGGTGCGTCACGGACGCGCGGTCGGATGCCGCAGAAACTCCCGCGTCCGCTCGACGGCATCCTTGAGCCCGATCCGCTCGACCGCGACGCCCTCGGGAAAAGCGCCGAGGAGCCGCGAGGGAAGCCGCGAATCCAGGAGCGCGAACACGCCGGTATCGCCGGCGCGGCGAACCAGGCGCCCGAAAGCCTGGCGCAGCCGGAGGCGCGTGATCCGATCGTCGTAGCGCGCCGCGCCGAATTCCTGGCGGCGCGCCTTGTGCAGGATATCGGGCCGCGGCCAAGGTACGCGATCGAACACGATGAGCCGGAGCGAGCGGCCGGGCACGTCGACGCCATCGCGTACCGCGTCGGTGCCGAGGAGGCACGCGTCCTCCTCGGCGCGAAAGATGTCGACCAGCGTCGCCGTATCCATCGCATCGATATGCTGGCCGAGGAGCGGCAGGCCCTCGGCCTCGAGCGCGCCGGCGATGCGAGCATAGACGGCCTTGAGCCGCGAGATCGCAGTGAAGAGTCCGAGCGCGCCGCCGCCCGCCGCCAGGAACAATTCCCGATAGGCGGCCGCGACCTGATCGACCTCCTCGCGCTTCACGTCGGTGACGACGAAGACGCGGGTCTGCGCGCCGTAGTCGAAAGGCGACGGCACCCGGGCGCGCAAGGCGGGGCGCTGCAGGTGCCGTGCGCCCGTCAGCATCTCCGCCGCCGCCCAGTCGGCCTCGGGATCGCCGGTGCCGTCGGTGAGCGTCGCCGAGGTGATCACGAATCCTTGGGCGGGCTTCGCCACCGTCTCCACGAAAGGCTTGGTCGGATCGATCCAGTGCCGATGCATGCCGACATCGAACTCGTGACCATCGAATCGATCGACCGCGAACCAGTCCACCAGCGGCGCGTTTGGCACGCCGCCGAGCTCCTTCAGCATGGCGAGCCAGCCCGCGAGCTCGCCATCGATGCGGCGGCGCAGGCTCCGCTGCGCGGCGTCGATGCGTGTGCGCGTGGCGGCGTCGAGGTCCGCCGCCTCGTCGTCGAGCCGTTTGCCCAATCGCTTCGCCAGCGCGTCCAGCGGGTCGACGAGCCGCCTGAGCGCGACACCCAATCCCGCCGCCGCCTCGAGCAGGCCCTCGACCGGCGGCCGCGCCTCGGTCTCGAGGGAATAGGCGTTGTCGGCGGCCTCGGCACGCGCCAGCACCTGGCGGCGCACATGGGCCAGCAGGGTCTCGGTCTCGCCATAGGGCGCGCCTTGCTGGAGCCGCTGCAGCCAGCTCTCGCCGGGCAGGGTCCGGGCCGCGCCCTGTGCCTCCGTGAGCGCGCGCTCCGCCGCGTCGTCGCCCGCGATCAGCTCCTCGAGCCGACGACGGAGCCCGCGCGCGCGGCCGCGGCCGCCCTCGACGCCAAGCACCCAGCGCCGGAGTTCCACAGCCTCGCGGCCCGTGAGCGCCAGTGAGAACGCGTTGTCCGCGGCCTCGAAGACGTGATGGCCCTCGTCGAAGACGTAGCGCGTCGGCACGTTGCTGTCGTCGAGGCCGCCCCATGCCGCCTGGACCATGACCAGCGCATGGTTCGCGACGACGAGACTCGCGCGCCGCGCGCGCCGCACGCTCTTCTCGATGAAACACTTGTGATAGTGCGGGCAGGCCGAGTGGATGCACTCGCCGCGGCGGTCCGCGAGTCCAAGCGTGCGGCCTCGGCCCATCAGGTCCGGCAGCCAGCCAGGGAAATCGCCACCCACCAGGCTGCCATCGCGGGTCGTCTGGATCCAGCGCGCCATGAGTCCCACGCCGACCGCGGTGGCGGGCCGAGCCGGCAGTGCGCCGACCGCCTCCTCGTAATTCAGCAGGCAAAGATAATTCTCGCGGCCCTTCCGGAGCACGACGCGACGCGCCTTCTCGGTTGCCTCCGGGTAAAGCCGGTCGAGCTCCGTATCGATCTGGTGTTGCAGGTTGCGCGTGAAGGTCGAGATCCAGACCGCGCCCTCGTTCTTCTCGGCCCAGAGGCTCGCGGGCGCGATGTAGCCCAGCGTCTTGCCGACGCCGGTGCCGGCTTCCGCCAGCACCGCCATCGGCTCGTCCTGCTTCTCGCGTGGACGGAAGGCGGCGCTCGCCGCCGCCGCGTAATCCGCTTGCTGCGGCCGCGGCTCCGAGTCCGAGCCGAGCAGTTGCGCGAGCCGCCGCCGGGCCTCTGCTTCCTCGACGGGCTCGTGACCGGGCGGTGGCTCCGGCGCGTACTCCGCCCATTCGCCGAGGCGTCGCCACACGGCGAGCCCGGCCGGCTGGTCGACCTCGACCTGCGCCAGCGCCGCCAGCGCCGCAGCACCCCAGAGCCAGCCGGCTGCCGCCATCTGCTGCGCAACGGCCTTGGCCTCCCCGTCGCCGGTCGCCCCGAGCTCGGCGAGGAGCGCCTCCGTCGCGCGCACCAGCGTCAGC
>DATEGF010000194.1:0-14569 GCA_035280245.1 Allostellaceae bacterium
ACTGCTCCATGATGCGGCCGGTCTTGTCGATCGAGCCCAGCATGCGCGTGAGCCGGCCATGCCGCAGGTAATCCGCCACGAAGAGCGTCGCGCCGAACCTCGGCGCGCGCCGGAGCGTCAGGATCTCGGCGCTCTGCCCGCAATGCTCCTTGATCCGCTCTCGCACCATCGAGATTACGCTTGCCTCGGGGTGCCAATCGCGAAATAGGGCGCGAGCCGCGCTTCGATGCGCGCCGGCGCGATGCGGGTGTTGCTCTGGACGAGCGTGAAAAAGCCGGGGGCTTGGCGATCGAAGCAC
The DNA here is from genome assembly GCA_035280245.1 of Allostellaceae bacterium. GTDB lineage: Bacteria > Pseudomonadota > Alphaproteobacteria > ATCC43930 > CGMCC-115725 > DASZHJ01. The sequence goes on from DATEGF010000194.1 coordinate 299, forward strand.
TCGGGCAGGTTCCAGCGCTCGAATTGAGACTCCACCCAGACGGCGGTTGGACACATCAGTCGCCGCGATGCGCCGGCGCCGCCCACCGCGTGCACTTGGTTCAGCATCCCCTGACTCTCCGCCCAAAGGTGATAGAGCGCGTACTCCGTCCAGCCCCAACCAGCAAGGCGCAACAGGGTCGCGTCCCAATCGCTGCGGTGGCTTTGTTCCAGGTGCCGAAAGAGGCTCTGACACACCGACCGCGACAGCAGAGCCGGCGTCACCATCATGCCGTCCACCGAGAGGTCGGCCGAGATACCGAGCACCCGCGCCGATCCATTCCACCAGTCAGGGTTGGCCCGGCGAGGATAAGGATCGAGGAGTGCGCGCCCTTTCACAAACAGGTCTTCCCCGCGGAGCGGCTTGCACAGAATGACGTCGGGATCGAGGGTGAGGAAGAACGGCGTCTCGAGGCGATCGGCCGCCGCGAGCTTGATCAGTTGCTGGATATGCCAGCCGCGGGCAGAACGATGTCGGCGGAGGGCGGGCAAGTAATCCATTTCGTCGAACACGCGAAGCGGTAGCGAAGGCCAATCGGCGGCTAGCCGCCGCGCAGTCTCGGTGTCGCCTGGTGGCGTCACGACGTGGATCTCGTGGAAAATGCCGGGCTCGGCGAAGGCGATGAGCGACGCGAAGAGGATCCGGCATCGTGCGAGATTTTCGCCGTGATAGCTCCCGCCCAACTTTAGCGAGATGATTGCGCTCAGCGACTCGATTGTCATCGGTTCGACCCGATCGTGCCGCTGGCGCCTCCCGCAGGGATGCCGCGGGGCAACATCGTCTCGCCCGCCTCCAACCTGATCAACCGGATAAGCGCGACCAGGCCCAGAACCCAGACGATCAGGAGCGGCAGCAGCGGCGTCAGGCGGGTCCAGCCGAGCTGGCCCAGGAGGTTCGCCACGCCGTTGTCGAACTGCCCCTGCCAAAATCGCGGAAGCAGGAATTCGGCCATCGACAGGTCGAGATCATTCGGCATCGCGATATTGACGGCGACGGCAATGAGACAGATGAGCCCACTTAAGCCACCGAGCCCGAGGAGGGCATATCGCGCCACGCGGCCTCGTTCCCATAGGCATGCGAGAAGCAGGCACGCAAACGGCATCGAGGCTGTGACGTGGCGAGGGCCGGTCGAATAGCCACCATCCCAATAGGCGTAACCGCTGTTCAGCAAAAAATAGTAAGCGACGACTGATCCGCAGTGCGCGCCGATTGAGCGCCATTGAGACGAGATCAGCGAAAGCGCAAAGCCGATCGGGACCAGCGCCAGGACGGGTGACAGCCACAGAATGCCATGTCGATCACCCAGGGTGATCTCTGCGAGAACCGACAGGCTGGGAGCCGACAGCCCGTAGAAACCTGACTGCATTGCGTCATAGCCGTCCGAATATGCGTAGCCGATCGAGAACGGCCCGCCGAACGCGGCCGTGTTGTACGCAAGCAAGAGACAGAGCACTGGCAATCCGCCGAGCGCAACGAGGCACATCGACCGCCACAGTCGACCATTCTCTGCCAGGCGGGTGAGTGCGAAGGCCAACAGGATCAGCACCGGGACCGCGGCAGTGAACTCCACCAACACCGCCCAGGCGAGAGAGAAACCGGACCACAACGCCCATCGCTGGGAGTAGGGTCCTCCGCTCGCCGTGCGCAGCAGTGCGTGCATACCCGTGACCAGCAGTGCCGCCGCGACTGAATGCCCGTAAAAGGCCGCGGCCCAAAGCCAGATCGGCGTAGCATGCGCGTAGACAAGCGCAATCACCGCCGCGCAGGCCGCGCTGCCGCCAAGCTGGGAGATCGCACGGTAGAGCAGCGGCACGGAGATCGCCGTCAGCAAGCTCGAGATCAGCAAGGCCGACACGGCGATCAAGGCGCCGAACGCGACGCTGATCCCCCCTTCGCCGTGCCACAGACGATCATCGTGACCGGGATTGACGAGGGCGATGAAGACCGCCGCGACCGGAAGAGCAACGAAGCTCATGCCCGGCGCTTTGTCGGAATAGTAGTGGCCATCGCGGACCGCCCTGTCCTCGGCCAAGTCCGCGAGCGGATCGATTGCGACTGTGCCGTGCTCGATCATCGCCACACTCAGCGCGGCGCGGGAGATCGAGTTGGGGCTCCCGAAATTCGCCAGAAAATACGCGTTGGAGATGAAGCTGAGGCCGAATAGCAGACCGAGCAGGCATCTGCGTGTGCCGGCGCTTTCGGAGCCGTTTCGCATTCGCCTCCCCCGCTCGCCTGCGACGGCCTGGTGATCATGCAGAGGCGCGGGCGGGGGTGCAATGCCCTCGTCGTCGAGGGTCCGGGGCGAGCGTCGCGGACTATCTCTCCGTGGCGCCGCTGCGCTGGCGGAGCAGCGCCGCACGGTACTGGGTGGTGTCGAACCGCGGCCCACCGGGCAGATTGCTGGGGTCGGTGAACTCGCGGTCGCCGTTATCGTCGGCACTCACGATGACGCTCGTGACACGCCCACGCGGCGACAGCACAAAACTCATGATGGGATTGGTCCAACCCCACGACATGCGCACCAGAAGCCATTGCTCGTCGGGCGGCAAGCTGCTCACGGCGTCCGCCCAGTTGATGACGCCCTCGTGACTCGCGAGCACGGCGCGAAAATCGCGCACGTAACGCACCCAGAAACCGGTCGCGATCGTCTGCCAGCCGAGCTGGGCCGCCGCGAGGATGCCCAATAGTGCGACCGTCGAGCGGCGCTCCCAGACCGCGCGCCAGCCCGGCCGCAGCAGCGAGCCAAGGCACAGTACGCCAAGCGGCAGGGATATGACGGCGCCCCAGCTTCGGGCATCGAACTGCGCGTGGATCGCCAACAGCGTCCCATGCCACAGTGCTCCGACCACCAGAATGATCGCCGTCAGGCCAAAGGCTGCGATCGTGGCCCACACCCGCCGCTGCTTCCTGGCTCCACCGTCGCCTCCGTACCACACGACGGCGATCGCGCCGCCAGCCAACAGGCCGAGGAGTGCCGGCACATTGATTCGAAGCGTCCATTCCTTGAGATCCGGATCGAGCAGGAAACCGAGAGCCAGCGTTGCCAGCAGGAAAGACTCCCGTGCGCCGTCGCTGCGGGTATACACGACGTAAAGATCATAGAGCGCGACTGCCACGAACCAGACCGCGAGCGCGCCGAAGAACAGCCGATCGACCGCGGAGCGGGAATCGGCCTGCCGGAGATGCAGGAGCGCGGCGAGCGTGAGCAAGGGGCCAAGCAGGGCGAAGGCTTCGTGAAGCCAAGCTGCGGGAATGGCGAGCAGCACGGTCGCCGCGCGCCCGATCGGGCCGTCGCTACGGAACAGGATCAGGAACAGCAAGAACCAGAAATAGGCGCTCGCCATCGGCGCCTCGGCGATGCCCGCGAACCCCGCCGACTGCGATCCCGCGAGATAATGAAAAAGCGGCAGCAAGAAAAAGCTGCGCGCGCCCCGTGGCGGCAGGACGTAGCAGCCGGCAAGGAAGACGAGCGGCACGATGTACATGCCGAGCCCGAGCAGCACGCCGACCGGCTCCGGATCGTCGATGCCCGAGCGCAACGCCAGGACTGCCGCGAATTGCTGGAGCACATGTGTCGTCCAGCGCGGCGGATCCCAATCGGCAAAGAAGGTTCCGGTCTCGAGGATCTTGAACAGATTGAGCGCGCCATCCGCGAAGAGGCCGCGCAGCGTCAGGGCCGCATAAACCGAGACACCGAGCGCAGCGGATAAGATCAGCGCACCGACAAGCTCGACCTGCGGCTCGAGGGAGCGGCCGCGACCCGCGGACGCCGATGGGTGCATCTCAGCCGATGTTGACGAGCGCACCGCCGTCGACAGGCAGCGCTACGCCGGTGATGAAATTGGCCTCGTCGGAGGCGAGGAAGAGCGCGGCGTTGGCGACGTCCCAGGCGGTGCCCATCTTGTTCCGGAGCGGCACGCGGGCGTCGCGGGCGGCGGCGACCTCGGTGCGGCTCTTGCCGGTGCTGCGCGCGCGGGTATCGACCGCCATCGGCGTGTCCATGAGCCCCGGCAGGATCACGTTGGCGCGCACGCCGAAGGCTGCGTTCTGAATCGCGATCTGCTGGGTGTAGGCGATCATCGCGGCCTTGGTCGCCTTGTAGGCGACATAGGGATAATTCTCCCAGGCCGCGACCGAGGAGATGTTCACGATGGCGCCGGCGCGCTGCTCGCGCATGATCGGCAGCACGTGCTTGCAGGCCATGATGGTGCCGCGCAGGTTGGTCGCGGCGATGCGGTCGAAGGCTTCCTCGGTGATCTCGAGCGGCGGCGCGTCGCCGCCGGCGATGCTGACGCCGACGTTGTTGTGCAGGATGTCGACGCGGCCCCAGCGCTTGCGCGCGTCGGCGACCGCCGCCGCGAGCGTCGCCTCCTTGGTGACGTCGGCCTCGAAGGCGATGCAGTCGCCGCCCGCCTGCCGCGCCAGCGCTGCCGTCTCCTCGGCTGCCTTGAGGCTGCGGTCCACCGCCAGGACCTTGGCACCTTCCTGGACGAAGCGGATCACGGTCGCTCGGCCGTTGCCGATGCCCTCGCCGGGACTCTGGCCGGCACCGACGACGATCGCGATCTTTTCGGCAAGACGCATGATGCTTCCTCCGCATTGTTGGCCGGAGGATATCACCAAGTGCGTGGCTGGCGGCGCGCTTGTGGAGCGCATAAATGCGCCTGAGGGGTGATCGTGGAGCAGACCGCCTTTAGCGGCCGCTCTTCTGATTGTGTGGGCAGCGGGCCCGGAATCGTGCAATATCTCAATGGTCGGCAATCGAGTGTTAGGGATGGGAAGCGAGGCTCGACCGATGCCTGCCGACAGGCGTGGAGGGGGACAGTATCAGGCACAGCAACCCGGCAAGCCCAAGCCGCCGGGAAATCCGCCGCCGGAGCCGGACGACCCCGATGAGCCGAAGCCGGTCGACGAGCCGCTGCCGCCGATCCCCATACCGCCGCTCGAGCCGCCGCCGCTGCCGCTCGGGTGAGAGGTGCGGCTCGAGGGATGTTATGAGACTGATGCCGTGAGCGCGATCAGGCCGGGAGGCCGAAGCTGAGGAAAAAGAAATTCACGGGCGTGCTGACCAAGCCCACCGAGACGCTGTCGCAGCAGATCGCGGAGTACGCGCGCAAGGCGCCGGACGCGGAGAGCTGCGAGGCGCTGCTTGCGGACACGCGTGCGCAGCTCGTGCAGCAGCTTCTCGCCAAACACCAGACACTGGGTGTGGCGGAGCGGATCGTCGACGAGATCATCGGCGGAGCGCGCGAGCAGCTGGTCGAGATCCTGCTAGGCGTGCAGCTGGGCCAGCTCTGGGAGGTCTACAGCGCAAGCGAGGATCGCTGGTCGCCGAGCACCGTCACCGACATCGACGGCGACTTGATCACACTCCGCGCGCAGGACAACCAGTGGCACCGCTGCCATCGCAACGACATGCGCGACCGCAGCCACTATCGGCTGGTCGCGGACCTTGGCCAGCCACCGGAGCAGCTCGTGCGGCAGCCGGGCTGACCTCCGCGACGTGCATGTTTAACGGACTGGTTTTGTTATATATTTTGTCATCAATACATGGTTAACGATTCGGCGCCAGAGTAGGCTTGGGGTCATCAGGCCGGTGGACCGGGGAACGCAAACCGTGGGCTTCGAGGCGATGCCGCAGATCGCGGATCTGGAGATCGCGGCCACCTGGGACGAGATCGAGCTGGAAGCCGCGCTCATGAGCCGCGGCGCCAACGCGGCGGGCTCGCCGTCCGCAGAGGTTCCATCCGCTCTCGCCGAAGCGTTGCGCGCTCTCGAGTCGCTGAAACAGCTTCCTCGCGAGGAGCGCAGGCGGCGCGCGGAGGAGTTGCTGCGTGCGCTTACCAGCGCACCACCTCCGGAGCCCGAGCCGGCGCCGCAATCGGTCGAGCAAACCTCGGCAGACGCAACGTCGATCGTCGAGCCGATTGCGGCATCGGCGGAGACCGCGCCGCCATCCTCTGAGGAGCCGGCATCTGAAGAGCCGACGAGCTCCGAACCCGTGGCACTATTGCCGGACGTCTCCGCGCCTGCAGTCGCCGAGGCGCCGAGCCCCGAGCCGGTCGCGGTGGAAGCGGCTTCACCGCCACCCGTAGAGCGTTCCAGTGCCGAGGCGGTCGTCGCAGCCCCGGCGGACACCGCGGAGCAGCCGGTGGCCGCGGCGCCTGGCGCTCTGGTGAGTGCGGAGCCTTCCGCGACGGAGCCTGTTCCGGAGGTGATTGCGGTTGTCGAATCGACGACCGCCGACACACCCGCGACCGGAGATCCCGCGCCTCAAGAACCCGCCGCGAGCGCACGCGCGGTCGAGTTGGTCCCGCAAGCTGCGCCTGAGGCTTCGGCAGCGCCGACGGCCGCACCCCTGCCGGACGCGATCCCCAAATTCCTCACAACCGAGTGCATGGCCCTCGAGCCCGAGCAGCCCGACAGCCTGATCCCGTTGCGCGCCGTGGCGGCGGCGGGTGCGCTGATCGGCACCGTGCTCTTGATCTATTTCTGGAGCTCGCAGGAGTTCGGTGTCGCCGCGCGGCCGATCATCGGCGCAAGCGAGATGTCTGAGGCGCGTCCGACGCCGCCGCGGATCTCGGCTTCCCTCGCCGCGCGCCAGGCGTTCGTGGCACTACCGCCCGATTTCGCGACCGGGCCGCCGTCCGTGCGTCCCCACCGCCCGGCCATGGTGGGCTTCGATCTCTTCGACGACCCGCCGACGGCGGCGATCGCCATCAAGGCCGAGATGCCGCCGGCACCCGCGCAAGCGGCGCCGGTTGTGCCGCAATCCGCCGCCGAGGCGACGGCGGCCCTGCCGCCCGCGGCTGACTCGGACACGGCGGCGCTGATCAAGCGTGGCGACGATCTTCTCAAGGCCGGCGACATCGCGGCCGCACGCTCGGCCTTCGAGCGCGCCGCGGCAGGCGGCAATGCCAAGGCCGAGATCGGCGTCGGCAAGACCTACGACCCGCTCGTGCTCGCGAAGCTCGGTGCCCGTGGTGTGCGCGGCGACCCCGTGCAAGCGGCCTCCTGGTATGCCCGCGCCGGCGAAGCCGGCGATGAGGAAGGCCAGCAGCGCCTCCACGCGCTGATCTCCGGCCTCTCCGACTGCATGCTCTCGCAGGGCACCTGCGCCAGCCACAAGCCCTGATCAGCGCAACCCGGCCGTTGCCGCTTTCTCCATGAACACCACCGGGAGGTCGATGCCGCCCGGCGCAGCCATCACGCCCTCGCGCAGGGGCTCGTAGCCGAGCCTGCGATAGAGCGGCACGGCGTTGCGGTTGGCGCGGACGATCATGCGGGGGTAGCCGGCCTCGAGGGCGCGGTGCTCGGCGTCGCGCACGAGCCGGGAGGCGAGACCACGGCGCGCCCATTCGGGATGTACGAATACCTTGCGGATGCGCGCGGTGGCGGGCTCGTCGGGTACCGGGATCCAGCCCGCAGTGGCGACGATGTCGCCCGCGGGGGTAAGCGCCAGCATGAGGTGGCTTCGGAGTACATCAGTCTCGTACTCCGGCGACTCCGTGAGCTCGGTGTGGGCGGCAATCTGCGCGGCGTCGTGAACACCGCTCGCCAGCGTCGCGAAGGAGAGCGCATGAAGCCGCTGGATCGCCGGAAAATCGGCGGCCTCGGCGGCTCGCAGCGCGATGTCGAGCACCAGCGCCGACCCACTCATGGAGCGGAAGCCTAAGCACGAAGAGTGACGCTTATGCGACGGGCGCGGACGCTCGCCGACTGCGCGGGACCTCGTGAACCCTCAGGCGATCGGGCGCTCGTCGTCCCAGACCTTGTCAGGCATGGGGAGTCCCGCGAAGGTTTCCTTGGCGGGCGGCCGATCCGGCTCGATCCCGAGCATCACGAGCACCATCGTGAGCTGCCGCACGTGCTGGCCCGAATGCCAGGTGGTCCGCTCCAGATACTCGTGCAGCGTCACGTCACCGTAGTAGACCTTGGCCTTGCGCGAGAAGTCGCTCGTCGGGCCGGGGCCCGCCCACCACGCGCGGAAGCGCTGTAGCACGTCCTGCCCGTAGGCGAGGATCTCGGCCTTGGTGTCGCTGCCGGGCGCCGGCACGCGGCCATAGGCGCCCTCCCTCAGCGGCAGTCCCTGCACCTCGTGCTCCAGGAAGGCGTCGCAGATGTTGAAGATGTGATAGCCGAGCTGGCCATAGCTGCGGGGCCGGTGGGGCAGGAGGGTCCCGAGCTTCTCGTCAGGGATCTGCGCGAAGAGCCGTTGCGCCGTGCTCTGGATCCCGATCAGCCGCGCCGCGAGCTCGGCCGCGGGGAGCACCGGCGTGCCGCCCCAGGCGATCCCGGCGACGCGCGCGACATCGCGCAGCACCTGCCCGTTCGCCCAGTCGCTGCCCCGCCGCACGATCGGCACCGTCCGCACCCCCAGCGCCGCCAGCTCCGCAAACGCCTCCTGATCCTCAAGCACGTTGACGGAGACGAAGGGGACGCCGTGCCGGGCCAGGAACTCCTTCATCCTGAGGCAACTCGTGCAGCCGGGTTGCCAATACGCCTTGATGACAGGGGTGTCAGAGGATGATGGCTGCATGGGTTTGGCCTCGAAGGATGGTGCCTGGCTTTGCGCGGGAGAATGGCGTCCCCGAGAGGACTCGAACCTCCGACCCACAGTTTAGGAAACTGTTGCTCTATCCAGCTGAGCTACGGGGACGCAAATCGCCGCCCCTTATACCAACGGGAGGTGCCGGGAGCCAATCTTGCCCGTCCCGCGGGCGGCCTCCATAAATCTCCGTACCCCCGTCATGCGGCTGCCACAATCCGAGCATCCCTTGTCACAGACGCCGGGGAAGCCTTGCGTGATTTGCTCGTTTTCTCTAAAGAAGCCCGCTTGCTCGGAGCGCCGAGACCCACAACAGGCAGGAGTGTCCGTCACATGGTTTCGCGTCGTCTGGTCTTGATCTCCGGATTTGCGCTCGTGACAGCGGCGGCGCCGCTCGCATCGGCGCGCGCGGCCGGCGAGGCTTCGGCCGTGGTCACCGATTTCGGCAACCACATGTTGCAGATGCTGAGCAATTCGCAGCTCTCGCCCGCGGATCGGCAGAAGCAGTTCGGCGCGCTCCTCGACAAGGATTTCGACTTCGCCAGCATCGGCCGCTTCGTGCTCGGCCGCTATTGGGCGAGTGCCACCGACCTGGAGAAGCAGGAATTCGCGCCGGTGTTCCGCGACTACGTCGTGCAGAGCTACTCGGTGCGCTTCGGCGAGTTCAGTGGCGCCGCCTTCAAGGTGACCGGCGAGCGGCCGGAGGGCCCCACCAGCACCATCGTCAGCACCACGGTGATGCAGAAGAGCAACCCGAGCCCCGCCAAGGTCGACTGGCGCGTCTCGACGACGACCGGCGCGCCCAAGATCACCGAGGTGATCGTCGAAGGCATCAGCATGTCGCTCACCCATCGCCAGGAATTCGCCTCGCTGATCGAGCGGCAGGGCGGCGGTGTCGCCGGTCTGATCGCGCAGCTCAGGGCGAAGATCAACGTCGCCCGGCAGTCCTAGTCGCTCTGCAAAACCCCCTCACCCTTCCTCTCCCCGAGGGGAGAGGGTTACGCAGCCTTGGCGAGCGAAGCGAGCCTAGGCGAAGTTGGGTGAGGGGGATCAATCAATCATCCCGCCACTATTCCTGCGCGGCCTCCGCGAACACCTCGCGGGCGATGCGGAAGCTGTCGAGCGACGCGGGCACGCCGCAGTAGATCGCAGTCTGCAGCAGCACCTCTCGAATCTCGTCCTTGCTGACGCCGTTGTTGAGCGCGCCCTTGATGTGCAGCTTGACCTCGTGCGGCCGGTTGAGGGCGGTCAGCATCGCGAGATTGATCAGGCTCCGGGTCTTGCGCGAGAGGCCGGGCCGGCCCCAGACCGCGCCCCAGCAGTACTCCGTCACCAGCTCCTGGAACGGCCGGTTGAAGTCGTCGGCTGCCTTGATCGAGGCGTCCACGTATTTCCGCCCGAGCACCTCCCGGCGGATCTTGAGCCCCTTCTTGTAAACCGATGACGGCGTCGCTGGCATAACCTGCGCCCTCTGCTCTCGTTGCGAAGGCGCGATCAAATCACGGCGTTCCCACGAACGCCAACACTGCAGTAGAGGCGGTCAGTCGATTTGAACCACCAAGGCACCAAGACACCAAAGTGACTGATGCTTGGAAATGCTGAGCATCTCCGGGAAGGCAAAATACCGCTTGGTGTCTTGGTGGTTCAAGCTTTCCACGGCCGGCTTCGCCGCGAGCACCGTCGACTTCAGAACTGGCCCGGCTTGATCTTGAAGATATCCATGTTCTTGGGATCCTCGACATAGACCAGGCGGCCGTAAGGGATCCGCGCGGGCGCCTTGCCCTCCTGGGTGGTCTCGCCTTTCTTCGGCGCCTCGGCGACCGTGCCGTATTGGAGCTGCACGACCCGGCCTCTTTCGTCGGTGCCCTGGAACAGCAGGGCGTTGCCGTCCGGGGTCTGCGCATTGACGATGCGGTTCTCGGGCTTGAAGGACTGGCCGACGAAATAATTGAGGAGCTCCTGCGCGCCGCCGAGCACGCTGGTGTTGCCGGGCAGGGTCTCGCTGGTGCCGGCGCCCCAGGTCAGCACGATCTGGAACAGCTTCTTGTCTTTGTAGCCGAGGATGTAGTGGACGCGGGCAACCGCGATCTCCGGCAGCACGTCCTTGGCGGTGATGGTGAGCACAGTGGTGCGGTCGATCGGATTGGTCTCCTTCGTGATCGTCGACTCCTTGACGCTGAAGTCCGCGGCGATCGCGCGTTTCACCGCCGCCTCGTCCATGCCGAACTTGGCCGTACGGAAGCCGTCGACCTCGTAGGGCTTGACCTCGCTCGAGGGCGTGGGCGCCGAGGGCGCGGTGCCGGCGGCGGGCTGCTGCGCCAAAGCCGTTATTGCCGACGCCATCAGCGCCGCCGAGAGCGCGAGCGCGGCGAGCCGTGCGCCGGTTCTCATCTCAGCGCCCCGCGGCCCGACGCTCGGCCAAGATGTGGACCAGCCGGTCCCAGGCACCTTGTGAGAGGAAATGCGCGAAGATCGGCTTGATCCAATCCTTGGTTCGCCAATCCTGGAAGGTCTCGGCTGAGATCGTGTTGAACTTGGCTTCGTCGATCATCTTGAAGCCGCGCACCACGATATTCTCGCCGTTCGGCAGCTTCACCGTGGCGTCCCTGGCGATCAGCAGCTCGACCTGCATGAGGGTGCGGCCGAAGTCGCGGGTCGCCTCGTGCTGGCGCTGATAGGCGAGGCAAAACTCCAGCGCCTTCTGCGTGATCTCCGTCGCCTTGCCATCGCGGAAGAAGGGATTGGCGGTGGTGGCCTCCAGGAGCTCCGAGGCCTCGTCGACGCAGAGCGTAAGGTCCGCGTTGCCGAGCTGCTCCGAGAACAGGAACGGATAGCGCCGGACATAAGCCGGCACGTAGGCGCCGCGGCGCCAGGTGCCGTCGGGCTCGACATGGAGGTTCGCTTGGTCCTGGATGCCGACCACGCCCATGGGCATGGGTACCGCCTCGTTGGTGAACACGATCGGATAGTCGCGCTGCGCCTGGAACAGTTCCTGGAGCGTGAGCGGAATGGCGTTGGTCTTGGCGGCGAAGCGATAGCTCGCGCCACGCTTCAGCGACACCTCCGAATGCACGCCGGCCTGCAGCGCGAAGGGCCGCTTGTAGAACATCGGAAGCGCGGCCGCCGGCTGGGCCTGCGGCGGAGACTGCTGTGCCATGCGTGACCTTCCCGATCGGCGAGACCCGCCCCGCCGATCGCGGGAGCGACGGTATTCAAGATGCCCTTGCCGGGCAAGGGCGCGGCGGCACCTATGGTAGCGGTGCGATGCTTTGCGCTGCGTCCGTCATCGCGAGCGGACGGATCAAGGCGCCGCTCTTCCAGCAGACCGGTCGTAGGGCGCGGCGTCGGCCCCCCAGACCGTGCCCCATCCGGCATTGCGGGTGACGAGCACGCGTCGGGGATTTCTGTCGGGGATTCTTCGAGCCTCGGACGATGCACCGATTTTATCGCATCCGCGGTTGGTACTGCGCGAGCGAGGAATATTGGTCGGGCCAGGGCAGCACATAGCCCTGCTCTTGGGCGGCGTGGCGGGTCCAGTAGGGATCGTAGAGGTGGGCACGGGCGAGCACGCAAAGGTCGGCGCGGCCGGCCACCAGGATGCTGTTGACGTCGGCCCAGGTTGAGATCGCACCCACGGTCATGGTGGGAATCTCGGCCTCGCGGCGCACGCGGTCGCTGTAGGGCGTCTGGAAGAGCCGGCCGTAGTGCGGCTTCTGGTCCGGCACGGTCTGGCCCGCCGAGACGTCGACGATGTCGCACTGACGCGCCTTCAGCGCCTTGGCGACGCCCACGGCGTCGCCCCCGTCGAACCCGCCAGGCATCCAGTCAGTGCCGGAGATGCGCACGCTCATGGGCTTGCGGGCGGGCCAGACCGCGCGCACGGCCTCGAACACCTCGAGCGGGAAGCGCAGCCGGTTCTCCAGGCTGCCACCGTACTCGTCGCTGCGCTGATTGGTGAGCGGCGAGAGAAACGTGGCCAGCAGATAGCCGTGGGCGAAGTGCAGCTCGATCACGTCGAAGCCGGCCTCATCCGCGAGGCGTGCCGCGCGCACGAAATCGTCGCGCACCTGCTCCATCTCGGTGCGATCCATCGGCCTCGGCACCTGACTGTGCGCAAGATAGGGGAGCGGCGAGGCGGAGATCAGCGGCCAGTTGCCGTCCGGCAGCGGTTCGTCGATGCCCTCCCAGAGCTTCCTCGTCGAGCCCTTGCGTCCCGCGTGGGCGAGCTGGATGCCGATCTTGGCGCGCGAGTTTTCGTGCACGAAGTCGACGACGCGCTTCCAGGCGCGGATGTGCTCCGGCTTGTAGAGGCCAGCGCAGCCGGGGCTGATCCGGCCCTCGCGCGATACGTCGGTCATCTCGGCGACCACCAGGCCCGCTCCGCCAACGGCGCGGCTGCCGAGATGGACGAGGTGCCAGTCGTCGATGAGTCCGTCCTCGGCCGAGTACTGGCACATCGGCGAGACCACCACGCGGTTCTCCAGCACGAGGTCGCGCAGCCGGAACGGCGTGAACATCGGCGGTGGCGGCGGCTCTGCCGGCACGTTGATACCGCTTTGGTTCGCGGATTTGCGCGCGAACCAACCGTCGATCCGCGCGACGAAGGCGGGATCGCGCACTTTCAGGTTCTCGTGTGTGATCCGGAGCGAGCGCGTGAGTAGGCTCGCCGCAAACTCGATGGGCTCGAGATGGCCGTGATAGCGCTCGGCGCTCTCGAACCACTCGAGGCTCGCCTGGGCCGCGCGCTGCAGGCTCTCGACCTGCGGCCGGCGCTCGGCCTCGTAGGCGGCGAGCGCTGTCGGCACCTCGCGCTCTTTCGCGAGCGCGTCGGCGAGCGCGATCGAGTCTTCCATCGCGAGCTTGGTGCCGGAGCCCACCGAGAAATGCGCGGTATGGGCGGCGTCGCCGAGCAGGACGATGTTCCCATTCGACCAGCGGCGGTTTCGCACGGTCGGAAAATTGCGCCAGATCGCCTTGTTCTTGAGGAGCGGATGGCCATCGAGCTCCGCGGCGAACAGCGCCTCGAGGAAGCGCACGCTCTGGTCCTCGTTGGCGTGGTCGAGGCCCGCGCGCTTCCAGGTCTCCGCGGTGGTCTCGACGATGAACGTCGAGTGCCGGTCGTCGAAGCGGTAGGCGTGCACGCGCCAGAGCCCGTGCGCGTCCAGCTTGAAGTAGAAGGTGAAGGCGTCGAACTTGCGCGTGGTGCCGAGCCAGATGAACTTGTTCGGCCGCCAGTCGAGCTCGGGTCCGAACGCGTCGGCGTGAGCCTGCCGGATCACGCTGTTGGCGCCGTCGGCCGCGAGAACGAGATCGGTGCCGGCGAACTCCCGGGCGCTTGCGACTTCACGCCGGTATTCGAGCTCGACGCCCAGTGCCTCCGCGCGTCCCTGCAAGATGTTCAGCAACCGCCGCCGCGAGAGGCCGGAGAAGCCGTGGCCGCGCGAGGTCAGCACCTCGCCCTGGTAGTGGATGTCGATCGCATCCCAATGCGCGAAGCTCTCGGTGATCTCGCGGTAGGTCTCGGGGTCGGCGGTGGCGAGATTGCCGAGCGTCTCGTCCGAGAACACCACGCCCCAGCCGAAGGTGTCGTCGGGCCGGTTGCGCTCGATCACGATGATGTGGTGCCGTGGATCGGCCTGCTTCATCAGGATCGAGAAGTAGAGACCAGCCGGTCCGCCACCGCT
>DATEGF010000195.1:0-2778 GCA_035280245.1 Allostellaceae bacterium
GCTCATCGCCAACGAGAACGTCGAGCTCATCACCTTCACCGGCGGCGTCGCGGCCGGCAAATACATCTCCGAGCATCTGGGCTACCGACGCTGCGTGCTGGAGCTCGGCGGCAACGACCCCCTGATCGTGATGGAGGATGCCGACCTCGAGGAGGCCGCGACGCTTGCTGCTTCCGGCTCCTACAAGAACTCCGGCCAGCGCTGCACCGCCGTGAAGCGCATCCTGGTGCACGAGGCCGTCGCCGACGGCTTCACCGCGCTCCTCGTCGAGAAGACCCGCGCCATCAAATACGGCGATCCCATGGACCCCAAGACCGATATGGGGACCGTGATCGACGAGCCCGCGGCGATCCGGATCGAGCGCCGGGTCACCGACGCCATCGGCAAGGGCGCGCGGCTCCTGTGCGGTCACAAGCGGACGGGCGCGCTCTATGCGCCCACGGTCCTCGACGAGGTGCCGCCCGATTGCGAGCTCGTGCGCGACGAGACTTTCGGGCCGGTCTCGCCGATCTTGCGCTTCCGTGACATCGACGAGGCGATCCGGCTCTCGAACTCGACCGCTTATGGCCTCTCGTCGGGCGTCTGCACCAACCGCCTCGACTACATCACGCGCTTCGTGCGCGACCTCAAGGTCGGCACCGTCAACGTCCGCGAGGTCCCGGGCTATCGCATCGAGATGTCGCCCTTCGGCGGCGTCAAGGATTCGGGCCTCGGCTACAAGGAAGGCGTGCTCGAGGCGATGAAGAGCTTCACCAACGTCAAGACCTACTCCCTGCCGTGGCTCTAAGCCGGGATCGCTCGCCGAAGCAATCCGAGGGCGACGTCAATAAAACAAGCTCCCCCTCCCCCCTTGAGGAGGAGGGTAGGGTGGAGGGTAACGGTCGAGCTCGGTGTCGACGAGTTCGATGACCCCGGCCCTCGGTCTCGATCCCAAGGTCATCGCGCTGGTGCTGCTGGCGGCGGTGCTGCACGCCAGCTGGAATGCCATGCTGAAGGCGGCGCCCGACCGCGTCACCACCAGCGCGGTCATGAATTTGACCGGCCTCGGCGCCGGCGCCGTGCTCGCGGTCTTCGTCGCCGCGCCGGCCTCGCCGAGCTGGGTCTTCATCGCCCTCTCGGTCGCGATCCACTTCGGCTATTTCGTATTCCTGCTGGGAGCCTACCGGTATGGCGACCTGAGCCAGGTCTATCCGCTGGCGCGCGGGATCGGTCCGCTCCTCGTGGCGCTCGTCTCGCCCTGGCTCATTGGCGAGCATCTGGGCCGCGTCCAGCTCGTGGGCGTCGTGCTGCTCTGCCTGGGGATACTCAGCCTCGCCTTCAATCGGATGCGGCTAGCGGAGCTCCTGAACTGGAAGCCGCTTGTGATGGCGCTCGCCACGGGCGGCAGCATCGCGGCCTATACCGTGGTCGATGGCCTTGGCGTGCGCGTCTCCGGGAGTCCCGGCGGCTACATCGCCTGGCTCTTCATCCTCGATGGCATCAGCATGGCGGCGCTCGCCGCGGCGCTGCGGCGCCGAGCGCTCGGCGGTGCCGTCCGCTCGATCTGGAAACCGGCGGTGATCGGCGGCCTCATCTCGATCCTGGCTTACGGCATCGTGATCTGGTGCTACAGCCTCGGCGCCATCGCGCCGATCGCGGCGCTCCGCGAGACCAGCGTGGTGATCGCCGCGGCGATCGGCTCGTTCATGCTGCGCGAGCCCTTCGGCCGCTGGCGGATCGTGGCGGCGTCGTTCTGCGCCATCGGAATCGTCGCGATCAATCTGCCGCTGGGATAGGCTCTGAGCCATGGCGAGACGCCCGCGCAAGAACATTCTCCTGGTGACCTTCGACCAATGGCGGGCGGATTGCCTCTCCGCCGTCGGCCATCCCTGCCTCAAGACACCGAACCTCGATGCGCTCGCCGCCGATGGCGTGCTGTTCCGCCGGCACTACACCCAGGCTTCGCCCTGCGGTCCCGCGCGTGCCTCGCTGCTGACCGGGCTCTATGCGCACAATCACCGCTCCGTGCGGAACGGCACGCCGCTCGACGACCGGCACGCGAACCTCGCGCGCGAGCTCCGCGGCGCTGGCTATGACCCCGCGCTCTTCGGCTACACCGACACTGCGCTCGATCCGCGCCTGCTGCCGCTGGGCGATCCCCGCCGCGATACCTACGAGGGCGTGATGCCCGGCTTCACGCGCGTGATGCAGCTCGACGAGCAGTTCGGTGCTTGGATCGACTTTCTCCGGGCCAAGGGCTACGCGGTGCCCGAGCCGCCGGCGCCGCACAAGGACGCCTTCCTGCCGCTCCGCCGCGGACCGCAGGACGAGGGCGCCGGCCCGAGCTTCGCGCCGACGCGCTATCGCGCCGAGGACAGCGAGACGAGCTTCCTGACCGACTGCGCGCTCGACTACATCGCCGCGCGCCGGGACGAGCCCTGGTGCGTGCATCTCTCCTACTATCGCCCGCATCCGCCCTATATCGCGCCCGAGCCCTACAACGCGCGCTACGCCGCCGACGAGGTGCCGCCGCGCGCGTGCCGCCCCAATCGCCAGCAAGAGGGCGCGCAGCATCCGTGGCTCCGCCAGCACCTCGAGCGGCTCTGGGCGGGCTCCATGCCGATCCAGGAGCAGCGCCCGATGGCGGAGCTCGACGAGCGCGCCATCCGGCAGATCCGTGCGACGTATCTGGGCATGATCGCGCACCTCGAGGATGCCTTCGGCCGGCTGATCGCGGCACTCAAGGCCGATGGCAGCTACGACGAGACCTTGATCGTGCTGACGGCCGATCACGGCGAC
>DATEGF010000196.1:0-8338 GCA_035280245.1 Allostellaceae bacterium
CGGCTTGTTGCTCGACGAGCTCGGCCTCGCGGCAATCGCGGTCGCGGCCGGTGCCTCGCTCGCGGCGCTGGCGGCGCTGCTCTTCGTCCGCGCCCGCCCGCGCCGACGGCTCACGCCGAGGCGTGGAGGACCAGGATGCCCGCCGCGATGAGGCCGATACCCGCGAATTGCTGCCAGCCCAGCGCTTCCTGCCAGAGCAGGTGCGAGGCGATCGCCACCAGCACATACGAGATCGCCACGGTTGGAAACGCGATCGAGATCGGAATGCGCTTGATGGCGGCAATGTAAAAGAGCGCGCCGACCCCATAAGCGACGAGGCCGCCCATCGTGAAGGGGTTCAGGAATTGCGCCAGCAACCCATCGCCCGCGCGCTCGGCGCCGGCCTTGAGCAAGAGCTGACCCACGACCCCGATCATGATCGCAGCCCCGAGGGCACAGTAGGAGAGGAGCATTAGGGGAGGCCTGTCGCGAACGAAGTCGTTTCCGGCTGCATCGACAGGGAGCGTCCTTCGACGCAGGCCTGCCGGCCCTTGCTCAGGATGAGGTCAAATCTTCGTGGCAGAAAGAAAATCCTCATCCTGAGCAAGCGAGCAGCGCGAGCGCGTCGAAGGACGCACCGATTTGGTCCAGTTAAGACGTACCCGAGAATCTAAGAATTCGGAATATGCTCCGTCCGCCGCTCCGGCTGATAGAGGCGGTCCATGTGGCGGAGCCGCCGTGACAGGACCCGCATGACGATGCGGGCGAAGGCGGGCTTCTCGGCCACCATGTCGAAGAACCGCTTCTCGCCGATCGTCACCACCTCGGTCCGGCCGAGCGCGTAGACCATGGCGCTGCGCGGCAGCTCGTCCTCGACGATCGCCATCTCGCCCACGATGCCGCCGGCGACCGCGTCCTCGTAGACGACGCTGCCGCTCCTGATCCGGAGCGTGCCGCTCTTCACGACATACATGCCGTCGGCGGCGTCGCCCTCCTTGAAGAGCACCTGGCCGCCCTCGAGGACGATGCTGGGGTCGTCGCGCACGAGGCTCAGCACCTCCGGGTTGCCCCAGCGCTCGACGACGATCCCCTCGGCCTGTTTGTCGGAGGTCTCGGCGCGCTCGCGAAACGCCGGCGCGTGCGACCCCGGGTCTCGGCTCGATTTCTCCTGCATCGCAGCACCTCCCAGTTGCTGCCGTCAGGTTCAAACCCGCCGCCCATTCGTTAACGAATGGGATTCCTCCCTAGGCTACTCCACCTCGGCGGCTAGGGCGAGACGGTGTGCCGCGAGCCCGGCCCACGAACGATGGTGACGCCCGAGGACAAGGTCACGCTGGTCGGCGGCTCGTACCGTTTGGCGCGCACCGATTCCGCGTGAGCGAGCCGCTCGGCCTTGTGCTGCTGGCCGAACGCCATGAGGGCCGCGAGCAAATCCGGCTGCGGCACCGGCCAGCCCAAGCTGCCGCCGATGAAACCGATGGGGAACCCGATCGGGACGACGCCATCGGTGAAATCGGGCCGTGTGGTCTCCGCCGCCGCCGGAAGCGCGAGGCCGCTGGCCCCGGCGGCGACGAGGAGTGCCCTCAGCAGAAGCGCGAGCCGTCGCGTGATCGCCTCACGGCTCCGAGCACGGGTGAGCATGGTCATGGGGGGCTCCACGGATGCCTGCCCGTCACTCTCCACCATTCATACTCCCGCGGCCAGCGAATCCGCCCCCGGCACGGCCGAGCCTTAATGCCTGATTAACTATATCCGGCGAGTATGCTGCGATGAGCGAACTGGCCGATAGCGCAGAGTGGGGCACTCATGCCTGATGGTCTCGGGCCGATGCAGCGCACCGACGCTGGCGTGCTGCTGATCGACGATGATTTCGGGGTCGCGCAGTCGTTCACGGAGGTGCTCAAGCTGCACGACATTCCGATCGCGGTGGCTCGGGACGAGTATGAAGCAACGGCGGCGTTCCGATGGTCGCCGCCGGCCGTCGTTCTGACCGACATTGTCGTACCCGAGCGGCGCGACGCCGCGATCGCGATGCGTCGCGCTCGCCCCGACCTCAAGCTCGTCGCCATGTCGGGCGGTAGAGTCACAAAATTCGATTTTCTCACGATAGCGAAAAAATCCAGTGCGGACGCGATCGTGCACACGCCTTTCGCCGCCACTGAGCTGATCAAATTACTGCGGACATTCCTGCATCATCGCCGCCGCCTCTCTTGAGATCGGCCCCCTCGCCGGCGCGACTCTCCTTTGTGCCCTGCAGCAGCGTGCAATGCCCGAAATGAGACGGGCGCCGAGGATGCCCCGGCGCCCGGTCGCCTGATCAGTTCGGCCTATTACTGGCCGTTATCGTCTACCTGCAGGTCGTTGTCCTCGCCTTGGTCGTCGTCATCTTGCGCGTAAGCAGCCGTCGGACCCAGCACCTTCCCCAGGATCGGCATGTAGGTCACGCTCACGACTGAGGCCAAGAGCGCGATCAGTAATACCTTCTTCATTTGCTCCCTCCTGTTGGGTTGCACGTGGCAGCTTGCGGTGCACGCCCGGGTGCCCGCAGGGCGGTACACTACTACTGCACCCGAGGCTCTGTGGTGTGTCAGCAGGATGTTCCGGGCGCCAATCCTCTAAATTTTTAGACATCACTGCCAGGGGTCCGTGTCACCACGCGTCGGCGGTGATGCCGGAACTTCAGGAATTGCAGAGATTGCTCGCGCTACGACCCGGACGCCCGCTCCACCACGCGCATCTCCGGCCGCGCCGCCTCTTCGCTCCGCACCACCTCGCGCACGACCGTCTGCGGCTTGCGGTTTGCCGTCAGGAACAGGCGGCCCATGTATTCGCCGAGGATGCCGAGGATCAGGAGCTGGACGCCCGAGAGCAGCAGGGTCGCGGCCATCAGCGAGGCCCAGCCTTGCGGCGGCTCGAAGAAGAGCGCTTCGAGGACGACCGAGATTACGCCCGCGAGCCCGATCAGCGAGAGCGCGAAGCCCGCGATGGTGCTCAAGTGCAGCGGCAGCACCGAGAAATTCACGAAGATATTGATCCAGAGCCTGACCAGGCGCTTCAGCGTGTAGTTGCTGCGGCCGGCCATGCGCGGCAGGTGCGCGACCTCGATGGTGTCGATCGCCTGGGTCGCCTGCATGATGAGGCCGTCGACATAGGGGAACGGGCCCTCGTACCGCGTCACCTGCTCGACGAGAAAGGCGCTCATGCACCGGAAGCTCGAGAGATAGAGACCCTTGGGCTTCTCCATCAGCACGTCGGCGACCCAGTTGGCGAAGCGGCTGCCGAGGTTGCGCCAGTAGGCGTGCTGCTTCACGGCGTAGCGCGTGTAGACCACGTCCTTGCCCGTGGCGCGCGCATGCTCGAGGAGCCGCGTCACCTCCGAGGGCGGGTTCTGCAAATCGTCGTCCATGGTGATGACCCAGGCGCCGCGCGTGTGGCGGAGCCCGGTCATGATCGCGTTGTGCTCGCCGAAATTGCGCGCGAGGTTGACGAGCGTGATCGGCACCGTAGTCGCCTCGGCGACGAGTTGCCGGCAGACGGCGAGACTGTCGTCGGGGCTGCCGTCGTTCACCAGCACGATCTCGTGTCCGCCCTCGATCTCGAGACCCTGGAGCGCGTGGACGAGCTCGCCGACGCTCTGGGCGCCGTTGTAGACGGGAATGACGATGCTGAGCGTGAATGCGTGGGTGGTCATGATCTCACCGCCGTCGCCAGGACCGAGCCGCCGAAGGGAAGCCGCAGCCCGCCGCGCATGAGGGCCGCCTCCAGCGCCACGACGGCCGCGAAGAGCCGCTCCACCGGCGCCGGCATCAGGACAACGTCGCTCGACGGCTTTGCTTCCCGCCGCCAGGCGAGCTTGCGCTTTACCGCCATCAAGGGAAACAGGATGGTGTTCCAATAGCTCGTGAGGATGTTGGTGAAGCCCGCCGCGGTGAGGAGCGACCGCACGCCGCGCGCGGTATAGCGCCGCACGTTGTGCACGGCGAGATCGTGCTCCGAGAGCATCCACTGATAAGCTGGCAGGTTGAGCACCACGAGCCCGCCAGGCCTGAGGCAGCGCCGGAATTCGCGCAGCGCGCTCGCCTCCTCGACGCCGCGGTGGCAGAGCACGTCAGCGCTGACGATGGCGGCGAAGACGCCGTCGCGGAACGGCAGCCGGTTCACGGATCCGCCGGCGATCGGCCGGCCCGATGCGCTCTGCGCCACGCTGGCGGCGATGCCGTCGAGCTCGAGGCCGAAGAGTTCCATCGCCGGCATGGTGTCGCGCAGGCTCACGAGGAGGCCTCCGGTGCCGCAGCCGGCGTCGAGCACCTGCTCGTCGAAGGACCAGTCGCCATGACGATCGAGCGCACCCGCAATCTCCGCATGCAGACCCCTGAACCACCAGAGCCGGCGGTCGAGAGCGGCGAGACGCTCGTACTCCGCCCGCTCCATGGCATGACCTATTTGACGATGGCGGGTGCCTGGGCGCTCGCCGATTCGAGATAGGCGCGATGGTCGAGCACGATCGAGAGCAGCACGCCCATGCGCTCGACGCGATAGATCTCGCGCCCCGGCAGCG
This sequence comes from Allostellaceae bacterium, assembly GCA_035280245.1. Taxonomy (GTDB): domain Bacteria; phylum Pseudomonadota; class Alphaproteobacteria; order ATCC43930; family CGMCC-115725; genus DASZHJ01. The sequence goes on from DATEGF010000196.1 coordinate 4,538, forward strand.
CCTTCTCGCAGTCGTCCTTGGTGAAGGCGATGAAGAAATCGGCGCGCGAGCGATCCCTCGTGAAAACGAAATTGGGCGGAAAGTAGAACGAGGCAGAGATCGGCGGGCCGCAGACCGCGACCTTGAAGTCGTGGTCCATGTAGTCGTTGCCGAACTCCGCCCGCAGGTGGTCCTCGAGGCCGCCCACGGCCTCGGCGTAGGAATTCGCCCAGTAGTCCGTCTTGAAGAGGCCGTCCGCGCCGCCGACGCCGCCGATGAAGGCGTTGTAGTAGACGTACTCGTCGGGATGCAGGCTCGCCATGATGCCGAGATGCAGCACGGCGTAGCAGCCGAGCGCGCCATAGGCCCAGCGGCGGACGCTCAGGCCCGAGAGCCAGTCGAGCGCGCGGTCCATCATCACTGCCGCCAGCGCCGCGATCGGTGGCAGCACAAAGATGAAGTGCCGCATGCCGTCGAACAGCACGGCCTTGATGGCGATGGCGTAAGCGATCGGGAACGCTACCGCGAATCCCACGATCGCATAGCGGAGCGCGGTCGCGCGCTCGGCGCCGCGTTTGCGGATCCAGAGGATGGCGGCGACCGGCGCGATCGCCAGCAGCACCAGCACCAGCTCCGGAAGCGCCAGCGCCACATGGACCGGCAGATAGGCCCAGGGCAGATCCGTCGCAGGCACGTACTCGCCGTCGAACAGCGTCTTCCAGGGGAAATCCTGGTGCGAGAAGTTGGCGAGCGCCTGGAGCGGATTGTTGATGGGATCGAGCTGCGCGAAGGGCCAGAAGACCAGCATCACCCCATAGGCGAGCACGCTCACCGGCAGCAGCACCAGGAACAGGCTGCGCAGCCCGTCGCCGAAAAGGATGCCCACGCGGCGCGCCACGAGCGCGCGCCAGATTCCCGAGAGCGCCAGCAGCAAGCCGAGGTAGCCCACGAGGAGCAAGCCGCCGACCCGGATCGCGAGCGCCATGCCGATTGCGAGGCCGAGCTTCGCGAGCGTCGACCAGCGCGGCCGCGGCAGCTCCGCCGCCAGTCGCACGAGGTAATAGAGCCCCCAGACCATGCCCGCGGCGAAGGGCACGTCCTTCGGGTTGTTGAACATCTGGCCGTAATAGTTCGGCGTGAGCGCCAGGAAGAGCGCCGCCAGGAACCCGACACGCGGGCCGCCGAGCGCGCGGCCGAGCTTCCACACGCCGACCAGGCCGACGACGCCGACCAGGCCATTGAGCAGATGCCGCGTCTCGTAGGTGTCGAACGGCGAGACGTGATTGACGATCGCCGCCAGCATGTCGAAGGCGCCGCCGTAATTGAACAGGTCCTGCCAGTGCGTGGCGCGGAGATCCGTGAAGCCGCTGGTGTAATAATTCAGGACCAGGATGCCGTAATAATTATGGACATCCTCGTCCCAGGTGATGCCGTAGTCCGTGAAGGTCATCAGCACCAGGAGCGTCACCACCAGGAAGAGGGCGCGCGACAACCCGTCCCAGTACGCCCCGGAACCGAGGGAGCCTGAACGCGCGTCTAGTGTCCTGGAATCGCTCCAGAAAGGTGCTGACCTCATCCGTCCCCAGGCGCCTGTTCTTGTGGTTATTTCGGCCATTATAGCCCAGCCCTGGCCATCATGTCCGCGAGCACCCGGTCGCTGCCGAAGAACTCCTCGGCGATGCCGCGGGCGGCACGGGCATGGCGGGCGTAGTCGCCGCGGATGACGCGGAAGGCCTCGAGCGCCTCGTCCAGGGTGAGGAACTGAAAGAGCCCTTCACCCGCGGGATAGAACTTGTCGAAGCCGGTCTTCATGGTGACCGCGGGACGGCCGGAGGCGAGGTAGCAGACGGTGCGGTCGCTGAACCAGCCGCTGTTGGGCCGAACGTAGATGTCCTTCGCCACCGTGAACTCGCCGCGCGAACCCGCGATGAAGTCGCGATAGCTGGTCATGTCGGCCGAGATCGGGCGGGAGTCGATGACGCGCCAGCCGTGGGACGCCACCTCGTCCGCGACCGCGGGCGTGTTCGTGATGAGCGCAAGAGTGAAGCAGTCCTCGGTCGCGGCTTTCGGCAGGTCGATGAAGCGGACGAAATTCACGTGCTTCGACCAGACATAGGTCTCGCCGCCGAACGCGATGTTCTTGCCCTTGTTCTCCCAGACCGCGATCGAGCTGAAGCAGTCGGGCACGCCCGATGCCACCGGCCATTCCGAGAGCACCACCGGCGGCCGCGTCGGCTGCCAGGCGACCCCCGAGAGCGGTACCGGACAATCGGGCGCGCCCAGGTTCTCGCCGTAGGTGAAGAAATGCGTGTGCGCGTCGAGGTAAGCGCGCGCCGCGGGATCCGCGTTCGCGTACTTGATCTGCTCATAGACGGGGTCGGTGTCGACCATCAGGCGCCGGGGGCAGGCCATGTGCTCCTCGCGGAGCCGCGCGGCCCCGCAGAGGTTGATGAGCGCGTCCGACTCCCGATAGAGCGCGTAGACCTGCTCGCGCGAGAGGCCGTGGTAGACGTCATTGATCGCGTCCCAATACGCCCAACGGTCGCCCAGCCCGTACCGCTCCATCATCCGCCGGACATAGGCGACGTTGTACTCGCACTCCATCACCACGCTGTTAAGCCGGGGGTCGTAGGGGTTGGCGCCACCGTCCTCGACGTACCAGACCTCGTAGCCCAGCCGCTCCAGCCCGAGCACGTATTGCATCGCCTGCCAGGCGATCCCGCCCAGCGGCATTTGTCCGACAAAATGCAGGACGATGATCTTGCCGCGCTTGCCCATGTGCTTGGAACTCGACACCCTCTCCCGCGCCACTGGCGGACCGGACCCTAGTTGCCTCAAACCATGCGCGCCAGTCGGAACCGTCCCCTATGCGTCGGTGACCGCCGCGCCCGGGCGCTCGAGCCGGGCATAGAGGTCGCCGGAGCCCGCTTCGACCGGAAGCTGGCGCAACTCCTCCGTCATCTCGGCGGCCGAGCGCCAGCGTCGATGGAGAAGGCTCAGGCTTTCGCCGCCGGAGCGGTTGAATGCATAGGACCCGAGAGCCTGGAGCCGGTCGATGGCGGCAAGGGCCGCGTCCAGGGCCGCCGTCACGTACTCGACCGACAACGCGGGAAGCGGCCGGGAAAGTCCCGCCAGGACCTCGTTTTCGAACCCCTCGACGTCGATCTTGGTAAAGGCCGGAAGCCCATGCTTGGCAATGAGGGCGTCGAGGGTGGTGACCTCGACCGGCCGGCGCTCCCGCCAGCGCACCGAGGCAAAACCGCGGCTGGCTCCGACCCGCTGGATCCAGGTTTCCGAGAGGCTCGCCACCGTGGGGTTGAGCGGATCGATCCGCAGCACCGCTCGCCCCGGCGCGGCACCGAGCGCCGCCTCCACCAGGGTCACGCGGGGATCGCTTCCGTACCAGCGCCTGAGCATCGCCATGGCCGACGGCTGCGGCTCGACGGCCACCACGCGCGCGCCCAGCGCCAGAAAATGCTCGGTGCGGTTGCCCACATGCGCCCCGATATCGAAGCAGAGATCGCCAGGCTTGATGAACGCGGCGTAGAATGCGCGAGCGCGCCGCCGCTTCCACACCTGCCCCCGATAGATCGCAAGCGAGCGCGCGATGCCATACCCTCGCCGCAGCGCTTCCCCGGGATTGCGCATGGCGCGGACGCTACCGGCGCCTCAGCGGTGCCACAAGGCGTGAGTACCACGGCTATGCGTCCTTCGACGCGCTCGCAATGCTCGCTTGCTCAGGATGAGGGGCGTGGTGTGTGAATAAAGAAAAGCCTTCATCCTGAGCAAGGGCCGGTAGGCCCGCGTCGAAGGACGCACCGA
>DATEGF010000197.1:0-6336 GCA_035280245.1 Allostellaceae bacterium
CCGGCCGCGTACGTCCAGACCGAATGGCGACCGCGCGGTCGCCCCAGTTCGCTCGACGCCGATCACGCTGTTGCCGCGCCGCCATGGTCCGCTCTGGGCTGCGCTCTCCAACGCGAGCGAGCCGCCGCGGCCGAGCGCGCCCGCCCAGGCTGTCGCCGACTTCATCCGGCAGCATGGCGCCTCCTTCTTCGACGAGCTCGTCGACGGCACGGGCCTGCTGCGGCCCCAGGTGGAGACGGCGCTCGGCGAGCTGGTGGCGCTCGGCCTGGTCAATTCCGACAGCTTCGCGGGATTGCGCGCCCTGCTGGTGCCGGCGGAGAAGCGCCGGCGGCGGCGCGTCTCGGTCTTTGGCATGGAGGATGCGGGCCGCTGGGCGCTCGCACGGCGCGCGCGCCCGGCCCAGGCATCCGCCCAGAGCCAGACCGACCCCGTCGAGCACCTCGCGCGCACGCTGCTGCGCCGCTACGGCGTGGTGTTCTGGCGCCTGGTCGAGCGCGAGGCCGATTGGCTGCCGCCATGGCGCGACCTGCTTCGCGTCTACCGCCGGTTGGAAGCGCGCGGCGAGATCCGCGGCGGCCGCTTCGTCCAGGGCTTCACGGGCGAGCAATACGCCCTGCCCGACGCCGTGGGCGCGCTCCGCGAGATGCGGCGGAAACCCGCATCCGACACCTGGGTCTCGCTCTCCGGTGCCGACCCGCTCAACCTCGCGGGCATCCTAACGCCCGGACCGAAGCTCGCGGCGCTCACCACCAACCGCCTGCTCTATCGCGACGGCATTCCGATCGCGCTGCTCGTGGGTGGCGAGGTACAGTTCCTGGAGACGCTCGAGCCAAGCCAGGAGTGGAAGGCCCGCAAGGCCCTGATGCGCGGCGCCGTGCCGCGCTCGCTGATTGACGTGTCCTGAGGTGAAGACCATGACCGAGACTCCCGATACCGATTTCCGGCCGCACAGCTCGCACTGGGGCGCCTTCTCCGCGGGCTGGCAGGGCGGGCGCCTGGTGGTGAAGCCGCATCCCGGCGATCCCGACCCCAATCCGGTGCTGCAGAATTTCCCGGAGGCGGTCCGGCATCGGGCCCGCGTCGCGCGGCCCATGGTCCGGCGCGGCTGGCTCGAGCGCGGGCCCGGTCCCGACGACCGGCGCGGTCGCGACGAGTTCGTGCCGATGGCCTGGGACCGCGTACTCGATCTGCTGGCTACCGAGCTCAAGCGCGTCCGCGACACGCACGGACCAGAGGCGGTGTTCGGCGGCTCCTACGGCTGGTCGAGCGCCGGGCGCTTCCATCATGCGCAGAGCCAGGTGCACCGGTTCCTCAACACGTCGCTCGGCGGCTATGTCCGCTCGGTCAACAGCTACAGCGCTGGCGCCTCGACCGTGCTGCTGCCGCATATCGCCGGACCGCTCGAGAGCATCAGCCGCGACAATGTGACCTGGGAGCAGGTCGCCACAAAGACCGAGCTGGTGATCGCCTTCGGCGGCATGGCGCTCAAGAACAGCATGGTCGCGAGCGGCGGCATCAGCCAGCACATCGAGCGGCCGTCGATGCGGGCGGCGCGCGAGCGCGGCTGCGAGTTCATCCTGGTGAGCCCGCTCAAGTCCGACCTTCCGGAGGAGGCGCGCGCCGATTGGGTGGCCCTGCGGCCGGGCACGGACACCGCGCTGATGCTGGGGATTGCGCACACGCTCGTCGCCGAGGGTCGGCACGACACGGCGTTCCTCGCCCGCTACTGCACGGGCTGGCCGGTCTTCGAGGACTACCTCATGGGCCGGACCGACGGGCAGCCGAAGACCGCGGACTGGGCGGCGTCGATCTGCGGCATCGACGCCGAGGCAATCGCGGGCCTCGCGCGCCGGCTCACGGGCAAGCGCGTGCTGGTCGTGGCCTCGCACTCTCTGCAACGCGCCGAGCATGGCGAGCAGCCGATCTGGATGGCGCTGGTGCTCGCGGCGATGCTGGGCCAGATCGGCCTGCCCGGCGGCGGCTACTACTACTCGCTGGGGGCGCTCGGGCACACGGGACGGCGGACCAACGCGGTGCCGACGGCAGCGCTGCCGCAGGGCCGAAACAATGTGCGCGCATTCATTCCGGTCGCGCGGATCGCGGACATGCTGCTCAATCCCGGCGCCGGCTTCGACTACGACGGCAAGCGGATGACCTATCCGGATATCCGCCTGGTCTATTGGGCGGGCGGCAATCCCTTCCACCATCACCAGGATCTGAACCGGCTGCGCAAGGCGCTGGCGCGCATCGACACTTTCGTTGTGCACGAGCTCGCATGGACCGCGTCGGCGCGCCACGCCGACATCGTGCTGCCAACCACGATGACCCTCGAGCGCGAGGACATCGGCGCGGGCCCGACCGATCCTCTGATGATCGCCATGCACAAGATCGCGGAGCCCTACGGCGAGGCGCGCGACGACTACGCGATCTTCACGGCACTCGCGGAGCGCCTCGGCACCGCCGCGGCCTTCACCGAAGGCCGGAGCGCCAAGGAATGGCTGAAGCACCTCTATGGACCCACGCGGAAGGCGCTCGCCGACCGCGGCCTGCCGGCGCCCCAGTTCGAGGAGTTCTGGCGGCAGGGCGAGCTCACGCTCCCGCAGATGCCGGACGAAGGCGGCATGCTGCGCAAATTCCGCGACGACCCCGAGAAGCACCCGCTGCCGACGCCGAGCGGGCGGGTCGAGATCTTCTCCGAGGCGATAGCGGGCTTCGGTTATGACGACTGCCCGGGCCACCCGACCTGGCTGCCGCCCACCGATGCGCCGCAGGCGAGCCGGCCCCTGCAACTGGTCGCCAATCAGCCGGCGACGCGGCTCCACAGCCAACTGGACTTCGGTGGGCATAGCGGTGCTTTGAAGCACCGCGGCCGCGAGGTCATGCGGATGCATCCGGCCGACGCGGCCCGGCGCGGAATTTCCGATGGTGACATCGTCCGCCTCTTCAACGAGCGCGGCGCTTGTCTCGCGGCGGTGCGCGTCACCAACGGCATCCGCGAGGGCGTGGTGCAGCTGCCGACCGGCGCCTGGTACGACCCCGAGGATCCCCGCGAGGAGATGCCGCTCTGCGTGCACGGCAATCCCAACGTGCTGACACGCGACGTCGGCACCTCGAGGCTGGCGCAGGGCTGCACCGGTCAGCTCACCAGCGTCGAGGTCGAGCGCTTCGCGGGCAACCTGCCGCCGATCCAGGCCTACGAGCCGCCGATCCCCGCGACCGCGGCCGAATGAGGCCGTAGCGCCGCGAGATGGCGTCGGGCGAGCGGCTTACGGTCCAGCAGGCTTTCGACCGCGCGGTCGCGTTGCACCAGCAAGGCCGGCTCGGCGACGCCGAGCAGCTCTACCGCGCGGTGCTGCAGGTGGACGCGGACCACATGGGCTCGCTGCACAACCTCGCGTCCATCAGCACGCAGCGCGGGCAGCCCGCCGCGGCCGAGGCCCTGCTGCGACAGGCGCTCGCGCGCCAGCCGAGCTCGACCATGGCGCTGCTCGGCCTCGGCAACGCCATGCAGGCCATGGGCCGGTTCGAGGAGGCGAAAGCCTGCTTCGAGCGTGCGCTCGCGATCGATCCCAATCTGCCGGAGGCGGAGCACAATTGCGGCAACGCCTTGCTGTCGCTGGGCCGGCACGGCGAGGCGATCGCCCGTTATCAGCGCGCCATGGCGCTGCGGCCCGGCTACGCCGAGGCGCACTACCACACCGGCTACGCGCTGCAGGCCCAGGAGCGGCACGCGGAGGCGATCGCCTGGTACGAGAAGGCGGTGACGCTCAGGCCCGATTACGCCGAGGCCTATAACAACCTCGGCAACGCGCTCAAGGCAGTCGATCGCGAGGCCGAGGCCGTTGCGCGCTTCGAGCAGGCGATCGGCGCGCGCCGCGACTATGCCGAGGCCCACATCAATCTCGCCGGCACGCTCCTGGCGCTCAATCGCACGGAAGCGGCGATCCAGCGAGCCCAGATCCTGATCGGGCTTCGCCCGGATTTCGTGGAAGCGCATCAGACGCTCGGCCGGGCGCTCCAGGCGATGAACCGGCATCAGGAAGCGATCGCCGCCTACCGGCATGCGACCGTGCTCGATCCCCGGAGTTTCGAGGCGCACTGGCGCGGCGGCCAGGCGCGGCTCGCGCTCGGTGATTTCTCGGAGGGCTGGCGGGCTTGGGAATATCGGCTGCTGATGCCGACCTCCAAGCGGCGCGAATTTTCGCGCCCCCAGTGGCTCGGCGACACCGGTATCGCGGGGAAGCGCGTGTTCCTTTACGCCGAGCCCGGCGAGGGCTTCGGCGACACGATCCAGTTCGCGCGCTACGCGCCGCTGGTGGCGCAACTCGGCGCCACGGTGTCGCTCGAGGTACAGGCGCCGCTGGCGCCGCTCCTTGGCCGCATGGCGGGCGTCTCGCGCATCTCGACGGCGGGCGAGCCACTGCCGGACCTCGACCTCCACTCTCCGCTCATGAGCCTGCCCTTTGCCTTCAAGACGACGATGGCGACCATCCCGGCGGCGGTTCCCTACCTCGCGCCGCCGCCCGAGAAGCTCGACCGTTGGGGCGGCCGGCTCGAGAGCGGCCGCTTGGCGCGGATCGGTATTGCGTGGTCGGGCCGGCCGCGGCAGGGCGAGTTCCGCAACCGGCCGATCCCGCTCGCGCTCATGGCGTCGATCCTGGAGACGCCGGGTGTGCGCTTCGTGGCGCTCCAGAAGGATCTGCGCGAGGGCGACGACGCGCTGCTGCGGTCGCATCCGCACGTCACCAACCTCGGCCCCGAGCTCGAGGACTTCACCGACACCGCCGCGATCATCGCGCAGCTCGATCTCGTGATCAGCGTCGACACCTCGGTCGCGCATCTCGCGGGCGCGCTCGGCAAGCCCGTGTGGATCCTGCTGCAGTACGCCGCCGACTGGCGCTGGCTCCTCGATCGCCACGACAATCCTTGGTACCCGTCGGCGCGGCTCTTCCGGCAGCCGCGGCCCGGCGATTGGGAGAGCGTCATGCCCCGCGTGCACGAGGCCTTGCGCGCGACCTTGCCGGGGTTGCGATAGCCCTCATAAATATTTGTAATATTTATATTATTTGCGCGCGAGCCAGCGATCGAGCGCAGCCGTGACGCGGGCGATGACCGGGCTCCAATCGCCTTGGCGCTCCTGCCGGAAGAGACGCAGGCTCGCGTACCAGGGCGTGTCCTCGCGCCCGCGCATCCAGCGCCAATCCGATTGGCGCGCGATCAGAAGCCAGGTCTGGCGACCGAGCGCGCCCGCGAGATGCGCCGGCGCGGTGTCGACGGTGATCAGAAGATCGAGCGCCGCCAGCGCCGCCGCTGTCTCGGAGAAATCCGTGAGCTCGCCGGCGAGGTCGGTGACGCGTGCGGGCGCCTGGAGCGCGCCGAGATCCGCCGCCCGCGCGCCGACCTGCAGGCTGAACCAGGCGACGTCGTCGCGCCCGAGGATCGGCTCCAGCGTCTTGATCGCGATCGAGCGAAACCGGTCGTCGCGGTGGCGGGGATTGCCCGCCCAGATAAGGCCGACCTTGCGTCGCCGCTCGGTACCGAGGCGCTCTCTCCAGTGCGCAGCGCGGGCGGGATCCGCCCGAAGGTAGCCCTGGGGATCGGGAATGGTCGCGAGCGAGGTCCCGAAGAGCCCGGGCAGGTCCGGCAGGCTCGCCTGCAGATCGTAAGCCGGCACGGGATCGGCCACCGACATGACGCGCTCGACGCCCGGCAGCTGCGCCAGCAGCGACACCACCGTCGGCTGTACCGCCAGAGCGACGCGCGCGCCCTGCCGCGCCACCAGCGGCGCGTAGCGCGCGAGCTGGATGGTGTCGCCGATGCCCTGCTCCGAGTGCAGCAGGACGGTTTTGCCGGCGACCGGCTCCCCGCGCCAGCGGCGGTCCAGCACCCTCACCTCCGCGCTCTGCACGAGCTCGGGGATGAGCCAGCGCCAGTCGTAGTCGCGCCACGCCGCGCCGTAGTCGCCGAGCGTCAGCAGGGCAATCGCGCGGTTCCAGTGGCCGACGGCGTGATCGGGCGCGAGAGCGAGGGCGCGGTCATAGAACGGCAGCGATTCCTCGAACCGCTCGAGACCGGCCTTGTGGGAGCCGAGATTGATCAGCGCGGCGATGAAATTCGGCCGCAGCTCGAGGGCGCGCCTGAAAGCCGCCTCAGCTGCCGCGGTCTCGTTCTGGGCGCCACGCAGCAGCCCGAGCGCGTGCCAGGCCTCGGCGCTGGAGCCGTCGGCCGAGAGGGCCTGGCGGAGCGTCGCCTCGGCATCCCCGAGGGCGCCCTGCGCCCGCTGCAGCGCTGCACGCTCCAGCAGGGCGTGGACGCCCTGTGCCGCCAGGGGAGGCG
>DATEGF010000198.1:0-2693 GCA_035280245.1 Allostellaceae bacterium
GCACCACCGCGCTCAGGATCCGCGCGCCTTGGCTACCGCCGAGCACCAGCAGCTCGAACGCCGCATCGCCGGAGGACTCCATATAAGGAGTGTCCCGGAGGGCCGTCACAGCGGGACGGACGGGATTGCCGGTCTCCGTCACGCGGGCACGATCCGGAGTGCTGAGAGCGCCGACCTCCGCGAAGGAGGTCGCGATCCGCCGCGCGCGCGAGGCAAGGAGCCGGTTCGCGCGGCCGAGGATCGCATTCTGCTCGTGGATCACGGTCGGCCGCCTCTGCCGCGCGGCCGCCAGCATGGTCGGCACCGAGGGGTAGCCACCGAATCCCACCACGGCTGCGGGCGCGAGCATCCGCAGATGTCGCGCGGCCTCGAAGGTGCCGAGCGCGAGCTCGACGAGGCCGAGGACCTTCCGCAGGATGTTGCCGCTGAACCGGCCCGCGCGGACGCGGTGCAATGCTACGCCGGGAAGCCGCTCGCCGAACGCCTCACCACGGCTGTCGGTCATCAAGGCGACGCGCCTGCCGCGCATGAGCAGCGCCCGCGCCAGCGCCTCCGCCGGGAACATGTGACCGCCGGTGCCGCCGGCGGCGAGCACGACGAGGTTGCTCATGCCTCGACTCCGCCGAAGCGGCGCCGCGTCAACGCGAGCGCCATGCCCATGCCGAGCGCGATCGCCACCATGGACGAGCCGCCGTAGGAGATGAACGGCAGCGTCATGCCCTTGGTCGGCATCAGGTGGAGCGTCGAGGCCATGTTGATGATGGCCTGGAGGCCGAATTGCGCGAAGAGTCCGGTCGCCGCCAGCATCATGAAGAGGTTCGGCTCTTGGAGCACGCGGGTGAACCCGCGCAGCACCACGAAAGAGAACAGCACCACGATGACGAGACAGGCGATCAGGCCAAGCTCCTCGCCCGCCACGGCGAAGACGAAATCCGCATGCGCGTCGGGCAGCACGCCCTTGACGGTGCCCTCGCCGGGCCCACGACCCCAGAGGCCGCCGTTCGAGAAGGCCTCCATGGAGCGGTTGATCTGGTAGCCATCGCCGCCGCGGTCGAAGAACTGGTCGATGCGGCCGGCGACATGCGGCAGCGTGAAGTAGGCCGCGACCACGCCGACCGCGCCGCAGCCCATGCCGACCGCGACCCAGTAGAGCCGGAGGCCGGCGAGGAAGAACTGCGTCAGCCACACGGCCGAGACCACCGCGGCCATGCCGAGGTCCGGCTGCTTCACCAGCATGGCCAGCACCAGGAGGAACAGCCCGATGCAGATGATGTTCCCGGGGAAGCGTGGGTTGGCGCGCTGCTCCGCGAAGAGCCACGCCGCCAGCACCGCGAAAGTCGGCTTGACGAACTCCGACGGTTGCAGCGCGAAGCCGCCGAGATTGATCCAGCGCCGCGCGCCCTTGATGTCGACGCCGATGACGAAGGTGAGCGCGAGGAGCGCCATCGCGATCACGAAACCGATCACGGCCATCCGGCGGATCGCGCGCGGGCTCTGCAGCGACACCACGAAGAGCGCGGCGATCGCGAGCGGCAGCACCGCGAAGAACCGTTTCACGAAATGGAGATTGTCCGCGCCGATCCGGTCCGCAACGGCCGGGCTCGCCGCCATCACCAGGATGCAGCCGAACCCCATGAGCGCCGTCAGCGCGGCGAGCGTCCAACGGTCGACGGTCCACCACCATTGAGCGATCGGGCTCTGGTCGACGCGGGCGAAACTCATGGCCGCCTCGCGATGTCCGTCACGAGCGCGCGGAACGCCTCGCCGCGCGCCTCGAAGTTCGCGAACTGATCGAAGGAAGCACACGCGGGCGACAACAGGACCACAGCGCCCTCGGCGCGATCGGCCTCGGCGGCGACGCGCGCCGCGGCGACCGCGGTCGCGAGATCACCCGAAATCGTGTGCTCGGCCGCGTCGCCGAGTGTCGCCGCGAAGCTCTCCGCGGCCTCGCCGATCAGGAAGGCATGGCGGATCCGTGGGAAGAGCGACCGCAGGGGCTCGATGCCGCCCGCTTTCGGCACACCGCCGGCGATCCAGTAGATCGCGTCGTAGCAGACGAGCGCGCGCGCGGTGGCGTCCGCGTTGGTCGCCTTGGAGTCGTTGACGTATTGAATCCCATCGACCGTCGCGATCAGCTCCTGCCGGTGCGTGAGACCGGGGAAGCTCTCGATCCCCGCGACCGCGGCCTCGGCGGGGATGCCGACCCGGCGCGCCGCGGCAAAAGCCGCCGCCGCGTTCTGCCAATTGTGGCGGCCCGGCAACCGAGGGGCGCCGCGCATATCCATGACACGCTTCGCCCGCGGCCTCGTGGCATCGGTCATGACGCCGTCCTCGACATAGACGCCGCCGTCGACCACGCGCTCCGCCGAGATCGGCACCACGGCCTGACGCTTGCTGCTCCGAAGCTTGCCGGCGATGCCGCGGCAGACATCATCGTCCATGCCGACGACCGCTGCCTGGCTCGCGCGCTGATTGTTGAAGATCCGCTCCTTGGCCGCGACGTAGCCGGCCATGCCGCCATGCCGGTCGAGATGGTCGGGTGTCACGTTGAGCAGCACCGCGACATCGCACGCGAGCGACTGCGTGAGCTCAAGCTGATAGGAGCTCATCTCGAGCACGTAGATCCCGTCCTTGCCGAGCGGCGGGAAGGAGAGCACGGGCGTGCCGAGATTGCCGCCGACGGCGACCTCACG
>DATEGF010000199.1:0-3931 GCA_035280245.1 Allostellaceae bacterium
CGCGCACTTCTGGAACGAGAGCTACGGGCAGATCTACCCGATCCTGAACCGGCTGGCGGCCGAGGGGCTCGCCGCGCGGCGGCGCGAGAAGCAACGCGGCAAGCCCGACCGGTACATTTACTCGCTCACCGACAAGGGCCGCGAGGAGCTCGCGCGCTGGCTCGCCGTGCCGGCGCGGCAGGAGCCATTCCGCAACGAGCTCCTGCTGAAGCTCTTTCTCGGCGCCGAAGGGCGGGTTGCCGATAGCGTCACCCAGATCGAGCATTACCGGGCGACACAGCAGGCTCACCTCGAGATGTACGTCGGGATCGAGCGGCGCGTGCGTGAGGGGCTGGCTGGACATCCGCAGCTTCCGTTCACGCTGCTAACCTTGCACTACGGCCAGCAGCGCTGCCGCGCGATGGTCGCGTGGTGCGCGGAATCGCTCCGCGCGCTCAAGCGGCTCGAGGGACGAGGCAAGCGCCTCCGGCGCTGAGGAGGACGCGCGATGGAAGCTCTGGTCACGACGATCCGGTTGATCCACATCTCGGCCGGCACCATCGCCCTCTTCCTGGCACCGCTGGCCATGCTGACCGTCAAGGGCGGCGGCGCGCATCGGCGCTGGGGCAAGATCTACTTCTGGGCGATGGCGGTGGTCGCGGCGACGGCCGTCGTCATGGCGCTCTGGCGTCCGCAGATCTTCCTCGCGCTGCTGGCCGTCTTCAGCTTCTACATGGCGTTCACCGGCTATCGGACACTCTCGCGCAAGCGGCCTGCCCAGGGCGAGCGAGCCACCGCGCTCGACTGGACGGCCGCGCTGGTCACGTTGACGGTGAGCGGCACGATGACGGTGCTCGGCTTCATCCGGCCGGGCGCCGCCTGGCAGCGGCTCGGCATCGTCCCGGTCGTCTTCGGAATCCTCGGCATGGTCCTCGCCGGGATCGACATCAAGAGGTTCGCTCGCCCGCCGGCGGACCGGAACGCGTGGTGGTCAGCCCACATGGGCGGGATGCTCGGCTCGTACATCGCGACGGTGTCGGCCTTCTCCGTCGTCAACTTCACCTTTCTCCCAACAGCCGTGCGCTGGCTCTGGCCGACCGCGATCGGCATGCCGCTGATCGCGCTGTGGATCACCTACTATCGGATCCGCTTCAGCCGAGCGTCGACCGCCCGGGTCGAGACCGCTGCCGTGAACTGATCTCCGCGCGGTCCCCCGCCGGTGCGAGAATGCCGAACCGGAGGGCGCCATGGCCAACGTGGAGTTCGGGATGTTCGATTGGATCGACCGCCGGCAGCAGGGAGCGCTCGGGCAGCTCTACGAGGACCGGCTGCAGCTCTTGCAAGAGGCCGACGCGGCCGGGTTCTACTGTTATCACCTGGCCGAACACCACGCGACGCCGCTCGGCATGGCGCCGTCGCCCTCGGTATTCCTGGCCGCCGCGACCCAGCGCACGCGGCGCATCCGTCTGGGACCGCTCGTCTTCCTCCTGCCTCTCTATTCGCCGCTCCGCTTGCTGGGCGAGATCTGCATGCTCGATCACCTGAGCGGGGGCCGGCTCGAGGTGGGCGTGGGCCGGGGCGTGTCGCCGTACGAGGTGGGCTACCACGGATTCGATCCGGCGCGCACGCGGCCCATGTTCGAGGAGGCGCTCGAGGTGCTCGTGACCGGGATGACGAGCCCGCGGCTCACCTACCATGGCGAGCATTACCGCTACGACGACGTGCCGATGGAGCTGGCGCCGCAGCAGCGGCCGTATCCACCGCTCTGGTACGCGACGAGCAACATCGACAGCGTCGCGTGGGCCGCCTCGCAAAACATGAACCTGGCGGGGCTCGGTCCGGCCGAGGCGTATCGTCCCTTCGTCGAGCGCTATCGAGCCGTCTGGCCGCAGCATCGCCGCGACGCCAAGCGCCTCAATCCGCACGTCGCGACACCCCGCATTGCCATCAATCGGCAGGTGGTCGTCGCCGACACCGATAAGGAAGCGGAAGCGATCGTGCGCGCGGCACATCCCCGCTGGGCGGCGAGCTTCGTGAAGCTCTGGGCCGACCACGGCGACACGACATATGTGCAGCGCGTGAATCTCGATGCGGCGCTCCAGCGGGAGACGATTCTGGTCGGCTCGCCCGAGCGCGTACGCGATCAGGTCGCGCGTCTCGTCGAGACCACCGGCGCGGACTACGTCATCGGCTGCTTCGCCTGGGGCGATCTGACGCAGGAGCAGTCGCTCCGCTCGCTGCGCCTCTTCGCCGAGAAGATCATGCCGAGCTTTCAAGGGAGAACGTCATGAGCCGATGCGCTCGCCGCCTGCTCGCGCCCGTCGTGGCGCTGCTGCTCACCGCCGTGCTCTTCCCGGTGTGGGGCGCGTTCGCGCAAGGACCGGTGCCCACCGGGCCGATCACGATCGGCCTGCTGGCGCCCTCGACCGGGCCGTTCGCAACCTACGCGCGGGACATCATCGACGGGGCGCGCCTCTATTCCGAGGAGGTGGGCGGACAGCTCGGCCGGCGCAAGCTCGAGCTGGTCGTCGAGGACTACCAGACCAAGCCCGACGTGGCG
Source organism: Allostellaceae bacterium (assembly GCA_035280245.1). GTDB lineage: Bacteria > Pseudomonadota > Alphaproteobacteria > ATCC43930 > CGMCC-115725 > DASZHJ01. The sequence continues at coordinate 2,540 of DATEGF010000199.1, forward strand.
CTGGCGAAGATCCGCAAGCTGGTCGAGCGCGACCAGGCCAGGGCGATCGTCGGCCTCGTGCTCTCGGCCGCCGCGCTCGCGGTGAAGGACTACGTGAACGCGCAGAAAGTCCCGCTGCTGATCTCGGGCTTCGCCGTCGCCGAGAATCTCACCTTGCAGCAGAACCCCTACGTGTTCCGGGTGACCTACAGCGCGGCGATGACCGCCGCACCCATCGGCCAGTGGACCGTTCGCCACCTGAAGGCCCGCAAGGCGGCGATCATCGCCTCGGACAGCGTGGGCCCGCTCGAGCTCATCATGGCGTGGGCGCGCGCGTTCGAGGAGTCGGGCGGCAAGATCGTGCACGAGATCTATCCGCCGCTGGGCACCGCCGATATGGCGCCCTGGGTCGCGAAGCTGCGCCAGGACGTGGACGTCATCGGCGTGCAGACCGTCGGCGTCGACGGTGTGCGCTTCGTGAAGCAGTTCCAGGAGTACGGCTTGAAGGGCAAGATCCCGCTCGTCGACGCCTCGGTCGGCGTCAGCGAGATCTCGCTCTTGCCCGCAGCCGGGGATGCGGCCGTCGGCGTCTACAACAGCCAGCCGTATCAGTACACGATCGACACGCCGCGCAACCGGAAGTTCGTCCAAGCCTTCCGCGCGAAGTTCGGGCGCGACCCCGGCTCGCCCGCCGCATTCACCATGCCGCGATGGCGGCGATCGACCAGGCCGTCGGCGCGACGGGCGGCCACATCGAGGACTCGCCGCGCTTCGTCGAGGCGCTACGCAAGACCGACGTCGAGGCGCCGCAGGGGCGCGTGCGATTCGATCGCTACCAGAACGTCGTCAGCGACATCTACATCAGCCGGATCGACAAGGTCGGCGACCAGATCGTCCCCGTCGTGATCGAGACCATCCGCAACGTCGACCAGTTCCTGGGCCTGGACCCCGCCGAGTATTTGAAGAAGCCGCGTCTGGTCACGTTGAAGGGCTCTTTCGCGAAGTGACTGGTCAGCGTTCCCTTGCATTTCCGCCCATGCCGGGCAAGGCGGTTGCTCATGCGCATCTGCTCGTTCACCCGTGACTTGCCCAAACTATCGAATGACGAGAGCGAGCACCGAGCACGGGCGAGCGTCGGCGGGCGGGCTGCGTGCGCGCAATCCCGAGCACTACGCGAGCGCTTTGAGCCGCGGGTAGACCTCGCGCACGAACATCTGCATGCCCTTGACCGTCTCGTCGTGGTCGAGGAAACCGGCCTGGCCCATGATCAAGAGATGCCCGAAGCCGCCGACGTGGTCGTACATCCTCATGATCTGGCGGTAGACCGAGTCGGGGTTGCCGGCGAAGACCAGGCCGTTGTCCATGAGGGCCCCGAGCTCCGGCTTCTGGAACATCTTGAAGATGCCCGGGTTG
>DATEGF010000200.1:0-2012 GCA_035280245.1 Allostellaceae bacterium
CGAGCCCACGTATTTCCTCGAGGGCGACCTGCCCTTCCACGGCACGCCGATCGCGGACCGGCCGACCGAGGACGAGATTCCCAAGCTTGCGGTGCCGGTGAAACCGGAGCCGCTGGCGGCGGTGGGAGCGGTCTCGCAAATCAAGGCCGAACCCCCGCCGCCCCCGCCCGCACCCGCTCCCGAGCCGCAGCCTCTCGTGGCCCTCGACACCACCGGCATCACGCCGCCCTCGATCCTGGAGCCGCTGCAGGCGAAGGGCACGGCCGAGGTCGAGCAGAAGGGCGACCGCCTCACCACCGTCAACATGTCGAGCGCCACCTTCTTCCCGAGCGGCTCCGCCACCATCAGCGCGGACGGCCAGGGCGTGCTCGCCGACGTGGCGCAGCGCCTCAAATCCGACGAGCTCAGGGATTATCTGATCACCGTCGAGGGCCACACCGACGACGCGCCGATCAGCACGCCGCAATTCCCCTCCAACTGGGAGCTCTCGACCGCGCGCGCCGCGGCCGTGGTGCACTTCTTCCTCGACCAGGGCATCCCCGCCCAGAAGCTCCGCGCCGCCGGCTACGCCGACACGTTCCCCAAACTCCCCAACCGCGACGCCTTCGGTCACGCGATACCGGAGAACCAGGCGCAGAACCGCCGCGTGGTGATCAAACTCGAGAAGATCGACCACGGCTGATCGAAAGGAAAGCTCACCACAGAGACGGTGAGGCAATGAGAGGCTGGCGCTCGCGGCGAAGTCGCAATCAAAGTTTGAACCGCCAAGACGCCAAGGCGCCAAGTTGGATTTGCGGCTTCGCCGCGCACATACCTCTCTTTCCGCATCTCCGAAATCTTGGCGCTCTTGGCGCCTTGGCGGTTCAAATCTTTTCCTCACTGCCTCATCGCCTCTGTGGTTCAATTCCCTTCGCATTGAAGGGAGACCGGATCGATGAAGCTTGGCTACATGCTGCCCCTGATCGACACCGGCGGCGCGCCGGATGTGGTGCGCGAGCTTGGGACGACCGCGGAGGGTCTCGGCTTCGATTACCTCGCCACACCCGACCACGTGCTCGGCGTCAACAAGGAGAGCCGGCCGGACTGGGGCAATCGCAACACGTCGGAGGATTATTTCCACGATCCCTTCGTGCTGTTCGGGTTCCTCGCGGGCGTCACGCGCAAGATCCATTTCTCGACGGAGGTGCTGATCCTGGCGCAGCGGCAGACGGCGCTGGTGGCGAAGCAGGCGGCCTCGCTCGACGTGCTCTCGGGCGGACGGTTCCGGCTCGGCGTCGGCATCGGCTGGAACCCGGTCGAGTTCACCGCGCTCAACGAGAATTTCAAGAACCGCGGCCGCCGCAGCGAGGAGCAGGTGAAGGTGATGCGCGCGCTCTGGGCCGAGCCGCACGTCAGCTTCAAGGGCGAGTGGCACACGATCGAGGACGCCGGGATCAATCCGATGCCGCTCAATCGCCGGGTGCCGGTCTGGTTCGGCGGCCACGACGCGCGCGCGCTCGAGCGCATCGCGAGAGCCGGCGACGGCTGGATCATGCTGTCCTATCCGCTCGGCCCCGAAGCCGACGCCGCCTTCGCGAAGCTCCGCGCCCTCGCGACATCCGCGGGCCGCAATCCCGCGAGCCTCGGCCTCGCGGTCTGGGTCTCCGCCGTCGGCGACGAGAAGAGCTGGCGCGCGGAGCTCTCGGCCTGGAAGACCGCCGGCGTCACCCACATCACCCTCAACAACGTCTACGCCCGCTACCACCACCAACGCATCGAGGGCCGCACGGTGAAGGAGCACGTGGACGCGATGAAGCGCTATCGGGCGGCGGTGGCGGATCTGCTGTAGGCATAAGATAAGATTCACCACAGAGACACAGAGGACACGGAGGAAGACCGCCAATCACATCATGCGTGCTTCGAGACGCGATCCTGCGGATCGCTCCTCAGCATGAGGTTGAATGGTATATGGCATAAAGGACAGCCTCATCCTGAGGAGGCCGCCCAGCGGCCGTCTCGAAGGACGCACGGTG
>DATEGF010000201.1:0-7648 GCA_035280245.1 Allostellaceae bacterium
CCGGCGACACAGCTCTTCTACACGACCGACAACAAGGCGCTCGGCCCGGCCACGGTGGTGGTGGCGAACACGTCGCGACCGGACAAGGCGCCCACGCCGGAGCAGCGTGGCGACGTCAACCTGCTCTGGTGGCGTCATCACGGGCATGAGTACGCCGTCGTCGGTACGGCCAACCACGGCTATCTCTGGAATATCCACAACGACCTCTCCTGGCAGCTGGACGGCATTTAGACCGCCAGACCCGCGCGCGTGAGCGAGGCTGACGCCGGCGCGATCGGCGCTGTTCTCCCGCTGCGAGTGCATCGCCGCCGCGACGCCGAGATCATCCCGCGTTGCCGCATTCTTCTCGCCTCGCTTGCCGCCTTCGCGGAGCCCGGACTCTTCAACGAAATTCACGTCGTGGTGCCTCGGGGAGACCGACCCGAGGTCGAGCGGCTCTGCGGCCAATGGAGCTCACTGCCGCTGGTGGTGCTCACCGAGGATGAATACCTCTCGGCCCTCGGCCAGCATCGCCTCGCCCCGGGCTGGTTTCGCCAACAGGTGATCAAGCTGAGAGCGGCCGAGCGGCTCAAAGCGCCGTTCTTCATGACGCTCGACGACGACGTCATCCTCTGCAAGCCACTGCGCCGCACGGACCTGCTCGTCGGCGGAAGAGCCTTGCTCGAGCCGAACCCTCGAACGGCACATCCGGACTGGTGGACGGGAGCGGCGCAGCTCTTCGGTCGCTCACCAGATCTCTCCGCGCCAGGCATGTTCGTCACGCCGGCGATCCTCGCACGGACGATTTGCCTGCAGCTGTTCGGGGATCTCGAGCGGCGCCACGACAAGGCCTGGGCCGAAATACTGCTCCGGCAGGCGAAGCGGCCTTGGATGCCGCGCTGGAGCGAGTATGCGCTTTACTATCTCGCCGGCGAGGCCGCGGGCATGCTTGCGGATTTTCACCTGGTCGCGGGCACCGATACGCCGCGACGCTTGTGGTGCCCCACCCATGTCTGGCGGAAAAGCGGCTTCGACCAGTGGAACGTCGCGGAATGCTTCGACCCCGAGGTACCTGGCTTCTTCACGGTCGTGCAAAGCAATCTCGGCATCTCCACAGCCGAGATCGGCGCCCGGATCGCGCCCTATCTCAAGATTTGACCGCCAGGCTCTGGCGCTGTCGCCCTGTCGCTTCGAAATTCGCTGGGTCTAGCCAACGCTCGTAGCGGGCCTTGAGCGCGGGCCAGTCGCGATCGGTGATCGCGTACCAAGCGGTGTCCCGGTTGCGATGCTTGTAGATCGTGGCCTGCCGGAAGATGCCCTCGTACTGGAAGCCGAGCCGGAGCGCCGCGGCGCGCGAGGGCGCGTTGAGCGCGTCGCATTTCCATTCGTAGCGGCGATAGCCGAGCTCGTCGAAGACGCGCCGCATCATCAGGAACATGGCCTCGGTCGCCGCCGTGGTGCGCTGAAGCGGCGGCGCATAGTTGATGTGCCCGACCTCGATCACGCCGTGCCCGGGATCGATGCGCAAATAGCTGGCGACACCAACGGCGCGGCCGCTCTTCCGGTCGATGATCGTGTGAAAGAGCGGATCGTCGCCGAGGCAGGTCGAGCGCATCCACGCGCGGTAGTCCTCGAGCTTCTCATAGGGTCCGTATGCCAGATACGTCCAGTTCCGGCCGTCCTTGTCCTCGCGGTTGGCAGTGTGGAGATCGGCCGCGTGGCGCTCGACGTCAATCGGCTCGATGCGGCAGAGCCGACCCTCCGCGGCGGTGCGCGGTGGCCGCGGCCGCGCAGTCCAACCGGAGAGCGGAAACCCGATGGGCTGGCCCAGGTGATTTGTCTGATCGGTCATGAGCGCCGACATAACGCAAGGCGATGGCCTTCGTCTAGACCTCCGCCCGTCCGGTGGCACCCCAACGCTCTCGTGAGCGCCTTGTGCAGCCAGACCTCGAAGCCGAGTGGAGCCTCCCTGATATCCGCGCGGCCGAACGGCGTGGCCGCCACCATGGCTTCGAATTGCTGGCGCAAGTATGCCCGCCGCCGGAGCGCATGCTTGAAGATGGCGCGCGTCACGAACGCATCGAGCGCGCCCAGCCGCATCTGCGTGACGGTCTCGTCAATCGCCTCGTCGGAGGCATCGCGCCGCATGTCGATCACGAGCGCCGCCCCGCCGGGCCGCAAGACCCGATACATCTCGGTCAGTGCCACTCCTGGCGCGCTGAAATTCTTGAATGCGGCTCGGCACACGACGAAGTCGAACCGGTTTTCCGGGAAGGGCATCGCCGCCACGTCGCCCTGCCGGAACTCGATACTGACACTTGCCCGCGCTGCTTTCTCGGCCGCGATGCGGACGAAGGACTGGCTGATGTCGAGGCCGGTGATCCGGCAGCGCCCGAGCCTCGCCAACTCAATCGCGAGATACCCCGGCCCGGGCGCCACTTCCAGCACCTCGGCGCCCGCCGCCAGATAATTGTCGATGCGCTCGGCGCAAGCTCTAAACTCCGCGCCGAGGTTAGCGGTATTCTTCGCGTACCAGGTCGCAAGCATGCCCTCCATCCGCATGCCCTTGTAAGGTTTCCGATGCTGCTTGGGTGAGGCTTTCATCACGCCACTATCCCCTTAGTAAATAAGATAATCACTGCATAAGATAATAGCACGAAGAGTCAACGGGTGACGGCGGACCGACGCGAGCTGCTGATTGCGCTCAATCGCGCCATGCGCGACGCGAGCGGCCAGGGCGTGCTCTACAGCCAGGCCGTCGCCGCTCGCCTCGGCGTCAACAGCACGGATCTGGAGTGCCTGGATTTCATCGTGATGCGCGGTGCCATCACCGCGGGCGAGCTCGCGACGCTCACCGGGCTCACCACAGGAGCGATCACCGGCGTGATCGACCGGCTCGAGCAGGCCGGTTTCGCCCGCCGTGAGCGGGACGGGAGTGATCGCCGGAAGGTGCTGGTGCGGCCTCTCCCCGCGGTCGCCCACCGCATCGTCCCACTCTTCGAGCCGATGGAGCGCGCGGCGTCCGACGCGCTCGCGGACTTCAGCGAAAAGGAACTTACGCTTCTGCTGGACTTCCTGAGGCGCGCTCGGAATGCCGCCGTCGACGCCATGAAGACGCTGCACGCGCAAGTCGAGCCCCGCAAGAAGCGCCGGAGCAGGAAACGCTCTCGCGCTTAGGCCGCGCCCTTGAACTGCGTGTTGTAGAGGTTGGCGAAGGCCCCGCCGCGGCGCAGGAGCTCGGCGAAGCTGCCGTGCTCGACAATGGTGCCGTCGCGCAGCACCAGGATCAGGTCGGCGTCGCGGACCGTCGAGAGCCGGTGCGCGATGATGAAGGTGGTGCGTCCTTCCGTGAGGCGACGGATGGCCGCCATCACCATCGCTTCGGTCTCGACGTCGAGGGCCGAGGTGGGCTCATCCAGGATCAGGATAGGTGCGTCGCGCAGGATCGCCCGCGCGATGGTGAGACGCTGCTTCTCGCCCTCGGACAGGTTGCCGGCACCCTCGCCGATGACGGTGTCGTATCCTTGTGGAAGCGAGCGCACAAGGTCGTGGATGCGCGCGAGCCGTGCCGCCTGCTCGATCACGGCATCGTCGGCGCCGGGCCGGCCGTAGGCGATGTTGTCCTTGACCGACAGCGGGAACACCAGCGGCGGCTGCAGCACCATGGAGATCTGCCGGCGCAGCTCGGCGATCCGGTAATCCGTGATCGGCATATCGTCGATCAGCACAGTGCCCGTGCTGGGATCGAAGAACCGCGGCAACAAGCCCAGCAGGGTCGACTTTCCGGCGCCGGTAGGACCGACCACCGCGACCTTCGTACCGGGCTCGACTCTGAGGTCGATGCTCTTGAGGACCGCGAGATCGGGCCGATAGCCGAACGAGACGCCGCGCCACTCCACCGCGCCCTTGGCGCCACCCGCGGGAAAGCCGCGCGTGCCGTCCTTGAGGTCAGCCTCGATATCCAGCACCTCGAAGCACCGGCGCGCGCCCACGCGTGCACCGGCGATCAATCCCCAGCTCTGGGTGATCTGGTTCACGGGCTGATAGAGTTGCGCGAGGTAGGAGATGAATACGATGAGTTGGCCGAGGCTGAGGCGTCCGCCCAGCACGGCCGAGGCGCCGACATAGATCACCAGCGCCGTGCCACCCGCGATCACCCCGTTCACGACGGCGGAGTAGAGCGTCTGCCAGCCATAGAGCCTGAGCGTCGCCACCAGGCTCGCGCGGCTCGCGCCCATGAAGCGCCGGTGCTCGTCCTCCTCCTTGGTGAAGGCCTGGACGACCTTGATGGAAGTCATGGCCCACTGGACCAGGCTGTAGACCAGGCTTTCGCGCTCCCGCACCTCGGTCGCAAGCGTGACGATCTTCCGATTGAATAGCGCGATCAGCACGAAAAGCGCCGGCACTACCGTGAGCGCGATCAGCGTCAGGCGCCAGTCGAGCCGGGTCAGCACCACGATCATGCCTGCGAGCAGGATCAGCGCCGACAGGATCGGCAGGACACCGTTCATGATCAGCGTCTGCACCGCGAAGCTGTCGGAGGTCACGCGGTACATGAGGTCGCCGACCTTCTGCCGACTGTGAAACGCGAGCGACAGCCGGTGCAGATGGCCCATGAGAGCGCCGCGGAGGTCGTTCACCATCCGTTGGCCGACGCCGATCGTGGTGATGTTGTGGAGTAGCGTCAGCAGGCCGCTGCCGAGGGTCACGGCCACGAGGGCGAGGCAAGCGCCGGCCAAAAGGAGGCTCGGCGACCAACCCTCGAGCCAGGCGATCCCGACGGGCTTGCCGCCGAGAACGTCGTCGATCACGACCTGGAGCGGCCACGGCTTCAGGAGTTCGAAGCCCGCGATCAGGAAGACCTGCGCCAGCGCGAACAGGAATCGCCAACGGTAAGGCGCCAGGAATGGAATCAGACGGCGCAGCACCGGAGCGCCTCCAGTCTCAAGCGGCGCTGGGCGCGAGCCTCGGCTCCGCGGGGGCCTTGCTGATCGGAGCCACCGGTATGAGCCCAGCCTCGATCGCCACGGAATCGATGAGCCCGTGCATGACCTGACCGAACTCGACGGTGTGCCGCAAGATCACCAGACCGTGCAGGGCCCCCGCGACCGCGATGGCGAGCGCGACCATTGGAGCCGCCAACACGAGCGCCAGCACGGAGGCCGCGAGATAGCTTCGGAGCATCAGCTTGGCGAAGCGCGATAACGTCAGCGCGCAGCGCACCCGCAGGAGCCGCTTGTTGCCGCCGTGATTCTCGACGCAGCTGAGGACAAAAGCACGCGTCCAGACGCCGCGCGATATCTTGATGTCCCAATCGCCCCAGCCGCTGTCCATGACCACGAAATACTTGAGCGGCGCCAGCACGCGCATGAGACTCCCGAGCAAGGCCTCTTTCTCGTCGCTACGCTCGCTCCAATAGGAGAGATAGAGGGCACGGCCGAGCCAGGAGACCCGCGCCTTCTGCTCGACGGCGCCGAGCGCGGCGGGCTCTTCCGAGGGCAGCGCTTTGAAGCGCCACTTGAGCCGCTCCCAACCCCGGAGGATCGGCCCCAGATAGACCAGCAGCGCCACGAGAGCGCGCGCCTTGAGGCCGCGGAAGCGCCGGTCGATCGGCGCCTTGAGCGCGATGTTGATCGCGAGCAGCCAGGTCGTGAGCAAGGGCAGGCCGAGGAGCCAGAGCCAACCGCCGGTGAACGCGCCTGCGACCGCCAGCGCGAGCGCCGCCACATTCCACTCGAAGCTCAACGGCAGCACTGCGGTCAGCGACGAGGGCGGCTCGTAAAGGGTCTGGAACAATCCCCGCCCGAACACCCCCGAATAGATGAGCGGCTTGCGCGAGAGCAGGAACGAGGCCGAGAGATCGCCGTAGATCCGGCCGAGCCATTTCGCCTGGCCGAACAGGTTGAAGCGCACGGGGTGCTTGGCATAAACCAGCGCCTCGGCCTTGCCGTAGCCGCGCTGCTGGCCGAGATAAGCGCCCACAGTATTGCGCCGGAAATGCCAGACCGTCGCGGCTGGACTGAAGCCGATCGTGTGCCCGGCATCCTGGAAGCGCCAGCACATGTCGACGTCGTCGCCCGCGGCGCGATAGACTGGATCGAACCCGCCGAGCGCCAACAGCGCGTCGCGCCTGAATGCCATGTTGCAGCCGGCGATATGCTCGGCTGTCTCGTCCGTGAGCAGCACATGCGTGGGTCCGCCGGGCGACACCGCAACCGCGGACGGCACAAGGGTATCCTCGGGCGGCGGAAAATTCGGACCGCCGCATGCGACCAACTGCTTCCGCTCCATGGTCGAGACCAGATAGGTCAGCCAATCGGGATCCGCGACGCAGTCGCTGTCGGTGTAGGCTACGATCTCACCGGTCGCCGCTTCCGCGCCAACGTTCCGCGCGACGCTCAGGCCCTTGTTCGGCTGGCTGATGATCCGCGCATAAGGGAAGCGCTCGGCAATCTCGAGGGTGTGATCGGTCGAGCCGTCGTTGACGACGATCACCTCGTAGTCCGGGTAGTTGAGATGCTCGAGCGAGGCGAGGCAGGCCTCCATCGTACGCTCGGCATTGTAGGAGCAGACCACCACCGAGACGCGCGGGCTGTGCGCGAGGCCCGGCGGTATCGGCTCGTGGAAACGTCGGGCAACCGCCCGATAGGCCGGTTTGGGTTCGCGGTTGCGATCGACGAGGCCGAAGGCCCAATCCTCGATCAGGTGCCCGCCAGTAAACCATTCGTCGGTCCAGGCGAACACGAAAGTGCCAGCCACGCCCATGTCGAAGGCCGCGCGGATCTGCCACGCCAAGATCTCCGCCTGCGCTTCCTGACCCTCGCGGAAGGAATCGATGCCGAACTCGGTGAGCACCAGAGGACGATCGACCGCAAGATTCTGCAGCCGCGAGATGTAGCGGCGGAACGCGCTCTCGTCGTGCAGGTAGACGTTGAAGCAGACGAAATCGGTGAAGTCGACCGTCAGATACTCGGTCGAGGGGAAATTGGCGTAGCTCACGAGCCGCGCGGGGTCAGCGGCCTTCACCGTCTGCATGAGCTTGATCAGGAACGCGCGTACTCGCTGAGCGCCGTGCCAGCGCACCATGTCCGGCGGAATCTCGTTGCCGATCAGATAGGCGAAGATCGCGGGGTGGCGGCCGAGCCCGTGCACCGCCTCGCTCACGCTACGAAGGATCTCGCTCTGGATCTTCCGGTTGTCGAGGAACGCGATGTGCTGGGACCAAGGCAGCCCGACCAGCACCCGGAGGCCCGCCTCGGCCGCGCGATCGAGCAGCCACACCGGCGGGACCGTGAAGAGGCGCACGACCGTGGCGCCCATCTCGGCCATCATCCGGAAGTCGCGCACGACGACGTCGCACTCGGGGAACTGCTTGCCGTGGGAGCCGACTGGGAACGGGCCGTAGGTCACGCCCTTCACGAAGAACTTCTCGTCGCCGGCGAAGAAGAACTTGCCGCTGACGCGGATCGGTGCCAATGCCCCCGCGCTCGCGCACGGCAACATCGGCAGAAGGACTGCGGCCTCGTTCATCTATGTCGCCTCCGTGACGGCGGGCTAGTTACCCGCCGCCGACTGCCGCGCTTGGGTTCCCCGGTTGTGCCAGGCCCAGGCGGTCTTCAGAATTGTGTCGAGATCGGACAGCTTCGGCGTCCAGCCCAGCAGCTCGCCC
>DATEGF010000202.1:0-9845 GCA_035280245.1 Allostellaceae bacterium
ACGCGATCGCGGCGAAGCAGATGAGGGGCGGGTTCGGCGGCATGCTGAGCATTCGCGTCAAGCGCGGGGAGGAGGCCGCGATCTCGACAGCGGCACGGGTCAAGATCTGGAAGCGCGCAACTTCGCTCGGCGGCGTCGAGAGCCTGATCGAGCACCGCGCCTCCATCGAGGGCGCGGGCTCCCCTGCTCCGCCCGACCTGTTGCGGCTCTCCGCCGGCATCGAGGACGCGCAGGATTTGATCGACGACCTCGATCAGGCGCTCGGAAACTAGGCTCGGCGCCTTGTCCTCCACACATACCCGCGATAGCCTCGCGCGCAATCCCAGCCAGATCGAAAACGAGGAACGCTTCCGATGGACATGACCGGAGAAGTCCGCCTACCCGCGCCGCGCGAGACCGTGTGGCGGGCGCTCAACGATCCCGAAATACTGAAGCAGTCGATCCCCGGTTGTGAGGAGATCCAGAAGCTCTCGGACACCGAGATGACCGCGAAGGTCTCGGCCAAGGTGGGGCCGGTGAGCGCGAAATTCACCGGCAAGGTCACGCTCTCCGATCTCGATCCGCCGAACGGCTACACCATCAGCGGCGAGGGCCAGGGCGGCGTCGCCGGTTTCGCGAAGGGCGGCGCGCAGGTGAGCCTCAAGGACGACACCGGCGGCACGATGCTTTCCTATAAGGTGAACGCGCAGATCGGCGGCAAGCTCGCGCAGATCGGCTCGCGCCTCATCGACGCCACCGCCCGCAAGATGGCGGATGAGTTCTTCACGAGGTTCGCGACGGCCGTTGGTGCCGCAGCGCCAGCACCCGCATCGGCTTCCGCGGTTGCTTCACGGGGAGCGCCGAGTGCAACCGCTTCATCCGCGGCACCGACGAGAATGGCGGCATCGCCCGCCGATCGACCGGCACCTCCGGAGAGAAAGAGCGTGCACCCCGCCATCTGGGTGGCGCTCCTCACGGGCTTGGTCGCGGTGCTGCTCTATCTCTACGCGGGTAGCTGATCGCTCAGGTGCACGTCACGCTCTCGGCGCGGATGAAATAGCCGGAGCCCGTGAAGTCGAACCAGACCGGCTCGAGGCGTCCGACCACGGCCATGTGCTGGCCCGCGCGACACTTGAGCTTGCCCGCGGGGTCCCGGACATAGGTCTGAAAGCCCTCGGTGGCGCAGGCGAGGTCGCCACTGTCGAGGAGGTACATCGCGCGGCCAGCGCGATCGAGCCAGGCATCGTCGACCTCGCCGCTTGCGGACACGCCCTGCTCGCCGTGACGCTGGCATCCCGCAAAAGCCGGCGGAGCCGCGAGCATCGCCGCGGCGGCCATACATACGAGGGCAAATTTACGGAGTGCGAGCACGCGGGGCAGGACCTCGGTGGTGAGTTGCCTCGAAATTGTAGCGCAAATCCTCGTCATTGCGCCCTGAGCCCCGAGCGGCTTGACCCGCCGCCTCCGCCGCAAGAAACTCGGCTATCTCCAGCCGGCCCGCCCGCGCTCGGGCGCGGTTTTGCGGCTGATGCATTCAAATCGGGCGCCGATCAAACCTAAGGGAGCGAAAAATCATGGCGACCACCGTAAGCATGACGGTGAACGGCAAGGCGGTTAAGGGCGATGTCGAGGCCCGGACGCTGCTGGTTCAATTCCTGCGCGAGCACCTGGGCCTGACGGGGACCCACGTCGGCTGCGATACCAGCCAGTGCGGCGCCTGCGTCGTCCACGTGGACGGCAACTCAGTCAAGAGTTGCACCTTGCTCGCGGTACAGGCCGAAGGCGCGCAGGTCACGACGATCGAGGGCCTCGCCAACGGCAACGAGCTCCATCCGATGCAAGCAGCCTTCCGCGAGCATCACGGCCTCCAGTGCGGCTTCTGCACGCCCGGAATGGTGATGAGCGCGGTCGATCTCGCCAAGAAGGTCAAGAACCCGAGCGAGCAGCAGATCCGCCACTGGCTCGAAGGCAACATCTGCCGCTGCACCGGCTATCACAACATCGTCAAGGCGATCAAAGCCGGCGCCACGGCGATGCAGGGAGGCCAATCATGAGCGGCGACGGCATCGGCGCCGCCGTCCGGCGCAAGGAGGACGCGCGATTCCTGAGAGGCCGCGGCAATTACACCGACGACATCAATCGGCCAGGCCAGCTCTACGCCTATATCCTGCGCAGCCCGCATGCTCATGCCGACCTCGGCGCGATCGACACCTCTAAGGCGAAGCGCGCGCCCGGCGTGGTCGCCGTCTTCACCGGCGCCGATCTCGCCGCCGACAACGTTGGTGGCCTCCCCTGCGGGTGGCTCATCAAGAACAAGGACGGCTCACCCATGGTCGAGCCGCCGCATCCCGTGCTGGCTCAGGGCCGCGTGCGCCACGTCGGCGATCCCGTCGCGGTCGTCATCGCCGAGAGCCGCAACCAGGCAAAGGACGCAGCGGAGCAGATCTCGGTCAGCTACAAGGAGCTCCCCGCGATCACCGACGCCGCCGAGGCCATCAAGCCCGGCAAGCCGCAGCTCTTCGAGGCCGCCAAGAACAACCTCTGCTACGACTGGCACATCGGCGAGAAGGATGCGGTCGACGCCGCCCTCAAGAAGGCGGCGCATGTGACGCGCATCGACATCGTCAACAATCGCCTGGTCCCGAACGCCATGGAGCCGCGCTCCGCGATCGGCGAGTACGATCGCGGCACGGGCGAGTACACGCTCTATACGACGAGCCAGAACCCGCACGTGATCCGGCTCCTCATGGGCGCCTTCGTGCTCCACCTGCCCGAGCACAAGCTCAAGGTCGTGGCACCGGACGTCGGTGGCGGCTTCGGCTCGAAGATCTATCACTATGCCGAGGAGGCGTTCGTCACCTGGGCGTCCGCCAAGGTGGGCAAGCCCGTCAAGTGGACCGCGGAGCGCTCCGAGAGCTTCATCTCGGACGCGCAGGGCCGCGACCACGTGACCCACGCGGAGCTCGCCCTCGACAAGGATGGCAAGTTCCTGGCGCTCAAGGTCTCGACCGTCGCCAACATGGGCGGCTATCTCTCGACCTTCGCGCCGGCGATCCCGACCTACCTCTATGCGACATTGCTCGCGGGCACCTACACGACGCCCGCCGTCTATTGCGAGGTGAAGGCGGTGTTCACGAACACCGTGCCGGTGGACGCCTATCGCGGCGCCGGCCGACCGGAGGCGACCTATGTGGTCGAGCGCATCGTCGAGACGGCGGCGCGCGAGATGAAGATCGATCCGGCCGAGCTGCGCCGGCGCAACTACGTGCCGAAGAACGCCTATCCCTACCAGACGCCGGTGGCGCTCCAATACGACAGCGGCGACTATTTCACGACCCTCGATATGGCGCTCAAGGCCGCGGACTACGCGGGCTTCGAGAAGCGTCGGCAGGAAGCGGCGAAGCACGGGAAGCTGCGCGGTATCGGCCTCGCGTCCTATATCGAGGCCTGCGGCATCGCGCCCTCGGCGGTGGCGGGTGCGCTCGGCGCGCGCGCGGGCTTGTACGAGACCGCGGAGGTGCGCGTGCATCCGACCGGCTCGATCACGATGTACACCGGGACCCACAGCCACGGCCAAGGTCACGAGACGACCTTCGCACAGCTGATCTCCGATCGGCTGGGCGTGCCGATCGAGCAGATCGAGGTCGTGCACGGCGACACCAGCAAGATCCCCTTCGGCATGGGCACTTACGGCTCACGCTCGCTCGCGGTCGGCGGCTCGGCCCTGGTCAAGGCGATGGACAAGATCGTCAACAAGGGGAAGAAGATCGCGGCTCATCTGCTCGAGGCCGCCGAGGCCGACATCGAGTTCAAGGACGGCAAGTTCACGGTCGCCGGTACCGATCGCTCGAAGGCCTTCGGCGAGATCGCCTTCGCCGCCTACGTCCCGCACAACTACCCGATCGAGACGGTCGAGCCCGGCCTCGACGAGACCGCGTTCTACGATCCCAAGAACTTCACCTTCCCGTCGGGGACGCACGTGGCGGAGGTGGAGATCGACCGGGACACCGGCGCGGTCCACGTGGTCGGCTTCGCGGCAGCGGACGATTTCGGGCGGATCATCAATCCGCTCATCGTCGAGGGCCAGGTGCACGGCGGCCTGGCGCAGGGCATCGGCCAGGCGCTCTGCGAGAACACGGTCTACAACGACGACGGCCAGCTCGTGACCGGGTCCTACATGGACTACTGCATGCCGCGGGCGGACAATTTGCCGTCCTTCTCGGTCGCGACCAACGTCACGCTCTGCACGCACAATCCGCTCGGCGTCAAAGGCTGCGGCGAAGCCGGTGCCATCGGCGCGCCCGCGGCGATCATGAACGCGGTGGTGAACGCGCTGGCACCGCTCGGCGTCAAGGACCTCGCCATGCCCGCGACGCCCGAGCGCGTCTGGCGCGCGATCCACGGCGGCCAGCGACAGGCCGCGGATTAGCGGCGCCATCGGAACCCATCGATCAAGAGAGGCAAAAGCCATGTACAACTTCAACTATCACCGACCCTCGAGCCTCGCCGATGCCGCAAAGACGGTTCAGTCGGCGGAGGAAGGCAAGCTGGTCGCCGGCGGCATGACGCTGATCCCGACCTTGAAGCAGCGGCTCGCCAGGCCCTCGGACCTCGTTGATCTCGCGAGGATCGCCGAGCTCAAGGGCATCAAGAAGGACGGCAACAGCATCGTGATCGGCGCCATGACCAAGCACGCGGAGGTCGCAGCCTCCGACGTGGTCAAAGGCGCGATCCCCGGCCTCGCCGATCTCGCGGGGCACATCGGCGACCCCGCCGTCCGCAACCGCGGCACGATCGGTGGCTCGATCGCCAACAACGACCCCGCGGCCGACTATCCCTCGGCCGTGGTGGCGCTCAACGCCACGGTCATCACCAACAAGCGCAAGATCGCGGCCGATGACTTCTTCAAGGGCATGTTCGAGACCGCGCTGGAGCCCGGCGAGATCATCACCGCCGTGCAGTTTCCGATCCCCGAGAAGTCCGCCTATATGAAATTCCCGAACCCGGCCTCGCGCTACGCGATCGTGGGTGTCTTCGTGGCGAAGACGGGCTCGGGCACGCGCGTCGGCGTCACCGGTGCCGGCCCCAGCGTGTTCCGCCAGAAGGAGATGGAAGCGGCGTTGGCGAAATCCTTCGCGCCCGACGCCGTCGCCAACATCAAGGTGTCGGCCTCCGGACTCAACGGCGACATCCACGCGAGCCCCGAGTATCGGGCGCATCTCGTGACCGTGATGGCGAAGCGCGCGGTCGCGGCGGCGAAGTAACCTGACAGTCTAAGGCGAACACCCCCTCGCCCGCCGCCAACTCGAGGGCGGCAGGGCGAGGGGGTTTTCTTTTGACTGCGTAAGGCTCATCTATTCGATCGTCATGACAACGCCCACCCTGCCCACCTCGGTTGAGGAAACCCTGACTCTGCTCGGCCACGGCCGTTACGTCGCGGACCGGAGCCTCGCGACGGCCGTCTATCTGTCACTGTCCCTGCGCCGCCCGCTCTTCCTCGAAGGCGAGGCCGGCGTCGGCAAGACCGAGATCGCGAAGGTCCTCGCGGAGGCCCTCGAGCGCCGGCTGATCCGGCTCCAATGCTACGAAGGTCTCGATGTCGCCTCGGCGGTCTACGAGTGGAACTACCCGCGCCAGATGATCGAGATCCGTCTGGCCGAGGGCGGCACCGAGAGCAAGGACACCGTCGAGGAGGAGATCTTCTCCGACCGGTTCCTGATCAAGCGGCCGCTCCTGCAGGCGCTCGAGCCCGACCTCGCGGGCGCGCCGGTGCTGCTGATCGACGAGCTCGACCGCACGGACGAGCCTTTCGAGGCCTACTTGCTCGAAGTGCTCTCGGATTTCCAGATCACCATTCCGGAGATGGGCACGATCAAGGCCAATGAGCCGCCCATCGTGGTGATCACCTCGAACCGCACGCGCGAGATTCACGACGCGCTCAAGCGCCGCTGCTTCTACTATTGGGTCGACTATCCTGACGCGAAGCGCGAGCTCGAGATTCTCCGCATCAAGGCGCCAGGCGCCGCGGAGACCCTATCGCGCGACGTCGTGGCCTTCGTCCAGAAGCTCCGCACCGCCGATCTCTTCAAGCTCCCGGGCGTCGCCGAGACCATCGACTGGGCGCAGGCCCTGACCCAGCTCGACGTGCTCGCGCTCACGCCCGAAGCGATCAACGACACGCTCGGCGTGTTGCTCAAATATCAAGACGACATTGCGAAGGTGCAGGGCAGCGAGGCGACCCGCATACTCGAGCAGGTTCGCGCCGAGCTCGCCGCGGCGAGCTGAAGCGGTGGGCCTCTTGCTGAGCCGCGCGCCACGCTCACATCCTTGAAAGTCTCCCGCGCACGCACCATCTCATACCTGCCCTACGCTCATTGCGTTCAGGCGACAAGCGCCCGCCAACCGAAGATGTAAATTACGAAACGAACCCAGATAAGCCAATCTAATCAATGCAAAGAGCGGTTTGGCTTTCACAAAATTCGGTCGAAAATGCGCCGGCGATCCGAATTTTCCGCAGAAATCGCTCGAAATTCCGGACGGACGGACGATCGAAACGCAACGTGCATGAACAGCAACTTTGACGCAAAGCTCCCCCAGAGCGACGGCCGGCTCCTGGAGAACCTCATGCACTTCGGCCGCGCGCTTCGCGCCGCGGGGCTGCCCGTTGGACCTGGCAAGGTGCTCGCGGCGGCGGAGGCCGCGCAAGCCGTCGGCATTGCCGATCGGCACGATTTCTACTGGGCGCTCCACGCCGTATTCGTGAACCGCCGCGATCAGCGCGAACTCTTCGACCAGGCCTTCCACATCTTCTGGCGCAATCCGCAGCTGCTCGAAAAGATGATGGGCCTACTGCTGCCGGAGATGCGCTCGCCTGGGGCGCCCGAGGGCAAGGAGATGAGCCGGCGCCTCGCCGAGGCGCTACACCCCGGCCAAAGCGACGCGCCCGACGACCGGCCGCAGGAGAAGGAAGTCGAACTCGACGCGGCCATGACGTTCTCCGACCGCGAGCTCCTGCAGAGGATGGATTTCGAGCAGATGTCCGCGGAGGAGGTGGCGCGCGCGAAGCAATTGATCCGGCGGATGACGCTCCCGCTCATGGACGTACCGACCCGCCGCTTCCAGCCCAACCCCCGAGGCGCCCGCGCGGACATGCGGGCGACTTTGCGCGCGGCGCTACGCTCCGGTGGCCTGATCGCGCTCAAGCGCAAGAGCCGGCGCACGCGCCCGCCGCCGCTGGTGATCCTCTGCGACATCTCCGGGTCCATGAGCCGCTACAGCCGGCTCTTCCTGCATTTCATGCACGCGGTCACCAATGACCGCGACCGCGTCTATACCTTCCTGTTCGGGACCCGACTCACGAACGTAACGCGCTACCTGCGCTACCGCGATGTCGATGTGGCCCTCGACAAGGTCGCGGGTGTGGTCGAGGACTGGTCGGGCGGTACGCGCATCGGTCAATGCCTCGGCGAGTTCAATCGCCGATGGTCTCGGCGCGTATTGGCCCAGGGCGCCGTGGTGCTCTTCATCACCGACGGGCTCGACCGCGATGCCGGCGTGGGTCTCGGCCTCGAGATGGACCGGCTCCACAAGTCCTGCCGGCGGCTCATCTGGCTGAACCCCCTGTTGCGCTACGAGGGGTTCGCGCCTAAATCCCTGGGCATGCGGGCAATCCTGCCCTATGTCGACGAGTTCCGTCCGGTCCATAATCTGGAAAGCCTGGGTGAGCTGGTGAGCGCGCTCAGCCGGCCGGCATCGCGACGGCTCGACGCAGCCGCCGCCTGGCGCGAGCGAGGAGAAGCAGCATGAACGACAATGACGAAATCCTGCAGCAAGCCGCCACCTGGAAGGACCAGGGCAAGGGCGTGGCGCTGGCGACGGTGGTGACCACCTGGGGCTCGTCGCCCCGTCCGGTGGGCGCCAAGCTCGCCGTCGACCAGCACGGCAAGTTCGTGGGCTCAGTCTCCGGCGGCTGCGTCGAGGGCGCCGTGATCGGCGAGGCCCTCGAGGCTATCAAGGACGGCAAGCCGCGCCTGCTCGATTTCGGCGTCAGCAACGAGCAGGCCTGGGACGTCGGCCTCGCCTGCGGCGGCAAGATCCAGGTCTTCGTGGAGCGCGTGGAATGAAGCGCGCCTTTCTCGACCTTGCCCTCGCAGCCTGCAAGTCCGGCCGGTCCGCGGCGCTGGTCACGCATCTGAAATCGGGCCAGCACGCGCTGGTCGATCGCGAGAGCGTCGAGGGCGATCTCCGCCTCGATGCCGCCGCGCTCGGCGCGGTTCGCGCAGCGATCCGCGACGATCGAAGCGCCACGGTCGAGACCACGGATGGGCGGCTCTTCGTCGAGGTGTTCAATCCGCCGCTCCGGATGATCGTCGTGGGCGCGGTGCACGCGGCTCAGCCACTCTCGCGCATGGCGGCGATCGCGGGATACGCGGTCACCATCGTCGATCCCCGCGGCGCGTTCGCGACCGAGGAGCGCTTTCCCAACGTGGCACTCTCGACCGATTGGCCCGACGAGGCGATGCCGCGCCTCGAGCCCGACCGGCGCACCGCCATCGTCACCCTCACCCACGATCCCAAGATCGACGATCCCGCGCTCACCGTGGCGCTCAAGTCCGACGCGTTCTATATCGGCGCGCTCGGCTCGAAGCGCACCCACGCCGGCCGTTGCCAGCGCCTCAAGGAGATAGGCTTCGGCGACACCGACCTCGCGCGCATCCACGGACCCGTCGGGCTTGCGATCGGCGCGCTGACGCCCGCGGAGATCGCGGTCTCCATCCTGGCGGAGGTCACGCAGGTGCTGCGCGCTGACCGGATCAAAGAGCGCGCGGCGGCATGAAATTCGGCGAGACCCCGGTCGCGGAGTGCGCAGGCGCGATCCTCGCACACAGCCTGAAGGTCTCGAAATCCGTCTTCAAGAAGGGCCGCCTGCTTTCCGCCGCCGACGCCGAGGCGTTGGCGGCCGCAGGGTTTCAAACCGTCGTCGCAGCTCGGCTCGAGCCCGGCGATGTCGGCGAGAACGATGCCGCGGCCGAGCTCGCAAAGGCCACCGCCGGCGAGGGCGTGCGGGCTGCCGGTGCGTTCACCGGCCGGTGCAACCTGTTCGCGACGGTGCATGGCCTTGCGGTCATCGACCGAACGGCCATCGACCGGTTCAATCGCATCGACGACACGCTGACGCTCGCGACCGTCGAGCCCTATGCGGTCGTGGCGCCGGACCAGATGATCGCCACTCTCAAGGTAATTCCTTTCGCCGTGTCGCGAGCGGCCGTGGACAAATGCCTCGCGGTCTCCCGTGAGATGGGTGCTCTGCTCCGGATTGCGCCGCTCCGCGCAAGACGTACGGCGCTGATCCAGACCCGCCTCCCCGGCCTTAAGGAGAGCATCCTCGACAAGACCGTTGTGACGACGCGCGAGCGCCTGGCCGCGCTCGGCAGCAGCTTGGTTCACGAGCGCCGGTGCGATCACGCGACGGGCGCGCTGGCGCCGGAGATCGGCGCTGCGATGCAGGCTGGCGTCGACCTCGTGCTGATCGCCGGTGCCTCCGCGATCGTGGACCGGCGTGACGTGATCCCCGCGGCGATCGACGCAGCGGGCGGCACGATCGAGCATTTCGGCATGCCGGTCGATCCCGGCAACCTCATGCTGATGGGGCGCCTCGGCGCCGTGCCGGTCCTGGGTCTTCCCGGCTGCGCGCGCTCGCCCAAGGTGAACGGCTTCGATTGGGTGTTGCAGCGGCTGCTCGCGGATTTGCCGGCTGGACCGAGCGAGATCATGGGCATGGGAGTCGGGGGGCTACTGACAGACATCCCGACCCGGCCCCTGCCCCGCGCGCTCGCGACCCCCGACGCCGCGCCCCAGCCGGCAGC
>DATEGF010000203.1:0-7214 GCA_035280245.1 Allostellaceae bacterium
CCTCGCCGACGAGGAGGCCAAGCGGCAGGCCGTGCTCGACGCGGATCGGCTCCGCGAGGAAGAGGCGCAGCGCGTAGAGGAGGACCGTCGGCAGCGCGAAACCGAGGCGAAGCGCCGCCAGGAAGAGGACGACGCCAAGAAAAAGGCCGAGACCGAGGAGAAGCAGCGCGTCGCGGCCGAGGGCAAGCGCAAGGACGAGGAGACCAAGCGCCGCGAGATGGCCGAGCGTGCCGGCAAGGCGGCGGCGGCCAAGGTGGCGGCGCTCTCCGCCGCCGGCAAGGTCAAGATCGAGGAGGAGCCGGAGGAGGAGTTCTCGAAACGCGGCAAAACGGAGGCGCGCAAGACGCCGCTGGCGCCGCGGCGGGACGAGCCGCGCCGGCGTACGACCGGCAAGCTCACGGTGAGCCGCGTCCTCAACCAGGGTGACGACGAGCGCACCCGGAGCCTCGCCTCGGTGCGGCGTGCGCGCGAGAAGCAGCGCGCCCACCAGCTGCAGGTGGCGCAGGAACCCACCAAGATCGTGCGCGACGTGGTGGTGCCCGAGACCATCACCGTGCAGGAGCTCGCCAATCGCATGGCCGAGCGCGGCGTCGACGTGATCAAGGCTCTGATGCGCATGGGCGTGATGGCGACCATCAACCAGGTGATCGACGCCGACACCGCGGAGCTCGTGGTCACGGAGTTCGGCCACAACCTGAAGCGCGTCTCCGAATCCGACATCGAGATCGGCCTCAAGGGCGATGCGGACGCGCCCGAGACGCAGCAGTCGCGGCCGCCCGTGGTCACGGTCATGGGCCACGTCGACCACGGCAAGACGTCGCTCCTCGACGCGCTCCGTCACACGGACGTGGCGGCGGGCGAGGCGGGCGGCATCACCCAGCACATCGGCGCCTACCAGGTGACGCTCAGGAGCGGCCAGAAGATCACCTTCATCGACACGCCGGGTCACCAGGCCTTCACGCAGATGCGCGCCCGCGGCGCCACCGTCACCGACATCGTGGTGCTCGTGGTGGCGGCTGACGACGGCATCAAGGAGCAGACGGTCGAGGCGATCCGGCACGCCAAGGCGGCGAAGGTGCCGATGATCATCGCCATCAACAAGATGGACAAGTTCGACGCCAACCCCGACAAGGTGCGTCAGGAGCTGCTGCAGCACGAGATCATCGTCGAGAAGCTCTCGGGCGACGTGCTCGACGTCGAGGTCAGCGCGATCAAGAAGACCGGCCTCGACAAGCTCGAGGAGGCGATCCTGCTGCAGTCGGAAATCCTCGACCTCAAGGCCAATCCGGACCGGCCCGCCGAGGGCGTGGTGATCGAGGCGAAGCTCGAGCGCGGCCGCGGCTCGGTCGCGACGGTGCTGATCAAGCGCGGCACGCTCAAGGTCGGCGACATCTTCGTCGCCGGCAGCGAGTGGGGCCGCGTCCGCGCGCTGCTCGACGACCGCGGCGCCAGCATCGATTCCGCGGGGCCCGCTACGCCGGTCGAGGTCCAGGGCCTGAACGGCGTGCCGCTCGCGGGCGACGACTTCACGGTGGCAACGGACGAGAGCCAGGCGCGCGACATCGCGGCCTTCCGCCAGCGGCGCCGGCGCGAGCAGCAGGCGGCGCAGAGCGGGCGCGGCACGCTCGAGCAGATGTTCTCCCAGATCGCCGCGGGTGCCGCGAAAGAGCTCGCCGTGGTGGTCAAATCCGACGTGCAGGGCTCGCTGGAGGCCATCGTGGGCTCGCTCGAGAAGCTCTCGGGCGAGCAGGTGAAGCTCCGCGTGCTGCACTCTGCGGTGGGCGGCATCACCGAGAGCGACGTGACGCTCGCCAAGGCATCGAGCGCCGTGATCGTCGGCTTCAACGTACGCGCCAATCCGCAGGCGCGCGACATGTCGCGGCGCGACGGCGTCGAGATCCGCTACTACTCGATCATCTACGACGTGATCGACGACATGAAGAAGGCGCTCTCGGGCATGCTGGCGCCGACGCTGCGCGAGCAGTTCCTCGGTAACGCCACGATCCGCGAGGTGTTCAACATCAGCAAGGTCGGCAAGGTCGCGGGCTGCATGGTGACCGAGGGTACGGTGAAGCGCGGCGCGCGCGTCCGCCTGCTGCGCGACAACGTGGTCATCCACGAAGGCAGCCTCAAGACGCTCAAGCGCTTCAAGGACGAGGTGCGCGAGGTCAAGGAAGGCTACGAGTGCGGCATGGCCTTCGAGAATTACGACAACATCCAGGTCGGCGACACCATCGAGTGCTTCGAGATGCAGGAGGTCGCCCGCGCACTCGCGTGAGAGCGCGGTCGCCGCTGGATTGATGGCGTAGCGTCCTTCGACTCGGGCCCTTCGGGTCCGGCTCAGGATGAGGAGCTTTCTTTAATGCCATCTCCAATTTCCCTCATTCTGAGCCGCGATGCGCAGCATCGCGAGTCGAAGGACGCACGACCTCAGCGACGACGACGATGAAACGTCACGCCCGCCCCCGAAGCACCGAGCCATCGCCGCGCCAGTTGCGCGTGGGCGAGGAGGTGCGCCATGGACTCGCGCGCATCTTCGAGCGCCACGAGATGAGCGATCCCGCGCTCATGGACGTGACGCTCACGGTGACCGAAGTGCGCATGAGCCCCGATCTCAAGCACGCGACAGCCTTCGTGATGCCGCTCGCCGGCGCTCACGCCCCGGAAGTGCTCGCGGGCCTCAAGCGCGCGGCGACATATTTGCGCGCCCTCATCGCGCGCGAAGTGCCGCTCCGCTTCACGCCGACGCTCGCGTTCATGCTGGACATGTCCTTCGAGCACGCGAACCGCATCAACGAGATTCTGCATCGCCCGGAGGTGCAGCGCGACGTGGCGGAAGCCGCACATCGGGACGAGGACGACACCGAGGACGACGATGGCGCGTAAGCGGCGGGGCCAGCCGGTGCACGGCTGGCTGGTGCTCGACAAGCCCCCGGGTGTGAGCTCGACCCGGGCGGTCACGATCGTCCGGCGGCTCTTCGACGCCGAAAAAGCCGGCCATGGCGGGACCCTCGATCCGCTCGCGAGCGGTATCCTCCCGATCGCGCTTGGCGAGGCCACCAAGACCGTCGCCTGGACCATGGCGGCCCGGAAGACCTATCGCTTCACCGTCCGCTGGGGCGAGGCGCGCGAGACCGACGATGCCGAGGGCGCGGTCACCGCGACCTCGGACCGCCGCCCGAGCGAAGCCGAGATCGAGGCCGCGCTCCCCGCCTTCATCGGCGACATCAGCCAGCGACCGCCCGCCTATTCCGCTCTCAAGGTGGGGGGTGAGCGGGCCTATGACCTCGCCCGCGCCGGCGCGGCCGTGGACCTGGAGTCCCGGCTGGTCCGGGTCGAAGGCCTGCACCTCCTGGCCATGACCGGCCCCGACCATGCGGATTTCGAGGCTGAGGTGGGCAAGGGCACCTACATTCGCGCCCTGGGCCGGGATTTGGCGCTCAAACTGGGTACTTTCGGCCACCTATCCGCCCTCCGGCGCACCCAGGTGGGGCCCTTTGACGAGGCAAAGGCGATTTCCCTGGATAAACTCACCTCTCTCGGGCATAGTCCGCCCCCATTCGAGCACCTGCTTCCGGTTGAGACCGCGCTGGACGACATCCCGGCGCTCGCCTTGACGGAGGCCGAAGCGGTCCGCTTGCGATGCGGCCAGGCCGTGCTCCCGCTCCGCCCCACCGATCGGGCTTTCATGTTGGAGCTTGGCAACGGCCAGCGCATCCGCGCCACCTGCGGCACCAAGTTGGTGGCGCTCGCCGAGATATCCAACGGCGCGCTTCGTCCGGTGCGTGTACTGAACCTCTAGACACAGGAGACTCCCGATGTCGATCACCCTCCCGCGCAAGCAGGAGATCATCAAGGATTACGCCCGCAAGGAGGGCGACACCGGCTCGCCGGAAGTCCAGGTCGCGGTGCTGAGCGAGCGCATCAAGAATCTGACCGAGCACCTGGCGACACACAGCAAGGATTTTCACTCGCGGCGCGGCCTGCTCGTCATGGTGGGCCAGCGCAGGAGCCAGCTCGACTACTTGAAGCGCACCGATCCCTCGCGCTACGAGGCCCTGATCGATCGCTTGGGGTTGCGGCGCTGACGATGCTGCGAGCTCCCGGCGCAGGATCGGATCGCCGGATCGAGACCCGCTGTTCAACCGAGATATCGGGCGTGGCTATCGCGAGCACGGTCTTGGCGCGTGACGCCGGCCGTGCACGCGCGCCGCGCCCTTACCCGTATCCAAAGGAAGCGAAAGAAGGAAGAGAGAGATGTTCCAGATATTCCGCAAGGAACTGACATGGGGCGGCCGCCGCCTCGTACTTGAGACCGGAAGAGTCGCGCGCCAGGCCAATGGCGCAGTGATGGCGACCTACGGCGAGACCACGGTGCTCTGCACTGCGGTCGCCAACCGGCAGGTGAAGCCCGGGCAGGATTTCTTCCCGCTCACCGTCAACTACCAGGAAAAGACCTTCGCCGCGGGCAAAATCCCAGGCGGCTTCTTCAAGCGTGAGGGCCGGCCCTCCGAGAAGGAGACGCTGACCTCGCGGCTCATCGATCGGCCGATCCGGCCGCTCTTCGCGCCGGGCTTCCGCAACGAGACGCAGGTCGTCTGCACCGTGCTGAGCCACGACCTCGAGAACGATCCCGATATCGTGGCGCTGGTTGGCGCCTCGGCGGCTCTCACGATCTCCGGCATTCCGTTCCTCGGGCCCATCGGCGGCGCGCGTGTCGGCTACATCGACGGCCAGTACGTGCTCAATCCCAAGCTCGACGAGATGACCTCGTGCCAGCTCGACCTCGTGGTCGCGGGCACGCAGGAGGGCGCCCTGATGGTGGAGTCCGAGGCGAAGGAGCTCTCGGAGGACGTCATGCTGGGCGCCGTCATGTTCGGCCACCAGCAATTCCAGCCGGTGATCCAGGCGATCATCGAGCTCGCCGAAAGCTGCGCCAAGGAGCCTTGGGACCTGGCACCCGCCTCGTCCGAGGCCGAAGAGATCGAGGCGAAGCTCAAGGCGGCGATCTCCGGCGATCTCGCCGCGGCCTACGCCGAGGTGCAGAAGCAGGCGCGCCAGACGCGCCTCGATGCCATCAAGACCAAGGTCGGGGAGCTCTTCCCCGATGAGCCGCAGCGCACCACCGCGCTCAAGCTCAGCAAGGAGCTCGAGAAGGATATCGTGCGGGGTGCCATCCTGGACCGCGGCCAGCGCATCGACGGCCGCGACACCAAGACGGTGCGGCCGATCTCCTGCGAGGTGAGCGTGCTGCCGCGCGCCCACGGCTCCGCGCTCTTCACCCGCGGCGAGACCCAGGCGATCGTGGTGACCACCCTCGGCACCGGCCAGGACGAGCAGATCATCGACGCGCTCGAGGGCGAGTATCGCTCGCATTTCATGCTGCACTACAATTTCCCGCCCTATTCGACAGGCGAGGCGGGTCGCATGGGCTCGCCGGGCCGGCGCGAGATCGGCCACGGCAAGCTCGCCTGGCGGGCGGTGCATCCGCTCCTCCCGACCAAGGAGGCCTTCCCCTATACGGTGCGCGTGGTTTCGGAGATCACGGAGTCGAACGGCTCCTCATCGATGGCGAGCGTCTGCGGCGCCTCGCTCTCGCTGATGGATGCGGGCGTGCCGCTCGCGAAGCCGGTCGCCGGCATCGCCATGGGTCTCATCAAGGAGGACGCGAAGTTCGCGGTGCTCTCCGACATCCTCGGCGACGAGGATCACCTCGGCGACATGGACTTCAAGGTCGCGGGGACCGAGCAGGGCATCACCGCGCTCCAGATGGATATCAAGATCACCTCGATCACCGAGGAGATCATGCGCGTGGCGCTCGGCCAGGCGAAGGACGGCCGGCTGCACATCCTCAACGAGATGGCGAAGGCGCTCGCCGCTGCCCGTGACGCCGTCTCCGGCAACGCGCCCCGCATCACCACGATCCACATCCCCAAGGACAAGATCCGCGAAGTCATCGGCTCCGGCGGCAAGGTGATCCGCGAGATCACCGAGGTGACGGGCGCCAAGATCGACATCGAGGACGACGGCACCATCAAGGTTGCGGCGGTGGACGCCACCGCCTCGCAGGCCGCGATCGACTGGATCCGCGGCATCGTCGCGGAGCCCGAGGTCGGCGTGATCTACACCGGCAAGGTCGTGAAGATCATGGACTTCGGCGCCTTCGTGAACTTCCTCGGCGCCCGCGACGGCCTCGTCCACATCAGCGAGCTCGCACCCTATCGCGTCGGCAAGACCGGCGACATCGTCAAGGTCGGCGACCAGGTGAAGGTCAAGGTCCTCGGCTTCGACGACCGCGGCAAGGTCAAGCTCAGCATGAAGCAGGTCGACCAAGCGACCGGCGAGGACATCTCGGCGAAGCTCGAGGCGGAGCGCCGCGATCGCCACCGCGACGGCGGCAAGGAGCACGCGGCGTCGTAACTCGACGCCGATGACTGCGTCGGCGGCCCGTAAATCGAAGCCCGGCCACGCGCTCCCGCGCGTGATCGGGCATCGCGGGGCCTGTGGCCTGGCGCCCGAGAACACCGTCGCGTCTTTTCGCAAGGCCGCCGATCTCGGCGTGCGCTGGGTCGAGTTCGACGTGCATCTTTCGTCCGACGGCGTCCCCATCGTGATCCACGACGACACCGTCAATCGCACGACCAGCGGCCGCGGCAAGGTCGCGGCGCTGATGCTCGCGGAGCTCCAGACGCTCGACGCCGGCACCTGGTTCGAGCCCCGCTTCCAGAACGAGCGCGTGCCGACGCTCGAGACGATCGTTGCGTTGCTCGGCCGGCTTGGCGTCGGCGCGGTCGTCGAGATCAAGCCGTCACCGGGTGCGGAAGAAGCGACCGCCGAGGCGACGGTGCGCCTGCTCATGCAGCGCTGGCCCGACCATCTGCCCCCGCCGATGGTCTCGAGCTTCGAGGTCCCGGCGCTCGAGCGCGCGCACGAGGTGGCGCCCGGCATCGCCCGCGCGCTCCTGGTCGAGCGCGTGCGCGGCAACTGGCAGAGCGAGGTCGACCGCCTCGGCTGCAGTGCGCTCCATGCGGATCAAAGCCGGCTCGATCAGAAGACCATCGCCTCCGTCACGAAGGCGGGCCTGCCGCTCTTCGCCTATACCGTGAACGACGCCGCGCGCGCGGCGGCGCTCTTCGAGTGGGGCGTCGCCGCCGTCTTCACCGACCGGCCCGATCTGATCGAACCGGTGGCGCGTACGGCATCCCTTTGATTAT
>DATEGF010000204.1:0-19842 GCA_035280245.1 Allostellaceae bacterium
TCCTGCCGCGGCCGGGGCTCATGAAATTCGTTTTCGATTCGATGGTCGTGCTCTCGCGCCCCGGCGAGAGGTTCAGGACGGCGCCATAGGAATTAGCGCAATCGGCAAGTGCCATGATCACGCTGCCGCTCACGGAGTCGCCGCCCGCGAGGTACTCGGGCTCGATCTCCAGCCGCGCCACCACGCGGTGCCGGGCCGCAAACGGAAAGCTGATGCCAAGCACTTTGCCGAGACCGGTTTGGTGCTGGCCGAGGAACGTCACGGCATCCAAGTGCACCTCATAAGTCTCCGAATGAGCGCTCACTCTACTCCGATCCACCCTTCTGATCAACTGCTTAGGGGTCATCGAGTTTGACGCGCCGGGCAGACCCGAATATGAGTGTCGGTCAGCCCGAGGGGTGCAGGATGTCCGACCAGAAGGTGGACCATGTATCGGAGGTACGCGACCGATTGGTCGATATCGGCGATCTCGATCTCAATCGAAATCTGAAGATCCGTGCGTTTCTTCACCTCATGTTGGCGCCGGTGTTCCGGGACCTGCAGCCGCGACTGAAATACGTGGAGATGGGCCGGCGCGGCATCACGCCCATGCAGTATTTCCAGGACTTCCGAAATCATCCAGCCCCGCATGGATACGGCGACCGGTTCGAGGGCCGGTACGAGGTCCGGCTCTGCCGCTCGGTGTCACGCGAGCGACGAAGACCGGACGCAGCCGAAGAGCGGGTCGAGCGGCTCATTCTGGAGACGCGCACGACCTTGACGGGCCGCCTCGCGACGGGGGCGCCGACGTCGCTCGGCTTCGAGCCGCCGCTCGGCGCACCGGCCATCGCCGGTACCGGGCGCGTACTTCATGTGCTCACGAGACCGCAAAACCCGGCTGGCCAACGCTGGGTGAGCGAGGTTCCCGACGAGATCCGCTTCCTCGAACTCCACCCCTTCGAGGACCCGTTTCCGACCATCGCGCGGCTCAGCCAGATCGACGAAGGCTTCACGGAGGTCCGCGATGGCGCTTTGCGCGCGACCGGGGTCTGGGGTCTTGCGAACTCCGACGTGTTTCAGCACGTCCACGCCCGCGAATACACCATGGCGATGGAGAACGGCGTCGCCCTTTCGCTGGCCGCGTCAAAAATGCCGGTGGAGCGACACGTCACGACGCGAGCGCGCGTCATCTTTCGACGCCCCTCGTTCGTCGGTCAGCATCACCTGCTGCGGCTTCGACTTTTCTGTCGCGATGCGGAGACGATTGCGCTCGGCGCCGTGCATCGCCCGGACGAGAGCGACGCCGATCACAGCCGCGCCTCAGTCTTCCTGCGATTCGAGGGTCGGCTTCTATAACTCGTTTGTTCCGGTCATCCTGCCTATTCTGTTCACCCATGAAACCCGCAGGTCTTACCTCTCGCCTACCATGGACCACGCGCCTCCGCCTCTCGCCCTAGAAATCCGTGACCTCGCCAAGCGCTTCGAGCGGCCGGCGGTCGATGGGATAGACCTCGCCGTGCCCGCGGGCGAGTTCTTCACGCTGCTTGGCCCCAATGGGGCGGGCAAGACGACGATGTTGCGGATGGTGAGCGGGCTGCTCAAGCCCGATCGCGGGACGATCACGATCTATGGCATCGACGCGCTCGCCGATCCGGTTGCCGCGAAGCGGGTGACGGCGTGGCTCTCGGACGAGCCGATGATCTACGACAAGCTGACGCCGATCGAATATTTGGATTTTGTTGCGGGATTGTGGGGGGTCGCGGGCGATGTCGCCAGCGCGCGGGCGGCGGATCTCATCGAGTGGCTCGGTCTAAAGCCTCACGCGCAGGAGCGTTGCGAAAGCCTCTCGAAGGGGACGCGCCAGAAGGTGGCACTCGCCGGCGCGCTCGTGCACGAGCCGAAGCTCATTGTCCTGGACGAGCCGTTCACCGGCCTCGACGCCGGCTCGGCGCGCCTCGTCAAGAGCGTGTTGCGTGAGCGCGTGAAAGCCGGTTGCTCCGTCCTGATGACCACGCATATCCTGGAGGTCGCCGAGCGCATGGCGGATCGCATCGGTGTGATCTCGGAGGGCCGCCTCATCGCCGATGGCACGTTGGATGAACTGCGCAGCAAGGCCGGCGCTGGCGAAGTAAGCCTCGAGGACACATTTCTCGCTCTCATCGCAACAGGGACCGTCGAGGCGTGATCCGGGCCGGCAGCATCGCATGGATCGCGCGGCACGAGGGGCGATTGGCGTGGCGCGACCTGCTCTGGATGATGACCGCCGGGAGACGCCGACGTGCGCGCACGCTGGCACTGGGCTTCATCGTATTCCTGCTGTTCATGCACGGCTTCGCCGCTCTGATGCTCGCCTCTTACGACCTCGGCGCGAGCAGCCCAGACAAGCGCATGCTGGTCATGCTGATGGCCACGCTGGTGCTCTCGTGGTCGCTGATGCTCTCGCAGGCCATAGAGGCAGTGACGCGCGCTTTTTATTCGCGAGCGGATTTCGACCTCGTGCTTTCCTCACCGCTATCCGCCGGGCGATTCTTCGCCGTGCGCATCGCTGCAATGGTGCAGACGGTCTTGCTGATGGCTCTTGCCGTGGCCGCACCCTTCGTCGACGTGGCGGTTTGGCGCGGTGGGGCACGTTGGCTCGGTGCCTATATTGTAATCGTGGTGCTAGCAGCACTTGCGGTCTCGGTAGCGGTAGCGCTCACGGCCGCCCTCTTCCGCTTGATCGGCCCCAAGCGCACGCGCCTCGTCGCGCAGATCCTCGCAGCGGTGGTCGGAGCGGGCTTCGTCATCGGCCTGCAACTCGCTGCGATCCAGTCCTATCACACCATATCCCGCTTCATGGTCTTGCAGTCGGATCTCCTGATCAATGCTGCGCCAGCGACCAGCAGCGTTCTCTGGTGGCCCGCACGCGCCATCCTCAGCGAGCCGCTCGCACTGATTGCCATGCTTGGTCTCGGCACCGCCGTGTTCGGCGCCACAGTGTGCTTCTTCGCCCCGCGCTTCGCCGGATATGTGCTAGCCGCTGCCGGCGCTTCGCACGCTCCGAAGCGGGAAAGCAGAAAATCGGCGGCGTTCCGTAATCGGTCTGTCGCGGCGGCACTCCGCCGAAAGGAATGGATGCTTTTGTGGCGCGATCCGTGGCTGGTATCGCAGACCCTGATGCAGCTGCTCTATCTGCTGCCGCCTGCGTTCCTATTGTGGAGCGCGTTCGGCCAAGGCGGCACGGCATCCATTCTCGTCGTACCCGTGCTGATCATGGGAGCAGGGCAGTTGGCAGGAGCACTTGCTTGGCTCGCGATCTGCGGCGAGGACGCGCCCGATCTGATCGCTTCCGCGCCGGTGCCGAGCGCTCGCGCGCTTCGGTCAAAGACCGAGGCGGTCATGATTGCAATCGCGTTCGTCTTTGGGCCCTTCATCGTGTTTCTCGCGGCGATTGCGCCTTTTTGCGCGCTGGTCGCCTGCCTGGGTGTCGCCCTCGGCGCTGCCTCGGCTACCTCGATCCAGATCTGGTTTCGCACTCAGGCGAAGCGCAGCCATTTTCGGCGGCGTCAAACCTCGTCGCGCATTGCTACGTACGCCGAAGCTCTGTCGTCGTGCAGCTGGGCGGGCACCGGCGCTTTGGCGGCGGCCGGCAGCTGGCTCGCCATCGCCGGCGGCGTGATCGCTCTCGCGATTCTCGGCGGTGCCCTGATGATCAGTCCGTCCAAGAAGTAATCGTCGCCGCCTAGCGCGTCTTCCGAAGACGCCGCCTCAAAACATCACGACGCTTCGAATCGATTTCCCGACATGCATGAGCTCGAAGGCATCGTTGATGCGCTCGAGCGGCATTCTGTGAGTGATGAGGTCATCGATGTTGAGCTTGCCGTTCATGTACCAATCGGTGATCTTCGGGACGTCGGTACGGCCCTTGGCGCCGCCGAAGGCGGTGCCGCGCCAGACGCGTCCGGTCACGAGCTGGAACGGGCGGGTGGAAATCTCCGCGCCCGCGGGCGCCACGCCGATGATGGTCGATTCTCCCCATCCCTTGTGGCAGCACTCGAGCGCCTGGCGCATGGTCTGAACATTGCCGATGCATTCGAAGGAATAGTCGGCGCCGCCGTTGGTGAGCTCGACGAGGTGCGCGACTAGGTCGCCCTTGACCTGCCTCGGATTGATGAAATGCGTCGCGCCGAGCTTCCGCGCGAGCGTCTCGCGGGCGGGGTTCACGTCCACGCCGACGATCATGCCGGCGCCGACCATGCGGCTGCCCTGGATGACATTGAGCCCGATGCCGCCAAGGCCGAACACCACGACGTTGGAGCCCGCGCGGACCTTGGCCGTATTGATCACGGCACCGACGCCCGTCGTCACGCCACAGCCGATGTAGCAGATCTTGTCGAAGGGCGCGTCACTGCGCACCTTCGCGAGCGCGATCTCCGGCACCACCGTGTATTGCGCGAAGGTGGAGGTGCCCATGTAGTGGTGCAGCATCTCCTTGCCGAGTCGGAACCGGCTCGTGCCGTCCGGCATCAGCCCTTTGCCCTGGGTGACGCGGATCGCCTGGCAGAGATTGGTGCGTCCGGAGGTGCAATACTCACAGGTCCGGCATTCCGGCACGTAGAGCGGGATGACATGGTCGCCCTTCTTTAGGCCGGTCACGTCCTTGCCCACGTCCACCACGACGCCCGCGCCCTCATGGCCGAGGATCGCGGGAAAGAGTCCCTCGGGATCGGCGTCGGAGAGCGTGTAGGCATCGGTGTGGCAGATGCCGGTCGCCTTGATCTCGACCAGCACTTCGCCGGATTTTGGGCCGTCCAGCTCGACGGTTTCGATGCTGAGCGGCGCTCCCGCCTTGTGCGCCACCGCTGCACGGACCTGCATCCTGCCTCACTCCTCGCTTGGGTTTCGTGAAATCCGCTGGATGCGAATTATATGCGGGCCTCGGCTCGTCGGCCATCGCCGCGGGCACTGCGCGAGCCTCGAGGAGGAAGCGCTGCACCGTTGTCTTGTCGACACGACAACCCTAGTCTTGCCGACAGAAGAGCCTCGCAAGCGCGAGGCCGCGCTTAGATCACGAAACCTCCTCCATGGCGCAAGAGTCCGCTCCGACGATCGTTTACGTCGCAAATGCCGACAGCCGCGAGATCCTGGTCTGGCGCTTGCGGGCGGATAGTGGCGAGCTCTCGCTGATCGAGCGCGTTCCCGTGACGGGAATGGTGATGCCGCTCGCAATCTCGCCGAGCCGCCGTCATCTCTACGCCTCGTTGCGCTCCGAGCCGTTCTCCGTCGCCTGCTTCGCGATCGACCGAGTGAGCGGCCGGCTCACGTATCTCTCCGCGACGGGGCTGCCCGACCAGATGTGCTACCTCGCGACGGACCGCACCGGCCGGTTCCTGCTCAGCGCCTCCTACCAGGGCTCGCTTCTCACCGTGCACGCCATCGGCGCGGATGGTCTCGTGCGACCGGAGCCGATCGAGACGCTTTCGACTCCGCCGCGTGCCCACGCGGTCATGACCGATCCAGCCAACCGGTTCCTGTTCGCGAGCTCCCTCGGCGGTGATGTCCTCCTGCGCTGGACCTTTGACGCGTCGAGCGGCCAGGTCGCGCCGAATTCGCTTACGAGGACCGCGACCGCGCGAGGCTCGGGGCCGCGTCATTTTAAGTTTCACCCGAGTCGCCCGTTCCTCTATCTGCTCAACGAGCTCGACGCGACGGTCGACGCCTTCGCGTTCGACGGCACGTCGGGGCGGGTCACCTCAATCCAGACGGTTGACGCCATGCCGGCGGGATGCTCCGAACAGCCGTCCGCGGCAGATCTGCACATCATGCCGAACGGCATGTTTCTGTACGCCAGCGAGCGCACCACCAGCACCCTCGCCGCATTCCGGATCGATCCGGCCTCGGGGCGTCTCTCGGCGCTCGGGCACACGCCGACCGAGGCCCAGCCACGGGGGTTCGCGATCGATCCGCGGGGATCGTTCCTGCTCGCGGTCGGACAGAAGTCGCATCACCTCACGGTCTATGCGATCGACCACGAGACCGGGGAGCTCGCCGTGCGTCAGCGCTACGCTATGGGCGAGAATCCGAACTGGGTCGAGATCGTCGATTTCACGCGTGCCTGACGTCGGGCTGAGCGACTTCACATCGCAGGGGACGCACACGACTGCCCAAAGCCGCCAGGAAAAACGCGGTCGGCCATTGGAGCGGGTGAAGGGAATCGAACCCTCGTCGTAAGCTTGGGAAGCTTCTGCTCTACCATTGAGCTACACCCGCATTCCCGCCCATTTAAGCCGACGCGGGACCGGCATTCAAGACAGGAGCGGAACGCAGATCTCAGACCGGGCGCGTGGCCTGGGCGCCGAGCTCGGCAGCAACCTGCGGCGCATGTACGGGAGCGGCTCCCGGCCTTGCTTCCGCCGTCGCGAGAGCGGGGAACTTGATCTCTACTGAGAGTCCTGGCGCCGCGTCGACGAGAGCAAGCTCGGCGCCGTGGAGTTGCGCCACGGCCTGCACGAGGCTGAGGCCCAGGCCATTGCCCGGCGTCGTGCGGCTCCGCTCCAGGCGGTAGAACCGCTGGAGCACGTTCTTGCGCTCGGCGGCGGGTATTCCCGGCCCGTGGTCGCGCACCTTGAGCCGGACTCCCGTGAGGCCGTCGGGCTCGACCCTCACCTCGATGTCGCTCTGGCCGTGCTTTAGCGCGTTGTCGATCAGGTTCGAGAGCGTCTCGAAGAGCAGGTCGCGGTCACCCAGAACCGGTGGGACCGAAGAGACGGTGCACCGGAGGTGAATGCCGCGCTCCTCGGCCGCAGCATCGAACAGGTCCGTCACTTCCGCCGCGAGCTTGCCAAGCTCGACGGAGCCGAATCCGACGGTGCGCTCGCGAGCCTCTACCGCCGAGATGCGCAGCAGCGAGGAGAACGTCTTCAGCACCTCGTCGAGCTCGGTGACCGTGCGCGCGATCAACGCCTCGTCGGCCAGGCCATTCCTTTGCGCGCGCAGCGCCACCTCGAGCCGGCCGCGCATGCGCATCAAGGGCGTGCGCAGGTCGTGGGCGATGTTGTCGGATACTTCCTTGATGCCGCGTACGAGACCCTCGATCCGCTCGAGCATGGAGTTCAAGTTCTGCGCGAGCTGATCCCATTCGTCCTTGGTGCCGCGCGTCGGGATCCGCTTGCCGAGGCCGCTCGCCATGATGGCGCGGCTGGTGGCGTTCACCGCCTCGATGCGCGCCACCGTGCGCCGGGTGACCGAGAGGCCCGCCCCCCCCGCCAGCAGACAGAAGAGTAACACGCCGATGGCGAGGCCGCGGTTGATGGTGCGCGCGAAGGCGACCATGTCGTGGGTGTCTTCGCCCGACAGCAAGTGGCTGCCGTCCGGCAGGGTGGTGAGGAGCGCGCGCAGTAGCGGCCGATGCTTGGCGTTCGGCTGCCAATCAGGCGGCGGCGCAAACTCGATCCAGCCATCGCCGGCATGGGCCGCGAGCGGCCAGTCTTTCAGATTGCCCGCGATCGGCGCGTAGTCCGCATCCGCCAGGAGATAGACGTCGCTGTCCACAGGTATGCTTTCGCTGCGGGACTTGAGTGCGCGCGCCAAGCCCTCGCGGCCGGATTGCGCAAAGATATTCAACTGCTCGCCGCGCTCGCTGATGATGATGGAGTCGTAGCGATGCTTGACGTATTTCGTGGTCGACCAATAGACGTAGCCGAACAATCCCGCGACCCCGGCGCCGAACAGGCAGACGTAGAGAATCGCCAGCCGGAAGGTCGAGGATCGAAGGGTCTTACTGAGGAGCACGCAGGCAGAACCCGACGCCCCGCACGGTATGGATCAGCGGCGGCGCGTCGCCGGCATCGACCTTGCGGCGGAGGCGGCCGACATAGACATCGACGATATTCGTCATGGGATCGAAGTGCACGTCCCAGACATTGGCGAGCAGCATCGCGCGCGAGACCACGCGGCCCTCGTTCCGCATGAAGTACTCGAGCAGCTGGAACTCGCGCGGCAGCAGGTCGAGATCCGCGCCGCCGCGCTTCACGCGTCGCGCCAGCAGATCCATCTCGAGATCGGCGACCCGGATGAGTGTCTCCTTGACGACCACTCCGCTCCGCCGCGCGAGCGCATCCACTCGTGCCAGCATCTCCGCCAGCGCGAAGGGCTTGACCAGGTAGTCGTCGCCGCCGGCGCGCAGGCCGCGCACGCGGTCGTCGACCTCGCCCAGCGCGCTGATGATCAGCGCCGGCGTGGTCACGCCCTTGGTCCGCAGGTGTTGCACCACCTGGAGGCCATCGATACCCGGCAGCAGGCGATCGACGGTGATCACGGCGTAGTCGCCGCTCCGGCCGCGCTCGAGGGCCTCGTTGCCATCGAGCGCGAGATCGACTGCATATCCGCCATCGGCGAGGCACGCCGCCATCTGATCGGCGGTCTCCCGGTCGTCTTCCACCACGAGTACTTTGCGCATGAAATCCGTCACTACCACCTGCCGATCAGCGAGGCTGCATGGAATTTGCCTACACCCCGCCAAGGCAATTCGAACATTAACATCCACGTCAAAAACTGACAGTTGATTCGCAATTCAGCGAGGCCGGCGGGGATCCGTCAAGCAGAGCGTTAAGCCTTTGCAAGACGCTCCCTGCGTGCGAGAGTGCGTCGGGAGGTTCCTTGCCGTCGATCGTATTGCTGGCCCACGCCTGCGTCGACGCGCGGCGGTGCCACCACTCATTTCTAGGCCCATGGGATGTCCGCGCGGCGCTTGCGGCCGCGCGCTCGCCCGCGACCGCCGGAGCTCGATGCGAGGAGTAGTGCCGAAGCGATTGATCGTCACCGCCGATGATTTCGGGCTGGCCGTCCCCGTGAACGAGGCGGTCGAGCTCGGCCACCTCCACGGCATCCTGACATCCGCCAGCCTGATGGTGACCGCGCCCGCTGCGGCGGACGCGGTCGAGCGTGCGCGGCGCCTGCCACGCCTTGCCGTCGGATTGCATTTGGTGCTCATGGACGGAAGGCCCGCGCTGCCGCCGGAGCAGATTCCCGACCTGATCGGCGCCGACGGCCGGTTCGCGCACGATCCCGTGCGTCTCGGTGCCCGGATCTACCTCAGCAGCCGCGCGCAGGCCCAGGTTGAGGCTGAAATGCGTGCGCAACTCGCGGCATACCAGCGGACGGGGCTGCGCCTCGACCACGTCGACGGTCATCATCATTTCCACCTGCACCCGACGGTGCAGGCGATTCTTCTGCGGCTCGCGAGAGAGTTCGGTATCTCGGCGATCCGCGTGCCCGATGAGCCCGTGATCGCGCGGCGACACGCGGGCGCGGGGCGCCGCATGTGGGATTGGCTCGCCGCCTTCCCGCTGCGCGACCGGGCGCCCGCGATGAAGCGGCGGCTTGCGCGGGCCGGCATCCGCTTCAACGACTCGATCCTGGGTCTCGCGGATAGCGGACGCATGGACGCCGCGCGAATGCGCGAGCTCGTGGCGGCGCTGCCCGACGGGGTCACGGAGCTCTACATCCATCCGGCAACCCGCCGTTGGGACGGACCCGACGCGCTGCCACACGATTATCGGCCGGAAGGGGAGCTGGCGGCGCTCATGGACGCCTCCGTTAGAGCCACCGTGATGGCGTCCGGCGCCATCCTCGCGACCTTCGGCGATCTCACCGGTGCGTCCGCCACGGCCCCGGCGATCGGCCACTTGTCGAGTGCGCGCGCATGAGGCTCGGCACGTTGATCGCGCTGCTTATCGGCCTCGCGCTCAGCGCGGGGCTGGTTGTCTGGACCGGCGCCGGTCTCGTCATCTCGGCCGTGCTGGCGACCGGCGTCGGCGGCATGATCGGAATCGCGCTCTTCAACGCGCTCCCGATCGCCGTCTGCGGCCTCGCCTGGCGCCCGCTGCTCAAGCCCGCGCCGCGCCGATCGAGGCTGCTGATGATCTGGGCGCGCTTCCTCCGCTCCAGCGTCAGCGAGCTCGTGCCGGTCGGCGGCGAGCTGCTGGCGATCCGCGCCATGACACTGCATGGCGTGGGGACCGGCACAGCCGGTGCCGTCACGGTCGTCGACCTCACCTTGGAGTTCCTGAGCCAACTCGCATTTACGGCGCTGGGTCTCATGCTTCTGGTGCTGGACGGCCGGAGCGATGCGCTGGCGCTCTGGTCGGTGACCGGGCTGGTCGGGGCGGTGCTGGCGGCCCTCGGATTCCTGATGGTCCAGCGCAGCGGGCTCTTGCAGCGGCTCGAGCTGCTGCCGCATCGGCTCGCCGCTCACGCACCCTGGGCAAGGCTTCCCGAGCTGGTTGGGCTGCACCGTGAAGTGCAGGCGATCTACGGCCGCCCGCGCGCGCTCGTCAGCGGATTCGTCTGGCACTGCCTCGGCTGGGTCGTGGGCGCGGGCGAGGCCTGGCTTGCACTTTGGCTCCTCGACGCGCCGCTCGGCCTCCGTGAGGTGCTGATCCTCGAGAGCCTCGCCTTCGCCTTGCGGAGCGCGGCCTTTGCGGTGCCTGCAGCGGTCGGCGTGCAGGAGGGCGGCTATGTGGCACTCGGTGCCATCTTCGGCCTCGGGCCGGAGATCGGACTTGCGCTCTCGCTCCTGAAGCGTGCTCGGGAGATCCTGCTGGCAGTGCCGGCGCTCCTCGCCTGGAAGCTAATCGAGATCAGGGCCTGGCGTCGCTCCCTCACGCTCACGGCGAGCCCCGAACCAGCGGACTAGCGGTGCTCGAATCTCGGCGCCGAGCGAGCGGGTGATCGATTTGATGGGGTTTACCTCCTTGAGCGAGCTGCCGGCGCTCTATGCGCTGAGCGCGGAATACTCACCAACGACAGCGGGCCCGCGCACCTCGCGGCGCCCACGGGATCAAGACTTGGGTCCTGTTCGGTCCGGAAACGCCAACGCTCCGCGGCTCGCCCAATCCCAACGCTGAGTTCCTCTACAAGGCACTCGCCTGCTCGCCCTGCGTCTCCGCCAGCACCCAGAGATGATCGGCCCCGGCAGAGCCGCATGGCGTCTTAGACCTAGGTGCTTCGATCGACGGGCGCATGGCTGCTCAGCCTGGCCGCGCGGTGGACTCGCGGAGTCATCGGGACCATGATGCCGGCACCGTTTCGCCCAGCAACCTTCTCGAAATGACGGACATCACCGCGGACAGCAGCACTCGGCGCGACGTCAAGGTCATCGCCCTCGTGGCGACGGCCCATGGCTGCAGCCATTTCTATCAGCTGGTGCTGCCGCCGCTGTTCCCGTTCATCACGCAGTCGCTCGGTATGGACTACGCGGAGGCCGGCCTTCTGGTCGCGTGCTTCTATGCGGTCTCGGGCCTCGCGCAGACTCCGGCGGGTTTCCTGGTCGATCGGTTCGGTGCCCGCCGTGTCCTGCTGGGCGGCCTTGCGCTCGCCGCGACCGCCGTCGCGCTCATGAGCCTGATGTCGAGCTTCTGGGTCGCGATCCCTCTGGTGGTGGCGGCGGGATTGGGGAACTGCGTCTTCCATCCCGCCGACTATTCGATCCTGAGCCACACCGTGAGCAAATCCCGGATGGCGCGCGCCTATGGCGTGCACACGCTCTCCGGCAACATCGGCTGGGCGGCGGCGCCCGTGACCATGCTCGCCCTCGCAGGCGTCGCGGGCTGGCGCGGCGCGCTCGCGATCGCGGGCCTTGCGGGTCTCGGCGTCGTGCTGTTCCTCGTCAGTCAGAGCGGCATTCTCGACACCGGCCGCGCCATGCGCGCCGCGCCGGCCGCGACCTTCGCCAAGACGCCGCGCGCGAGCACGCTCTCGCTACTGACGTCGGGGCCGATCCTGTTGTGCTTCGCCTATTTCGTCCTGCTGTCGGTATCGCTCACGGGCAACCAGACCTTCATGCCGGCGGCGCTCAATCAGCTCTACGGCACGTCGCTCGCGACCGCGGGCGCGGCGCTCAGCGCCTATCTGCTGGCAGGCTCCCTGGGCGTCCTCGTGGGCGGCATCGCCGCCGACCGCACCCAGCGCCACGACGGCATCGTGGCGGCGGGTCTCCTCGTCGCTGCGACGATCATGCTGGTGGTCGGCTTCGTGCCGCTCGCCGATACTGCGATCATCACGGCGGTGGCATTGGCGGGCTTCGCGTCCGGGATCACCACGCCCTCGCGGGACATGCTGGTGCGCGGCGCCACGCCTCCAGGCGCCACCGGCAAGGTGTTCGGCTTCGTCTATTCCGGCCTCGACCTCGGCGCCGCCGTGACGCCGCCGGTGCTCGGGTTCTTCCTCGACCGAGGCGAGCCGCGGATGGTGTTCGTACTGGCGGCGACGGCGCTCACCCTCACGATCGCGACCGCCTTCCGGGTCGGCAAAGTCCGTGCCGCCCGCATGACGCGCGCGGAGCCCGCGCCGGCCGAGTAGGCCGATCTGGCCTAACCGCTTGACGCACCACATATCTCATACAATATGACGAGATGACCGATGGTGGTGACGTCCGTGTCTCCTGCTAAGCCGTCCGCTGGCCGAGGCGCCACGGCCTATTCCGCGACCACACGGTCGATCAAGGTCGTGGTCAAGCCGTTTTACCTCGAGGATCAATCCTCGCCACCCGAGGACCACTACGTCTGGGCTTATCACGTGCGGATCGAGAACCATGGCCCCGAGACGGTGCAACTGCGGCGTCGGCACTGGCGGATCACTGACGCGATGGGCCGCCAGCAGGAGGTGAAGGGCGCCGGCGTCGTGGGCGAGCAGCCGATCCTCAAGCCGGGCGAGGCCTTCGAGTACACCAGCGGCACGCCGCTGCCCACGCCCTCGGGCATCATGGTCGGGAGCTACGAGATGGAGACCAAGGCGGGCGAAAGCTTCGCCGTGGATATCCCGGCCTTCTCGCTGGACAGCCCGCACCAGGCGATCCGTCTCAATTAGGATGCCGGCGCCGAGCGCGCCGCGTTTTCCGCATCAGGAGTTTTCGTGTCATGGCGCCGAAGCCGGTTCCCTTTCGCAAGACCAACGCCGCCAAGCCGCACCGCCGTCCGTCCCGAGAGGAAGCCGAGGCCGCCGTTCGCACGCTCATCGAGTGGGCGGGCGACGATCCCGCGCGCGAGGGCCTGCGCGCGACGCCAGCCCGTGTGGCGCGCTCCTACGAGGAATTTTTCAACGGCTACGACACCGACCCGGTTGATCTCCTGCAGCGTACCTTCGAGGAGACCGAGGGCTACGACGAGATGGTGGTCCTGAAGGACATCCGCTTCGAATCTCATTGCGAGCACCACATGGCGCCGATCATCGGCAAGGCGCATATCGCCTACTTGCCCAAGAGCCGCGTGGTCGGCATCTCGAAGCTGGCGCGCTTGGTCGAAGTCTATTCCCGCCGCCTGCAGATCCAGGAGAAGATGACGGTGCAGATCGCCAGCACGCTCAACGAGGTGCTGCAGCCCCGCGGCGTGGGCGTGGTGATCGAGGCCGCCCATCAATGCATGACCACGCGCGGCATCCACAAGCCGGGCGTCTCCATGGTGACGAGTCACATGCTCGGCGGCTTCCGCAACGACCCCAGCACGCGCCGCGAGTTCCTCGCCTTCATCGGCGGCCCGACGGCGATCCCGGTCAGCAACGTCTGAGTCCCCGGTCGGCGATAGGGGCGATGGATTTCGCACCTTACTGCACCAGGTTGCCGAAGTTGTTCCGGATCTGGGTCTCGAGCTGGCGGTCCAGGTCGGCCATCAGCTCACTTTCCATCCCGTAGAGCATGCGGTCGCGCTCGTCGAGGGTGGTGCCCTCGACCGTGGTCACGGCCCGCTCGGCGTGCGCCTCGGCCATCCGTATGGTTCCCCCGCGGTCATCTCGCGCCTCGATGCGGATGCCGACGCGCGCGTGGTACTGGGTGTCGAGCTGGTTGGTGAAGGTGGCGCTGATCCCGGTCTCCTTCGGCAGATTGATCTGGACGGCGCTCGCGTCGATCACCACCGCGACTGCCCGGCCGCTCGTGCCGACCGGCTGCAGCCGGTCGCGCGCCCAGTTGTCGGCGACGTGCGGCAGCGGGATGGGCAGGCGCTGCTCGTAGTGCGGCGGGTCGAAATTCGGCCGGTACTCGTCGTTGATCTCGATCGCGGCGACGCCGATCCGCAGCGGCGGCTCGCTCGTGAAGCGCAAGTCGGCGAAATTCTGCTTTGGCGGTGGCTCGCCGCCGCAGCCCGCAAGCGGGCTCGCGAGGACCGCCAATATCATCATTGCCGTAAGCGACAGGCGCATCGATCATCTCCGGCTCGGAGGGATGGGGCGAGGCTCACGCTACTTTTGGGCAAATTCATGGCGTCCGAGCTGCCGATCCGTTGGCTCAGCCCGCCTCGATCGCCGCGACGGCGTCGCGGTCGAATCGGTAGCTCGTGTTGCAGAATTCGCACGTTACGGTGACGGATCCGTCGGCCTCGCCGAGGCCCTGGCGCTCGTCGAGCGGCAGCGAGCGCAGCACGCGGTCAATCCGCTCGCGCGAGCACCGGCACTCCGCGCGCACCGCATGCGTCCGGAACACGCGGACGCCGTCCTCGTGAAAAAGCCGGTAGAGCAACCCCTCCGGCGAGAGCGCGGCATCAGTGAGTTCGTCGGACGTCGCCGACCCCATCAGGATCAGCGCGCGGCGCCAACCGTCCTCGAGTTCCTCCCGCGTGCCCAGGAGCTCCGCGCGCTCGTCATCGGGAAGCTTCTGGATCAGCAGGGAGCCCGCGCGCCAGGCCCCGTCCGCGCCGCGATCGACCGCGACCTTGATGCCGGCCGCGATCTGCTCGGACTGCCGGAAATAGTGATGGATGCATTCGGCAAGCGTCGCGCCCTCGAGGGCGACGATGCCCTGATAGCGCTCGGTATCCTCGCCCTGGTCCACGGTGAAGGCGAGATAGCCCGCGCCCAGGAGTCGCGGCACCGAGGCGGCGCCAGTCGCCTCCGCTTCCGCGAGCCTCGCGGCGTCGTACTGCGCGTATCCGCGCACGGCGCCGCTGGTGGTGACATCGGCGACCAGCAGCCGGATCGGGCCGTCGCCCTTCGTCTGCAGTGTGAAGACGCCGTCGTATTTGAGCGTGCTGGCGAGCGCCACGGCGAGCGCGATCGCCTCGCCAAGGAGCGCGCCCACCGCCGGCGGATAATAATGCTGCCCGATGATGCGATCGAGCAGCGGCCCCAGGCGGACCAAACGTCCGCGCAGGTGAAAGGGCTCGATCTCGAACGGACGCACGAGGTCGTCGGCGATCATGCGGGCTCATGTAGCACGAGCGCCGCGAAAGCAAAACCGACGGCGCCGTTGCTATTGTGCTGCCGGCGCGTAAGCCGCGGCGAGCTGACGCGAGACCAACTGGGCGTAGAGCCCGCCCTTCACCAGCAACGCCTCATGGGTGCCGCTCTCGGCGACGCGGCCGCCATCCAGCACCACGATCAGGTCGGCATCGCGCACGGTGGAGAGCCGATGCGCGATCACGATGGTGGTGCGGTCGGCCTTGAGCCGGTCGAGGGCGCGCCGCACCGCCTGCTCATTGAGCGCGTCGAGGTGCGAGGTCGCCTCGTCGAGGATCAGCACCGGCGCGTCCTTCAAGAACGCGCGCGCGATCGCGACGCGCTGACGCTGGCCACCGGAAAGACTGGTGCCACGCTCGCCGACCAGAGAGTCGAGCCCCTCTGGCAGCGTCGCCACGAGGTCGCCCAACGACGCGTGCTCGACCGCGGCGAGTAGGTCCGCCTCGCTGGCGTCGGGCCGCGCGATCAGGATGTTGCTCCGGAGCGTATCGTTGAAGAGATAGGTCTCCTGCGCCACCAGCGCGATCTGGCGGCGCAGGTCGTCGAGGGCGTATTGGCGAAGGTCGACGCCATTGAGGCTGATGCGGCCCTCGTCGGGATCCCAGAACCGCATCAGCAGATGCGCCGTCGTAGTCTTGCCGGCGCCGGAGGGCCCCACCAGCGCCACGGTCTTGCCCGCGGGGATCTCGACGCCGACCCCGGCGAGCGCGGCACGGCTCTGCCCGGGATAGGCGAAGCGCACATGGTCGAGCGCGAGGGACGCCGCGCCGGCGCGCGGCGGAACGCCCGGACCATCCGTCACAGGGACGGGCTCGTGGGCGAGCGCGTAGAAGCGTCGAGTCGCACCCAGCGTATCCGCGAGCTGACGACCGATCTGGGCGATCTCGGAGACCGGCAGGAACGCCGCCATGGCGAGCAGCGTGAGCAGCGGCAGCACCGCCGCGTCGATCGCGCCCGCAGCGGCCAGCGCGCCGCCCGTCACCACCACCGCCAACCCACCGAGACCGGTGAAGACCTCGAGGAGCGTGTGCTGCAGCGTGAGCTCCCCGTAGAACGGCAGGCGCAGCCGGATATAGCGCGCGGAGAGCGCGTCGAGCTTGCGGCCCCGCGCCGCTTCCTGTTGGAACGCCACGATCTCACCCAGGCCCTGCACACTATCGACCGCGAAAGCG
The DNA here is from genome assembly GCA_035280245.1 of Allostellaceae bacterium. Taxonomy (GTDB): domain Bacteria; phylum Pseudomonadota; class Alphaproteobacteria; order ATCC43930; family CGMCC-115725; genus DASZHJ01. The sequence continues at coordinate 16,356 of DATEGF010000204.1, forward strand.
CCGAGCTCGCCCGCGGCCTCGCGCGCCTCGGAGCCGAGCCGATCGACACGCTTGCGCATCAGGAACGGGCTCAAGCCGACCGCAAGCAGGAACGGCAACAGCGCGAGCGCGAGCCAAGAGCTCACCGAGGCCAGCACGACCATGACGACCGCGGGCACCAGGATCGCGACGAAGGCCGGCGCCACCGTGTGAGCGAAGAAGTACTCGATGAGCTCGACGTCGTGGGTCGCGAGTGCCATCAAATCGCCGGTGCGCCGGCGCACGAGATAGGCTGGCGCCAGCGCATCGAGCTTGCGGAATACGTCGATCCGCATTTCCGATAGCAACCGGAACGCCATGTCGTGGGCGATCCAGGATTCGAGCCAGTGCAGCACGCCTGAGAGCGGCGCCAGCACCGCGAGCGCCCAGAGCCAGCCCGTGTAAGGCGTGCCGTGCTTGAGCGCGAGCACCGCGAGCGCGCTGGTGACACCCACACCGATGAAGGCGACGACCCGCAGCACGCCCAGCGTGAAGGTCACCGTGAGCTTGCCGCGCCACGGCACGATCACGCTCATGAGCGCGACGATAAGGCCGAGCCAGTTGAGCCCCTCGGCCTTGATGATGCCCTCGGTCACGGTCTTGACCGCGCCGCCGCGAATGTCGGCGGCCGCCGCTGGAGCGGCCGCGCCGTCCGAGAGCACATCCGAGGGCGCGTGCGCCCGCGACTCCCGGGCCTGCTCGGCCATGAGCTGCGCGTAGACGCCGCCGGTCTTCATGAGATCGTCGTGCCGGCCGCTCTCGACCACACGACCTCGGTCGAGCACCAGGATCCTGTCGCAATCGATCACGCTGGAGAGCCGGTGCGCGAGGATCAGTGTGGTGCGCCCGCGCATGAGGCGGTCGAGCGCCTCCTGGATCACCGCCTCGTTCTCGGCATCGACCGCCGAGAGCGCCTCGTCCAGCACGAGCACCGGCGCATTGCGCAGGAGTGCGCGGGCGATCGCCACGCGCTGGCGCTGGCCGCCCGAGAGTTTTACCCCTTTCTCGCCGACGACGGTCCGATAGCCCTGGGGCAGCGTGAGGACGAAATCGTGGATGTTCGATGCCCGCGCCGCCGCCTCGACCTCGCTCTCGCTGGCGTCGGGATTGCCGAGGCGGATGTTCTCCTCGACCGTGCCGTGGAACAGGAAGGTGTCTTGATTGACGACCGAGATCATCGAGCGGATCTGCGCGAAGGAGAGCGCGCGGAGAGCGCGGCCACCGAGCTGGATCGCGCCCGCCTCGGGATCGTAGAAGCGCAGCAGCAGCCGCACGATCGAGGACTTGCCGCCACCGGAGCCGCCGACAATGCCGATGCGCTCGCCGGCGCCGACCTTGAAGTCGAGTCCGTCGTGCACGAGCCCGCGCGCACCGGGATAACGGAACTGCACGGCCTCGAAGGCGATGTTCGGCTGGAGCGGACCGTGGATCGCCGCCGGCGGCGCATCGGCCACCACCGGGCGGCCGTCGAGAAGCTGGTAGATGCCCTGGGCCGCGGACATGCCGACCATGCCCTGGTGCAAGACGCTGCGGAGCTCGCGCATGGGCCGGAAGATCTCGACCCCCAGCATCAGGATCACCAGCAGCGCGCTCAGCGACATCGAGCCGCCGCTCACCCGAATCGCGCCCAGCGCCAAGGCGGCCGCGGCGCCGCTCGCGATTGCGCTGTCGGTGATGCCACGCGCCGCCACGTTGTTGCCGAGCACCCACATGGTGCGCTGGAAAAGCTCGCGCGCCTCGACTTCGAGCTTCTTGGCGCGCGCCCCGCTCTGACCGAAGGCCTTCAGCGTTGCGAGGCCCTGGATCGAGTCCAGGAACTCCGCCGCGAACGAGGCGTAGGCCTTCTGACGCGCGAGCGAGTTGGCGGACTCGCGCTTGTGCCAGATCGCTGGCGCGAAGAGCGCCACCACCGCGAAACCCAGCATGACCGCGGCCACCGGCAGATCGATGAACGCCACCACCACAAAGATCAAGAGCGGCGTCAGCAGCGAGATCAGGAACTGCGGCAGGAACTGGCCGAAATAAGTCTCGAGCTGCTCGACGCCATCGATCAGCGACAGGGTGACCGCGCCCGAGCGCTGCGCGCCGATGGTGGCGGGACCGAGCGCCGCGATCTGGTCATAGACGCGGCGGCGGAGCCGCTGCTGCACCCGAGCGGCGGTCTCGTGAGCGATCATAGTGCGCCAATGCTCGAACACGCCGCGGAGCCCGATCACTCCCGCGATGCCCGCGATCGGCAGCGTCAGCGAGCCGAGATCGCGGCCCGCGAAGATCTCGCCGATGAGCCAGCCCAGCAATCCCAACCGCGCGACGCCGAGTCCGACCGCCACGAGCCCCACCAGCACCGCCCAGAGGATGCGCACGCGGACGCCCTCGGTGAAGATCCAGAGACGCGGCTCGAAATGCATAAGCGCTCCTCGACGACGCAGAATAGACCTTGGCGGAGAGCAAAATAGCCTGAACGCTGCCGTTCTGAACTCGACTATTTCGAGGGTCTGTTGTACGTTTTTGTGCAGACCCGATGGAGGCCGAAAGGCTTATGCGCGCGGACTGGGGCGACCTTCGGGTATTTCTGACGCTCGCGAGCGAGGGCCGCCTGACGGCCGCGGCGCGCAAGCTGTCGGTCAGCCATCCGACCGTCGCCCGGCGGATCAAGTCGCTCGAGGACGCGATCGGCGCGCGGCTGTTCGATCAGCTGCCGGACCGGTTCGTGCTGACGTCGGCCGGCGAGGAGCTGCTGGCCGACGCGCGCGCGATGGAGCGCGCCGCGGAGGCGATCGAGCGCCGGAGCGTCGGCCTCGGCGACACTACCCACGGCTCGGTCCGCATCTCCGCCGGCGAGGCCATGACGGTCTTCCTCACCCGCCACCTCTCGCGCTTGCGCGAGACCCTGAGCTCTGTCGAGTTCGAGCTCGCCGCGAGCCACACGCTCGCGAACCTGTCGCGACGCGAGGCCGACCTCTTGATCCGCGAGCAGGTGCCGGACATCGCGAGCATCGTCGCGCGCAAGCTCGGCCGCGTCGCCTATGCGGTCTATGGCGGCCGCGATCTCGATGTCGCCGGCGCCTCGCGCGACGCGCTCCGACGCATGCCCTGGGCCGGTTTCGACGACGAGCATGAGTACATGCCCGGCCAGAGCTGGATGCTCGAGCTCCTGGAGGGCGCGCGCCCACAGGTCCGCACCAACAACTGGCTCGTCCTCCACGAGGCCGTGCGCGCCGGCGCGGGCCTCGGGGTGCTGCCGTGCTATCTCGGCGACGCCGACGAGACGCTTCGCCGCGTAGGCCCAGTCCTATCGGAGGTTGCGATCGATCAGTGGCTCCTGGTGCACCGCGACCTTCGCGCGTTGCCGCGAGTGCGCGCCGTGATGGATGCGCTGATCCGCCTCTTTCAAGAGGAGCGCGCCACGCTCGAGGGGCGTTTGGGAGATGGCCGAGAAGAAAGCTCCATAGTTTCGAAATCCATCTCC
>DATEGF010000205.1:0-2676 GCA_035280245.1 Allostellaceae bacterium
CATGCGCGGCCTCGAGCGCATCGCCGGGCTGCTCCGACGGCCGCCGGAGGCGGATTTGTCTGTGATTTAGTTTTCGGGTTCACGGGTCCCCCTCACCCCGGCCCTCTCACCGTTGGGGAGCCGAGGGGAGAGGGAGAACGAACGAACTCTTGCCTGCTCCCTCTCCCCAACGGGGAGAGGGTTGGGGTGAGGGGGCGGTTCGACAATCCCTAGTCCGGCAGTGTCACCTCGAGCAGCGAGAGCTGATCCGAGCACTCGCTCATCGCATAAGACAACCCCGCGGGGATCGTGAGCGCGTCACCCGAGGCGAGCGGATGCGTGCCGCTGCAAATAAGCGTCGCACTACCATCCAGCAAGAAGAAGAACTGGAACTCGCGGGCGTGCGTCGCGCGCGGCATGTCGGAGGCACCCTTCGGCCGCACGACGCGAGCCGCCGCGAGGCCCTTGGTCGCCTCGCCCATTCCGGTGTCGCGGCACTCGAAGCCAGGCACGCGCCAGAGCTGCCAGCGCGCCTTCGCCGCGACGTGCCAGAGGAACCGCTGGCCGCCGAAGTCGCGGCTCGGATCGAGCCGCGCGGTCGGCAGCGTCATCACGTTCTCGGCGAAGGTCTCGTGGACGGCGGGACAGGCGATCTCGATCACCTCGAGCCCGGCCGAGCTCTCGAGCACGCGGTGGCGGATCTGCGGCGGCTGCAGGACGCAGTCGCCCGCCTCCATGACGAAGGGCGGACCCTGATCCTCGTAGACGAGGCGGACCCAGCCGGTCCGGCAGAAGATCATCTGGAAGCGGATCTTGTGGAAATGCACGTAATCCGGCACCGGCCCGCCCGTGGGGATGCGGATATGCGAGGCGATGAACCGGCCGCCGAGCCGGCTCGGGATCAGATCGCGATAGAGCATGCCGGCGCGCCCCGCATCGAACGCGCCCTCCCCGCTCGCGCGCGAGATCACGAGCTCGGGCTTGAGCGGCGGGAGCACCATCGGCGTCTCCGCCTCGACGAGCTCGACGCGCGTGCCATTGGGCGCCGTGAGCACGCGCTCGCCGCCAGCGACGGCCTCGGGCTCGCGGCAGAGCAGTCGAATGCACCCCGGCGCACCCTCGCCGCTCCGCTCGAGACGGAGTCTGAGGCCATGCCCCGCGAGCACCGCGACGGCCGGCGCATCCGCCGGAAAGATCGCCTGCAGCTGAAACCCCAGCCGATCCCGGAAGAACGCCAGCGTCGCCTCGAGCTCGGCGCAGGGCAAAGCCACCTCGGCGCCGGCGATCTGCTGCTTGTCGATCGCGATCATGCAGGGACGATAGCAGCATTCGGTGGCAGGTCGAAGATCATCCGGCGCGAGGACGCTCGCCGCGAGCCGTAGAAACATCCGAGGAAGATCGCTCTGCTCCCACTGCTCTCCGGCCGGCGGTGCAAGCTCGGTCGAGAAGAAGTCGCGCTCCAGTTCGCGTCCAGTCTTCGTTACGTAAAGTTGGCGGCGATGGTTCCGAAACCTTCGAGGCACGGAAATACGCGGCCCCAGTCCAACTCCGCGAGCGAATCGTGATTCAATAGCGCCGGCTCGGAATGCTTGCGCGAGGACTTGACATCGCACGCATTTTGCGTTCTACTTGCGTTCGCAAGCCTTGCCGGTGCGGAGACCTCATGACCAGCGAAGCGAAGATCGAGTCAAACCGGCGCAATGCGCAGAAGAGCACGGGCCCGAAGACCGAGCGCGGGAAGGAGCGCGCGCGGCTCAATGCGCTCCGGCACGGTCTTACCGCCAAGCAGCTGATGGCGGAGGACGAGGACTTCGGTCATTTCGCTCAGTTCAATGCGGAGCTGCGCGAGACTCTGGCACCCGCCGATGCGGTCGAGGAGCAACTCGTCGAGTGCATCGCGGTCTCGACGTGGCGGCTGCGCCGGCTTTGGCGGGCAGAGGTGGGCGCGATCAGGCTGAGCCAGGCCCGCACCCACAACTATTGGGACAAGTTTGCGATCGCTTCCGCCGGCGCGCCCGACAAATTGGCCCAGCTCTCGCGCTACGAGGTCGCGATCGAGCGCCTCATCCAGCGCGCCTACGCCATGCTCGAGCGCCGCCAGACGCGCCGGTCGCACGGGGAGACTCGAAATTACGAAACGAAGCCAAACTCGGTCGCGCGATCAGCGTGATGAGCCGTTTGGCTTTCTCAAATAAAGCCAATTTTTGTCCCGCGAAGGGCGAAAAACGCAGGAGAAAGGCCGAAAATCTGCGCTCAGCCCGCGCCCCACTCGTCGAGCGAGACCGTGTGGGCGTGATCGAGGGGCCCGTGACCTTGACCGTAGCCGGGGGCGCTCTCGAGGGCGGCGATGAGGTAGCGGCGGGCGCGCTCGATGGCGGAGCGCATCTCCATACCCTGCGCGAGACCGGTGGCGATCGCCGAGGCAAGCGTGCAGCCGGTGCCGTGCGTGTGGCGCGTCTCGATGCGCGGACTGGCGAGCGTATAGGCACCGTCCTCGGTCGCGACCAGGTCGCAGATCGTCTCGCTGTCGAGGTGCCCGCCCTTCACCACCGCGACCTTGACCCCGAGGGTCACCAGCATCTCGGCGGCGCGGCGCATGTCGTCGATATCGCGCACCGTCATGCCGGTGAGGGCCTCGGCCTCGGAGAGGTTGGGTGTCACCACGGTCGCCCGCACCAGGAGATCGCGCTTCAGCGC
>DATEGF010000206.1:0-22389 GCA_035280245.1 Allostellaceae bacterium
ATGTCGCCGCCGGCGGAGAACGCGCGGCCACGGCCGTGGAGCACGGCAGCGCCCGCCGACTCATCCTCGCGGAGCCGCACCAGCGCCGCGCGCAATCCGATCAGCACATCGTCGTTGATGGCGTTGAGCTTCTCGGGCCGGTTGAGTGCGATCAACCCGACGCCGTCGCGGATCTCGAGCTCGACCACCTCGCTCATGGCTGCTCTCCCCGGTAGGCGCGGATGACGCGCCGGATCTTCTTGTCGCTGGCGATGCTGCCGTGCGGCACCAGCGTCACCGCGGCGGTGAAATTCAGCATGCGCTGAACCGTCGCCGCGACCTCGTGCGCGAGATCGGCATGCGTCCCGGCCGGCACATCGCGGGCGACCTCGACCTTGATCGGCACGGCGTAGTCGATGGGCGGCGGACGCGGCAGCTCGACCTGGAACTCGCCGGTGAGGCGCGGCCGAAGCGTCATCAGGCTCGCCTGGATCCCCAGCGGGAACACGTTGATGCCCTTGACGATGATCATGTCGTCGGAGCGGCCCAGCACCTTGAAGCGGAAACTCGTGCGCCCGCAGGGACAGGGCTCGGTGAAGACCTGCATCAAGTCGTGGCTCCGCATGCGCTGGAGCGGGCAGGCCTGGCGGCGGATCGAGGTATAGACGACTTCGCCTTGCGCGCCATCGACGAACGGCAGCACCGCGCCGGAGTCGGGATCGATCAGCTCCATCACCGCGAAGCCGGTGCCGCCATAGTGCACGCCGTTTTTGTACCGGCACTCGCCCGAATGCAGCGCGAGCTCGCCGGTGCCGTACATGTCCCAGGCGCGCATGCCCCAGGTCGCCTCGATCGCCTCGCGGTAGCCCGGCACCTGCATGCCGGCCTCGCCCGAGAAGAAGCCCTTGGCGATGCCGGCGTCGCGCGGGTTGAGCCCGATCTCGCGCGCGACCTCGGCGAGCCGCACCGCGTAGGAAGGAGTGGCCCAGAGGCACACATCGTCCTTCATCGCGGCCATCATCCGGAGCAGCCGCTCGCTCTGCCCGACGCCATAGGGGATCGCGGTGGCGCCGAGATTCTCGAAGGTGAGGTGATCGCTGAGCCCGCCGGCGTAGAGGCTGAAGTTCATCGTGGTGAACACGATGTCGCCGGGCCGGCAGCCCATGGCCCAGAGCGCGCGATCCGCCATCTCGTAGTAGTCGGCGATGTCCCGACGCGTCCAGCCGATGCGAAGCGGCTGACCGGTGGTGCCGCCGGTCGCCTGGATGCGGACGATCTCCGTAAGCGGCGCACACTGGTTGATGCCGAGGAGCGTGCCGTCCTCTTGCGAGGCCGCGAGCTCGCGCTTCTCCATGAAGGGGATGCGCGCGAGGTCCGCGACGTCGCGGATGTCCGACGGCTTCACCGCGGCGGAGTCCAGCTTTTCGCGGTAATAGGCGCTGGTACGGTAATTGTAAGCGATCTGCTCGGATAGCCGCTCAGCCTCGAGCCGCCGGCGCGCGTCCGCCGGCATGGTCTCGATCTCCTCGTTCCAATACTCGCCGCGCGCCATGCGCCCAGGCTAGCACGTCTCCTAATTGAGCCGCATTTTCTCCCGCTGATCAGCCCGGCTTGCGCGCGGTCGCGTAGATCGCGTTGGTCTCGACGGCATCGATGCCGCGCATGTGTGCGAGATTGGCCTTGCGCACCCGATCGGCCGCCTCCGGTCCGAGCTGGTCGACCGTCCAGCGAAAGCCGGAGCCGAGCACCACCGCCCACCAGTCTTCCGGAGAGCGCAAGCGCTGAGTGCTGACTTCCGCCACGACCTCCACGTCGGCGATTCCCGCCTCGCGCATGAGGTCGCGCACGGCCGGCGGCTCCGTGATGCGGGCCCAGGGGCTGACCGCGGGAACCAGGTCGGGACGCACCGCGCGCACCGCGTCCCACCAGTGGGTGGTTCCGGGCTCGAACATGCGCGGACCCCAGGTCGTGATCGCGAGGCTGCCGCCCGGCCGCACCATACGCCAGAGCTCGCGCGCCTGCCGCACCATGTCGGGCACGAAGAAGATCGAGAACACGCTCACCACGGCGTCGAAGTGGCCATCGGGATATCCCAGCCGCTCCATATCGCCGGTGCGGAACTCGGCGTTGGCGAGGCCTTGGGCTGCTGCCTTCTGACGCGCGATTGCAAGCAGCCGCTCGGCCAGATCTACCCCGATCACGCGCCCACCGGGGCCGACCCTCTGGGCCGCCGGCAGCGCGGACGCACCGGTGCCGCAGCCGACATCGAGGACGGTCGCGCCGGGCGAGAGCGTGAGGCGCTCGATCGTCCGCCGGCCGATGCGCGACCAGAACCCGAGCGGCTCGTCGTCGAAATGGTCGGCGGCGGCGTTGTAGGTCGCGGCCGCCTTCAGCTTGGCGGGATCCGTGCTCATGGCCCTCGCCCGATCAGGGGAGCGCCATCGTACCGGTACTTCAGGCTGCCGTCATGTGGCGCCGCTCACAGCAGCGTCAGGAACCGGTCGAGCACGGTCGCCACCTGCGCCGGAGCCTCGACGAGCGCGAGATGGCGGAGGCCCGGGAGGATCGCGAGGGTGGCGTCTCGCAGATGCGCGGTCAGCCGCCTCGCCATTTCGGGCGTCGAGCCGGTGTCGTGCTCGCCGGTGAGTACCAGGGTCGGGCAGCGGATGCGGTCGAGGAGCGGGAGCACCTCGGCGTCGGCGGTGGCGAAGACGCGATAGCTCGCGAGATAGGCCTCGCGGTCGTTGCCGCGCATGCGGCGCTCGATCGCCGCCACGGCCTCGGGGTGAGCCTTCCGGAAAGCCGAGTTGAGCCAGCGCGCGATTGCGGCCTCGATGGCACTGTCGAGGTCGCCGGCTTCCGTCTGGGCCAACCGTGCGGCGACGGCGGCGCGCTCGGCGGGGCCGCGGTCGTGCACGGTGTGCAGCAGCGCCAGGCGCCGCACGCGTTCGGGGAAGCGCGCGGTGAAGGCTTCCGCCACCATGCCGCCCATGGAGAAGCCCGCGAGGTCGAAGCGGTCGAGCTCGAGCGCGGCTGCGAGCCCCTCGAGCTGCGCCACGAAATCGTCGAGCCGGTAGGGGCCGGGCGGCTTGGCGCCGAGACCGTGGCCCCGCATGTCGTAGCGGATGAGCCGCCGGCGCGGCTGCAGCAGCGGCACCAGCGGCTCCCAGATCTCGAGATCGAGGCCGACGCCGTGGATCAGCACCAGCGGCACCCCCGCGCCGGTGGCGCGGAGGTGCGTGCCGTCGATATTATTCGCCGCCAACACTCGACGACCGTCGTGCGTCCTTCGACTCGCGGCCGGACGGCCGCGGCTCAGGATGAGGTGCTTTTCTTCGTGCCAATAAGAACGGCCCTCATCCTGAGCCGGCGCGCAGCGCCGAGTCGAAGGACGCAAGGACATTCTGGCGAGGTCTTGGCCGAATCCGCGGGAGCACGGCCTCGTTGAAGAGCCGCAGGCTGCGCATGACCTTGTCGTGGCTGACGCCGGGGAACGACGACCAGACCAGGAGGTATTGCAGGTTCAGGGTCTCCTGCAGCTCTTGGATCTTCTCGACGATGTAGTCGGGCGTGCCGAACAGCAGGTTGCGCGGATGCAGCCAGTCGTACGTGAGCGCGTCGAGCTTGCCGGGCGTCTTCGGCAGCTCCTCGCCGGGCATCAGGTGATTGCCCAGGCCGCGCCAATGGCAGACCCAGCGGAGATAGGCGAGGATGCCCTCGCCCGCCGCGCGCTTCGCCTCCTCCATGGTCTCGGCGACGTACATGTCGCGGACGAGACAAAGACCCTCACCGAGCGCGACATCGCGGCCGCGCGCCTTGGCGGCAGTATCGCGATAGAGCTCGAACCGGCCCTTGAGCGATTTGACCGGCGGAATCCAGAACATGCCCTGGAGGTCGTGCTCGGCCGCCCATTGGATCGAGCGCGGCGTGTCGATCACCTGCCAGAGCGGCGGATGCGGCTGCTGCAGCGGCCGCGGCACGAGCGCGAGCTTGGTGAGCTCCTTGGTCTCGAGGTTCTGGTAGGTCGCGGACTTGGGGCTCAGCGCATGGTCCCAGGCGTAGTTGGGCTCGGGATAGCGGTAGACCTTGCCGTTGAAATCGAAATAGTCGTTGCCCCAGGCGCGCCGCAGGATCTCGACGGATTCCTCGAAGATCGCGCGGTTCTGCTCTTCGTTTCGGGTGTCCGCGGCCTTGTTGAGGTTGAGCGCCTCGCGGCCATAGAGGCCGCGGCCGAGGCCCACCTCCACCCGTCCGCCGCTCATGTGGTCGAGCATGGCCACGTCCTCGGCGAGCCGGATCGGGTTCCAGAAGGTCACGATGTTGGCGGCCTGGCCCAGCCGGATCTGCTTGGTGTGCGCGGCGATGTCCGCGCTCATGAGCACGGGGTTCGGACAGACCTCATAGCCCTCGAAGCCGAAGTGATGCTCGGTGAACCAGATCGAATCCCAGCCCGCGGCGTCGCAGGTGCGCGCGATCTCCCGCGTCTCCGCCACCACCTGGTGGAACGGCTTCTTGAGGCCGAGATCGTTCTGGTTGGCGAAATAGCCGATCTTCATGGCGCCGCCTCCTCGATATGAGTTTGGCATACCATAATACCAGCATCGGTATTATGGCAAGGGTGAACGCCGTGCGTCCTTCGACTCGCGCCCTCTGGGCGCGGCTCAGGATGAGGACTATGGGAAGTGGCAATAAGAAAGGCCCTCATCCTGAGCAAGCGAAGCGCGTCGAAGGACGCACGGCGCTAACTCCGGATTCGAGTCGCGTACTGCTGCGACAGGAGATGCAGTAGCTCGTAATCACCCTTGATCAGGGCCTCCTTCTTTGCACGGCTCCAACCCTTGATCTGGCGCTCCGCCGCGATCGCATCGGTCAGGCGCTGGAATTCCTGCTGCCATACGAGCACCACAGGGCGTCGTGATGACGTGTAGCCACCGAACGTGCCTTCATTGTGCTGTGAGACTCGGGTCTCCAGCGAGCCACGCGTAATGCCAACGTAGTACGAGCCGTCAGCGCATCGGAGAATGTAAACGTAGACGTAGCCATCGGGATTGTGGGCTGTCATCGTGCGTCCTTCGACGCGCTCGCAAGGCTCGCTTGCTCAGGATGAGGGAGGTTTGAGCCGGCTTAAGCCGTCGGCATGCCCTTCACGAGCATCGCCAGCGCGGCATCGCGGGCGGCCTCGATGTGGGCGCGGCAGGCGGCTTCGGCGGCTTTGGGGTCGCGCTTCTGGATCGCCTTGGTGATGCGCTGCATCTCCGCGAGGCTCGCGGGCGCGCGGTCGGGATGCGACATCGAGGTCGAGCGCAGGAAGGTGACGCGCGCCTGCAGCCCGCGGATCATGTCGCCCACGAAGCGGTTGCCGGAGCCCTCCAGCAGCACGTCGTAATAGCGCGAGGTTTGCTGGCGGATGCGGCGACGGTCGCCGCTGGCAAAAGCGTCCTCGAGCTTCCTCATCTGCGCCACGAGCGCCTGGCGCTGCGCGTCGGTGGCGCGCGCGGCGAAGAGCGCGCCCGCGAGCGCCTCGAGCGCGCTTCGGACCTCGTAGATCTGGCGCGCATCCTCGACCGTGAGCGTCGCCACCGTGGGTCCGCGCTGGGAGACGTTCTCGACCAGACCCTCGGATTCGAGATGGCGCAGGGCCTCGCGCACGCTGGTACGGCTGACGCCGGTCATGGCGCAGAGCTCGCGCTCGACCAGGCGATCGCCGGGCTTCAGCTGGAAATCGAGGATCGCGTTGCGGAGCGCCTCGAGCACCTGCTGGCGCAGGGTCGTGGTCTGCCGCTTGATCCGGAGCGAGGAGGGGAGCTCGGGGGTCGCCATGGGCTGCCGTCCGCCATGCCGTAATACCGTATTAGACAGTACCGGCGGCAGGCGGCGGCAGCAAGCGGCCTCAGGACTCGAGGAACTCCGCGAAATACTCCTCGACGCCGATGCGGCGGTCGACCAGGCCCGCCTCATGGGCCTGGGCGCAGAAGGCCTCCATGGCCCGGCGGTTCTTCTCGACGCCGTAGGGGTGGGAATCCTCGCCCATCACCGCGCGGGTCTCCTCGAGCTCGCTGTCCTCCCAGGGCGACGAGTAGGGGAAGCTCCACTGCTGCGCCTCGAAGGCGTCGTTGCAGCGGATGAAGGCGTCGGTGAGCCGGCGCGCGATCGAGTGATCGCGCTCCCAGGCGTCGCGGCGGAGCACGATCAGGTGCTGCGGCGGGTAGACACCGGTGCGCTTGAAATAGTCGCGGTCGATGGGCCGGACGTCCGAGTAGAGCCGCACGATCGGGCCGTTCGTCGGGTGGAAGCGCTTGGGGCGCGGCGGCGAGTAGAGCACGTCGAGCTCGCGGTCGAGCAGCATGTCCGAGAGCGAGCGGCCCTCGGCCGGCTGCTTCACGTGCGCCGGCAGCGACTTGTCGCGAACCCAGGTTGCGGGCCCGTCGATGGTGCCGACCCACCATTGGAGCGAGTCCAGCGGCACCTCGATGTGGCGGAGAAAATGCCGATACCAGACCGAGCCGCTGGCGGCCCAGCTGTAGATGCCGAGACGCTTGCCCGGCAGATCCTTCGCACTCTTGATCGGCCCGTCCTTCAGCACATAGAGGTCGCGCGCGGTGAAGTTGCGGAGCACGAAGGCGGGCAGCGCAATGAAGCTCTTGTCGCCCTTGGCAACGCGATAGAGGTGCTGCGCCACCGACCCCTCGCCGCCATGGACCGTCGTGTCCTGGAGCGCGCGGCGCAGCATCTCCGCGCGATCCGCCCACGAGCCGAGCCGGCCGTGGACCACGGTCAGATCGATGCCCTCGGGCGAGACGTCGCCGGTGACCAGGGGCATGATGCGGGGGTAATCGGCGCAGGTGAGGGTGATGGGCGTGTTGGGCATGGGCTTCGCTCCCCTAGAGTTTTCTTAGCGTATCCCGCTCAGCGGTCGGTGCGGAGCGGAAAACCCGAGCATCACCCATGCGGCGGCCGATTCCCCGCTTGCCCCTGGCACAACCCATCAATAGAGTTGATCCGACACAATAATTCGGCACGCCCGCCAGTCCGGCGAAGGCGCGACATATCGGGGGAGGGGTCACATGCGGGTCAATCGGGCTCTGTTGTTCGCGAGCGTGCTGGCGCTCGGGAGCGCGCTGGTCGCGGTTCCTGATGCCGGCGCCCAGAGCGCCAAGCACTACACCTTCGGCTACGACCAGCCGCACACCACGGCCTATGGATTCGCCGGCGACACCTTCGCGGCGAAGCTCAACGAGCTCAGCAAGGGGACCATGATCATCGATCAGTTCCCGGGTGCGCAGCTCGGCCAGGAACCGCAGATGCTGCAGAAGATCCGCACGGGCGACATCGACTTCATCATCACCTCGACCGCGAACGCAGCGACCGTGGTGCCGGAAGCCGGCGTCTTCTCGATCCACTTCGTCTTCAAGGGCGAGGACCATCTCAAGAAAGCGGTGACGGATCCCAAGGTGCTGGCGGCCTTCCGCGGCATGGTGAAGGACAAGGTGCAGGGGGCGCAGGTGTTGACGCTCCTCACCCTCGGACTGCGCGACTTCTACAGCAAGAAAGAGATCCACAACATCGCCGACATCAAAGGCCTCAAGGTCCGCGTGCAGGCGACGCCGACCGAGGATACGCTCTTCCCGGCCTACGGCGCGCAAGTCGTGCACATGCCCTTCGGCGACGTCTACACCTCGCTGCAGACCGGCGTGGTCGACGTGGCCGAGAACGGCGTCAACGTCTACCTCTCGAACAAGCACTACGAGGTGGCGCCGATCATGTCGATGTCGGAGCATGAGGCGAACAACAACTGCATCTGGGTGAGCGACAAGGCCTGGAGCAGCTTCACCGACGAGCAGAAGAAATGGGTCCAGGCGTCGGCCGACGAGGTCAACAAGCTCGAGCCCACCCGCGCCATCGAGCTCGAGCACGAGTCCATGGCGAAGCTCGAGAAGATCGGCGTCAAGTTCGTCAAGGACGTCGACAAGTCCGGCTTCGTCAAGGCGGCCGAGCCTATCCAGGACAAGATCGCCGGCGAGCTCGGCCCGCACGCGGTCGAGCTCCTGAAGCTCGTGCGCGCGGTCCAGTGAGGGCGCGGGATCCACGGCTCGCCTGGAGAAAGGCCGGCCCCTCGCCGGCCTTTTTCTTGCGCCGCTCCGAACGATCGCGGGGGCACGATGAATTGGCGTAGCCGCCTCGTCATCGACGCGCAGCACCATTTGAAATGGCGGGCGCTCGACGGCCTCGAAGCGCTCACCATGGTGGTCTGCGGCATCTGTCTTATCGGATTCAGCACCTCGGTGTTCTTCGACGTGCTTACGCGCACGATCGGGAGCCCGTGGCTCTGGCTCCAGGAGGTCACCAGCACATTCTTCGTCTACGGCATCTTCATCGGCGCCGCTGCCGCGACGCGGCGCAACGACCACCTCTATCTCTCCGCCATCACCGAGACCATGCACGGCATGGCACGGCGCCTGGTCGAGACGTTCAACCGCGGCGTGGTGCTCGCGGTCGGCTTCTGCATGACCTATTTCGGCTACATCAACTTCCTGCAGGGCTTCGGCAATTTCCGCATGCCCTCGATGACGCCGCTCGCGTCCTACTACGCGGTGATCCCGATCTCCGGCGCACTCATCATGCTGTTCACGGTCGAGCAGCTCTGGAACGGCTGGCGCAACGGATTCGAGTCCGCGAAGGCCGAGCCCGAGCGCGTCCTCAGCTATGAGTAGGCGAGCGAGCCCGGCATGAGCAGCGGCTTCATCCTCCTGCTGATGGGCTTCCTGTTCCTGGCCTTCGGCTACCTGGGCGTGCCGGTGGCGTTCAGCCTGATCGCCGGCGTGCTGGTGGCGACCGCGCTGACGCCGATCAGCTTCCCCTCGATGATCGCGCAGCTCTTCAACGGCGTCGATTCCGAGGCGCTCTTGGCGGTGCCGTTCTTCCTGCTGGTCGGCGAGCTCATGACCTCGGCCAATGTCGTGGGCCGGATGATCAACCTCTCGCAGGCGATGATCGGCCACCTGCGCGGCGGCCTCGCGCAGGTGGTGACGCTCTTCAGCATGTTCTTCTCGGGCATTTCGGGCTCATCCTCCGCCGACGTTGCCGTGCTCACGCGCACGCTCGCGCCGTCGATGGGGAGAGAGGGGTACGACGCCGGCTTCATCGCGGCGCTGATCGCGTCAGCCTCCACGATGGCCAATCTGATCCCGCCCAGCATCATGGCGGTGGTCTATGGCGCCACCGGCAACGTCTCGATCGCGGGCCTGTTCCTGGGCGGCATCGTGCCGGGCGTGCTGGTCGGCATCGGGCTCATGATCTACAGCTATTTCTTCGGGCCCGTCGGCCACATGACGCCGCGCTCGTCCTTCATGGGCCTCTTCAACGCCGCCAAGGACGCGGCGTTGCCGCTGGTGATCCCGGTGATCATCATGGGCGGAATCTTGACCGGCTGGTTCACCCCCACCGAGGCGGGCCTGGTCGCCGTGGTCTACATCCTCGTGGTCGCCATCCCCTGCCTCAATTGGCGGCATGTGAGCGAGCTGCCGTTCGACTTCATCAAGACCGGGCTGCTCTATTCGATCCCGCTCATCACGGTGGCGGCGGCCTCGGCCTTCGGCTGGATGCTCGCCTATCTCCGTGGCCCGGACCAGGTCTCCGAGTGGATCACACACGCCGCCGGGACCGATCCGCGCACGATCATGTTCCTGCTGGTAGCGGCCTTCGTGATCATCGGCGATTTCGTCGACGCGATCCCCGCGATCATCATCTTCATGCCGATCATCAACAAGCTCACCGATATCGGCGGAATCAATCCCGTGCACATGGGCGTGGTGATCATCACCACGCTCGCCTTCGGCCTGATCACGCCGCCCTATGGGCTCGCGCTGCTGATGGCGGCGAAATTCGTGGACGTGCGCTTCTCGGTGGCGCTGGTGCGCTCGCTGCCGCTCTACGTGGTGTTCTTCGCGGCGATCGCGTTCTGCATCTTCTTCCCCGACGTCGTGCTCTGGATCCCCAAGCACGTGCTGCCGGAGTCCGTGGGCTGCTTCAAGTCGCCGGCCGGGACGGGCTACATCTGCCCGACCTGAGCGAGCGCCATCTGTCGGGATCGGCGCCAAGATCATAAACTCGCAGGGGGCGATCGGCGCGGGGCAGCGCATGTCGAGCACGGTATCGAAGAGCGATAGCTTCTTTCCGCGGTGGGCTCTGAAGCCCGAGGGCATGGTCCTGCCCGAGGAGCGCCTGCCGGCGGGTCCGACGATCGTCGCGGGCATCCAGCACATCATCGCGATGTTCGGCTCGACCGTGCTGGGCCCGATCCTGATGGGCCTCAACCCCAATCTGGCAATCTTCTTCTCGGGCATCGCGACCTTGATCTTCTTCGCGATCACCGGCGGCCGAGTGCCGAGCTACCTCGGCACCAGCTTCTCCTTCATCGCGGTGGTGATCGCTGCGACCGGCTACGCCGGCTCCGGCCCTAATCCCGAGGTCGGCATTGCGCTCGGAGGCATCCTCGCCGCGGGCGCGCTCTACGCGGCGATCGGCATCCTGGTTCAGCTCGCGGGCTACCGCTGGATCGAGCGGCTGATGCCGCCTGTCCTCACCGGGTCGATCGTGGCGATCATCGGCCTCAACCTCGCGCCGATCGCGATCAAGCATATTTCGGCCAATCCGCTCGGCACCTGGGTCGGCATCGCCACGGTGGTCGCGGTGGCCGCGGTGGCCTGCCACGCGTCGGGCATCGCCCGGCGCCTCCCGATCCTGGCCGGCGGCGGCGCGGCCTACCTGCTCTATCTCGCGCTGGCGAACGGCCTCGGCCTGAGCCAACCGATCGATTTTGCGCCGCTCGCCGACGCTGCCTGGTTCGCCTGGCCGAGCTTCGCCGCCCCGGAATTCGACGGCCGGGCAATCTCGCTCATCGCGCCGGTGGCGATCATCCTGGTCGCCGAGAATCTCGGCCACGTCAAAGCGATCGGCGGCATGACCGGGCGCCCGCTCGACGCCTGGCTCGGGCGCGCCTTCCTCGGCGACGGGATCGCCACCATGCTCTCGGCGGCGTTCGGCGGTCCGGGCGTCACGACCTATGCCGAGAACATGGGCGTGATGGCCGTCACGCGCATCTACTCGACGCTGGTTTTCATGGTCGCCGGGCTGATCGCGGTCCTGATCGGGCTCTCGCCCAAGATCGGCGCGCTCGTCTTGACGATTCCCGAGCCGGTCATCGGCGGCCTGTCGATCGTGGTATTCGGCCTCATCGCCGCGACCGCGGGGCGGATCTGGGTCGAGAACCGGGTCGACTTCTCCGATCCACGCAATCTGCTGACGGTGGGTGTCGCGCTCACGCTCGGCGCCGGCGATCTCACCCTCCCGCTCGGCAACTTCACGCTGAGCGGCATCGCGACCGCGACGTTCGGCGCCATCATCCTCTATCATTTGCTGAGGCCGGGCAGAGACGGCGCTCCCGGGGAGACATTTCAATAAGCGCCGAGCCCATCACGCCCGCGGTTGCGAGAGCCGAGCTCGAGCGGCTTGAGACGCTCCCCGCGACATTAACGATCGCCGGCGGCTGGAGCAGCGTCTGGCGGCTCAAGAAAGACGACTTGCCGTAGCGCGTCTCATGCTACGGTCGCCCCGGTCATCGTCGCTGACCAGAGGGGAGTTTCCCTGCCGATCATGGGGAGCTTGTCGGCGGGGACGCTTGTAATTTTCTTAGCGACCACAGGGGGAAATCTCTCGATGAAATCGTTGCTCACCATCCTGGATGGTGGACCGCAGTCCGTGAACGGCCTCAAGTCCGCTGTCCTTCTGCAAAAGGCGCTCGGCGCCCAACTCATCGTCGCGCATCCGACGGCGCCATTGCCTGCCGCGGCGACCATGGTCGACGACCCCGGCATGGCCGTGGCCGCCCTCCAGCTCGTGGCCAGCGCGTATTCGCCGGAGGGCGCGAAGCAAGCCTTCGCGGCGGTGTGCGGCAGCGATCCCGCCTGCCGCTTCCGGGAAACCGGCATGCCTCCCGATCAGACGCTGGAGAAGTATTCGCTCTTCGCCGACCTCGTGGTGCTCGGGCGCGAAGAAGGCCTGGCCGACGCCAGCCTCCATGAGCTCAAGGAGGCGCTGGTGACCGGCCGGGTGCCGACGATGTGGCTGCCGCCGACGCCGATCGCCGCAATGCCGCGCAAGGTGGTCTGCGTTTGGAATGGCCAGGGGCCCTCGGCACGGGCAATCAAGGCGGCGGGCCCGTTTCTCCTCAAAGCCGAGCGGGTGGTCATCATCGAGTATGCGGGCAACGAGGTGAATCACAGCCGGCTCGAAAACTATATCAGCCTGCACGGCATCAAGACCCCGGAGTGGCGACCCTACGGCGGTCACGGCCTCAGCGCGCGCGCACGCGCGCGGGCTCTGATGGCCGAAGCCATGACCCTCGGAGCGGATCTCCTGGTCATGGGAGCCTATGGCGAGATGGACGAGAGCTTTTTCAGCTTCGGCCGCGCGACCGAGAAGGTCGCCGAGGCCGCGACCGTCCCGGTGCTGTTCCACCGCTAATAACCCCGCCCCGCGGCAAGAGCGGAAAGCTCAGACGGCACGCCACTCCCCGCTGGGTCCGGTGAAGTGGGAGTGGCCTTGCTCCGGCCTGAAAGACCCCTCAGCATGCGTCAAATCCCGAAGCGTTCGGGAATGATGCGGGGAGGGGGAGCATGCTTATTCGAAATACCGCGGCCAGCGGCCGCGTGCAGACTATTCAACCGAGCCACGGTGACTCCGACTGTTGCTTGTCTCGCCGGCACGTGCTGCGGGGCGGCGTGGGCGGCGTCGCCGCATGCCTCCTGGCAAGCGCCGGCGTGGAATTCGCGGCACCCCGGGCGAGCGTCGCGCAGAGCAAGCTCAGCCCGGACGCGGCGCTCAAGGCGCTGATGGACGGCAATCAGCGCTTCGTCGACCAGCACCTCACTTTCTACAAAGAGGATCTCGCGATCCTGAAGCAGAACACGGCGGAAAAGCAGGAGCCGTTCGCCTCGGTGCTCTCGTGCGCGGATTCCCGGGTGCCCGTCGAGCTGCTGTTCGACCAGAGCATCGGTCATGTGTTCGTCAACCGCGTCGCCGGCAATCTCGCGACGTCGGAAATCATCGCGAGCATCGAGTACGGCGTCGCGGTCCTCGGCACGCGGGTGCTCATGGTGCTGGGCCACGGCAACTGCGGCGCCGTCAAAGCATCGATCGCGGCCAAGGCGGTGCCGGGACAGATCAGCGCCCTTTATCGCTACATCCGCCCGGCGGTCGATCAGGCTCACGGCGACTTCGAGAGCTCGATCAAGGCGAATGCGCAGATCCAGGCAAAGCTCCTCACGGACGCCTCGCCCGTCGTGGCGAGCGCCATCAAGGATGACAAGCTCAAGGTGGTCGCCGCCTATTACGACCTCGCGAGCGGCAAGGTCGCGCTGCTCGATTAGGCGCGTCGGCCCGGCGCACGCGGTGTCGGGCCGGTTGAGCGCGATCTGCAGGCTGCCTTTCGAAGGAACGGACATCGCCGATGACGCAAAGGAAAGCTGTCCTGGCGCTGAGCGATATCGCCGCCATCCTCGACAGCACGGCTCGGGACCGGGATCCGCAGACGAGCTTGCGCGCCATCGACGCGCTCGCCCAGCGCATTTTCCGACACAAGCTTTTCACGGTCATGCGCCTCCTCGCCGCCGGCAGCGAGGTCGAGCGGGTCTATTCGAGCAATCCCGCGGCCTATCCCGTCGGCGGGCGCAAGCAGAAGCAGGACACGAGCTGGGGTCAGATCGTTCTCAACGAGGGCAAGCCGTTCATCGCGCGCAATGAGGATGAGCTCCGAGCCGTCTTTCCCGACCACGACCTGATCCTCAGTTTGGGCATCGGCTCGATCATGAACATCCCCGTGATGTTCAAGGGGCAGTGTGTGGGGACCATGAACGTCTCCGGCGAAGCGGGACAATATGGGGAGGAGGATGTTCGCCCTGGCCGCATCCTCGCCGGGCTTATCGTGCCCTTCATACTTTGACCGGAGAGCGGCCCGGCTGCCCCGGCACAATGCCTTGCTCCAAAATTCTTCGCTGGCGGCGGAATGCTTCAGCGATCGCGCTGGAGCGAGCGCCTCGCCCATAAAGAATGGGCTTTCGTGGCGCCAAGCTCGATCCTGCTCCACGTGCTGTCGTTAGCTCCATCGCCGAGCTCGCCGCGAGAAAGTCCCATCATGACGCCGGTAACCCCCGCACGAACTTGGCGCGCGCCTGGGCGCCCTGCATCACCAGGCTGAAGTCGTTGCCGCCGAGGACGAAGCGCGTGCCCATGGCGATGTACTTCTGCATGAGGTCCTCGGTGTAGACGCCGCCGAGCCCCGCGTGCTTGCCGTGGCGCTTGCAGGCGGCGATCACCCGCTCGTAGCACGCGACGACCTTGGGATCGCCGAGACCGCCGGGAATGCCGAGCTCCATCGAGAGGTCATTGGTGCCGATGAGCAGCACGTCGATGCCGGGCACCGCCGCGATCGCCTCGGCATTCTCGACGGCGCGCGGCGTCTCGATCATCACGATCAGCAGGGTCTCGGCGTTGATGCTGCGGGTCGCCTCGGCGAGCGGCGTCGGTCGGTAACCGAACTGCGCCATGGCGCCCGCGACGGAGCGGTGACCTTGCGGCGGATATTTGAGCCGGTCGACGATCTCGCGCGCCTCGTCGGCGGTGTCGACATGAGGGATCACGATGCCGGCGGCGCCGCCATCGAGGAGCCGCGTCGCGATCGAGAACTCGCCCGAGGGCACGCGCGGGATCGGCGCGATCCCCGCGTCGAGCGCCGCCACCGCCATCTGGCAGGCGATGTCGAGGTCGATCGAGCCATGCTCCATGTCGATGAAGAGCCAGTCGTAGCCCGCGGTCGCCATCATCTTGGCGATCTCGACGGTGCGTGCGAGCCGGACGCCGCAGCCCAGCGCCACCTCGCCCTTCTTGAGCCGCTCTTTCGCGGGGTTCGTGAAGCCGGTCATGGATGGTCCTCCTTTTCAGATTGGCTCATTTATAGCTGCCGACCGGGATGAGCAGATAGCCCTTCTATGTCCATGCTATGGTGCGTCCTTCGACTCGCCTGCTAATGCAGGCGGCTCAGGATGAGGATCATTGGTGATGCCATCCAAACAATCCCCTCATCCTGAGCCGCGATGCGAAGCATCGCGAGTCGAAGGACGCACTGCCGCTGCCGCAGCGGGAATCCTCGCGCTCGTTCTTATCGTGGCGATCATCGCCGCCTGGCTCTGGCTGCGCACGCGCGGCATCGATCTGAGCGCCATGAGCACCGCTGACGTTGAGGCGATGGTGCGGAGCTGGGCGCCCTGGACCTGGCTCTGCTCGATCGCGCTCATGGTGCTGCACTCCTTCGTGCCGCTGCCGGCGGAGATCATCGCGCTCGCGAACGGCATGCTGTTCGGACCCTGGTGGGGCGTCGTGGTGACCTGGGTCGGCGCGATGCTGGGCGCGGTGCTCGCCTATGGGCTCGCGCGGGCGCTCGGGCGGCCCGCGGTGCGAGTCCTGGTCCCGACACGGTATTGGGCGAGGCTCGAGGCGATCCCCGTCGCGGCCGGACCCTTGCTGGCGATCCGGCTGATGCCGGTGATCTCCTTCAACCTCGTGAATTACGCGGCGGGGCTCCTGGGCGTGCCGTGGTGGCGCTTCCTTTGGACCACGGCGCTCGGCATCCTGCCGATCGTCGTCACCATGGTGGTGCTGGGTCGCGAGCTCATGGCGGCGCCATGGTGGATCTGGGGCGCCTTCGCGCTTGCCTGCCTCGTGCTCCTGGCTCTTCTGCGTCTCAAGGGGCGCCATATCGGCCGCTAGGCTTTGGGTGTAAGCTCTCGGCCATGAGCGAGACTGAGGCGCTGTTCGCGGTCTTGCGGAAATCGGCCGATGTCGACGCCGTCAGCGCGATCGAGCGGCTGGTCCAGCAGGGGCAAGACCGGGAGCTTTGTCGCGTCAATGCGTTAGCATTCGCCGCTGCGACCGGGATCGGCGAGGAACCCGCCATCTCGGCCTTCCTGCACGCCGCCCGGATCGGGCTCTTCGACCTTTCCTGGAACGTGCTCTGCCCCGGCTGCGGCGGCGTGCTCGAGGCGGGCGCGACGCTGAAAAGCGTCGATCAGAGCGAATATCACTGTGCGCTCTGCGCGGCCGGCTACCAGCCGACCCTCGACGAGATGGTGGAGGTATCCTTCACCGTGAGCCCGCGGGTGCGCCGGATCGCCGCGCACAATCCGCATCAGCTGCCGTCCGCCGAGTACTACCGGCAGGTCTTCTGGGGCTCGGGCGTCGATCTGCCGCGACAGGACGCGCTCGAGCGGCTGATCGACGAGATCACGCTCGAGCAGATCGAGCTGCCGCCGGGCGAGAAGGCGCTGCTTTCGCTGCAGCTGCCGGCCGAGTTCGTGATCGTGTTCGACCCCGTGACGCACGCGGCGCAGTTCATCGACGTCAAGGGCGAGCCGACGCGTGACCGGCAAAACCTGTCGCTGGTCTTCAATCGGGTTCGCGCCCCGACCGGTACGATGGAGCTGCGTCCCGGTCCACTCCGCCTTGCACTGGAGAACCGCACCGACGTGCGCGTGCTGCCGGGCGTATGGATCGCGGGCGACAAGCTCCACGACCTGATCGGGAAACGCCGGCCGTTCCTCACCGCCAAGCGGCTCCTCACGAACCAGACCTTCCGGGACATCTATCGCACGGATACGCTCGACGTCGACCAGCGGCTCAAGATCACGAGCCTCACCTTCCTGTTCACCGACCTCAAGGGCTCGACGGAGCTCTACGAGCGGGTCGGCGACCTCGTCGCCTTCGACCTGGTGAAGGCGCATTTCCAGGTCCTGAACCAGATCGTCGCGGGCGAGGCGGGCGCGGTGGTCAAGACCATCGGCGACGCCGTGATGGCGACCTTCCCGACTCCCGACCGGGCGGTCGCGGCGGCTCTCCGGATGCGAGAGGCGATGCGCAAGCTCAATACCGAGCGCGGCGGCGAGGACCTGCTGCTCAAGATCGGCATTCACGAGGGTCCGTGTCTCGCCGTCGTGCTCAACGATCACCAGGACTACTTCGGGCAGACCGTGAACGTTGCCGCGCGCGTCCAGGGCCTTGCCACGTCGCGCTCGATCTTCGCGACCTCGCCGGTGGTGGGCAATCCACAGACGGCGTCGATCCTGCGCGAGAGCGGCCTCAGCACCGTCCGCCAGCAGCGCGCGCTTCGCGGCATCGCCGACGAGCTCGAGGTCTACGAGATTCCCTGATCTTCAGCGCAGCACATAGGCCGTGTTGGGCCTCCGGCCTCTTTGCAGCTGGTCGAGATAGGCGGCTGCCAGGCCCTGCGCGGACGTCACGCCGCAGTCATCGCCGTCCTTCTTGAAGAGACCGTAGCGCTGCATCTGCGCGGCGTTGAAGTCCTCGCAATCGATGTCGTACTCGTAGAGCGTGTCGCCCTTGAGGACCAGCAGGCCATACATGTAGCCGCCGTCGCCGCTTCCGGTCTGCGCGATAAAGGTATTCTGCGCGATGCGCTTGAAGGTGAGGACCGTCTCGTCCTCGCTGCCTTCGCGCTTGATGATGTAGGTCGAGCCGGAGCGGTATGCGCTGTCGTAGGCTTGGTGCGTCCAGCCGTTGTTGTCGGAGCTGGGCGAGAAGCGCTCGGCGCTGGCCCGGTCTGGCAGCGGAAACGCCGCCTCGCCGGGCGAGATCAAGGGATCCTCGCTCACCAGGCAGCCGGCGAGGCCGAGCGTGACGAGAGTCAAGAGTGCGATGCGGATCGCGTGCGAGATACGAGATTGGACCGAATGGCCCCCCACTTTAACCTCCGCCGCGCAGGCAGAGCGATCGCAGTTGATTCCTCTCCCCTCCGGGGAGAGGACAGGTGAGGGGGAGCAGCCGCTCTGACGCACGCCAATCTTGCTACGCCGAGAGCACGCCCCCTCACCCCGGCCCTCTCCCCGCTGGGGAGAGGGAGAAATTGTCGCCATATGCGATTGCCCGGGATCGAAACGTCTACGACCCCTCCCCGACTCAGTCCTTCAGAACCGACGAGTATTCCTCGGCGATGGCGCCCGCCACCGCGACGAAGCCGTCGAAGTCCTTGGGCTCCAGCACCACCGAGAGCGCCATGTAGCCGCGGCGGGCGAGGTAATAGCCGCGCTGCATCATCTCGATATGGAAGAGCGCGCGCTTCTCGTCGGCCGAGTCCACGTCCTGGGGCCGCCGGATCGCGGTGCGCTGGAAGTGGATGCTGAGGAGCGAGCCGACGCCGGTCGCCTGCATGGCGACCTTCTTCTCGCCGAAGACCTTGTTGAGCCGCTCCTTGAGGCTCTCGCCGGCGGCGCTGAGCTTGCGGGCGGCGTCGGGCGTATAGACCTCGCGCAGGCCCACGGCGCCCGCCGCCATGCTCATGACGTTGTTGTTGAAGGTGCCGGCGTGGGCGAGGCTGCCGGGCTTGGTCGGGTCGTAGCGATCCATCAGGTGCCGCGTGCCGCCGAAGGCGCCGAAGCTGAAGCCGCCGCCGATGTACTTGCCGAAGCTCGTCATGTCGGGACGGATGCCGTGCACCTCCTGCAACCCGCCGGGCGAGAGGCGCGAGGTCATGACCTCGTCGAAGATCAGGACGATGCCGTGCTTTCCCGACGCGTCGCGCAGCGCCTGCAGGAAGGATCGGTCCGCGGCGATGGCGCCGCCGCCGCCCATCATGGGCTCGAGGATGATGGCCGCGAGCTCGTTCTTGTGCTTCTCGATGAGCGCTACGGTCCCGTCGATGTCGTTGTAAGTCGCCATCACCATCGGGAAAGGCGCGTTGACCGCCGAGGGTCCGTCCTTGAAGGCGAGCACGCCGCCGTGATAGCCGCCCTTGAAGGCAAGCACGTGGCTGCGGCCCGTGGCGGCGCGCGCGGTCACCAGCGCCATGAGATTGGCCTCGGTGCCGGAGTTGGTGAAACGAATCAGGTCGACCGAGGGGAAGCGCGCCTTCACCAGCGACGAGAGGTCCGCCTCGTACTCGTTGGGGCCGCCCAGCACGATGCCGCCTTTGAGCGCGCGCTCCGCCGCCGCCATGATCTTCGGGTGCGAGTGGCCGTAGAGACCGGCCGAGTACTCGCCGAGGAAATCCGTATAGACGTGGCCGTCGATGTCGGTGAGACGCTGGCCCTCGCCCTTCTGGAAGGCGACCGGGAAGGGGCTGTAGTGCAGCACCGTGCGCGTGTTGCCGCCGGGCATCGATTCCGCGGCCTTGCGGAAGCGCGCCTCGCTCTTGGGATTGGCGGCGGTATAGCGCCGCTCGCTGTCCTTGAGGGCGGTCGTGAGATCGTAATTGACGCGCGTATCAGGCATGAGGCTCTCCCCTTGGGGCAAGGCGGGGAATATTGAGCCAGGGCGGTGGCAACCGCAATGCCCTCCCCCGAAGGGCAGCGTTGCGGCGAAGCCGCAAAAACCAGAAGACCTTGGCGAAGCCTTGAACCACCAAGGCACCAAGACACGAAGGCGTCGAAGCACGGCAGCCCGGCGATGTGCCGGCGGCGCAGCCGCGAAGCTACCTTGGTGTTTTGGTGCCTTGGTGGTTCAACTGAATTGCGGCTTCGCCGCAAAAAAGCAGGCGCCGCTACTGGACCTTCATCTCGCCGAGGTAGGCCTGCTGGACCAGCTCGTTCTCGCGCAGGCTTTGGGCGGAGCCGTGGAGGACCACTTCGCCGGTCTGCAGGACGTAGCCGTATGTGGCAATCGAGAGCGCCATGTTGGCGTTCTGCTCCACCATGAAGATGGTGGTGCCCTGCTTGTTGATGGCCTGGATGAGGTCGAAGACCTGCTCGACGTAGAGGGGCGAGAGGCCCATCGAGGGCTCGTCCATGCAAAGAAGGCTCGGCCGCGCCATCAGCGCGCGCGCCATGGCGACCATCTGCTGCTCGCCGCCGGAGAGCGTGCCGGCGGTCTGGCCGAGCCGCTCCTTGACGCGCGGGAAGAGCTCGAAGACCCGGTCCATGTCCGCCTCGATCTCCGCCCTGTCGTCGCGGCAGAAGGCACCCATCTCGAGGTTCTCGCGCACGGTCATGCGCGGGAAGAGCCGCCGCGCCTCCGGCACCGGCGCGATGCCGCGCTTCACGCGCTCGGCCGTCGGCATGTTGTTGATGGTCTCGCCGGCGTAGGTCACGGTGCCGTTCTTCGGCCGCACGATGCCGAAGATCGTCTTCATGGTGGTCGACTTGCCGGACGCATTGCCGCCGAGGAGGCAGACGATCTCGCCCGTGCCGACCCGGTAGTTCACGCCCTTGAGGACGTGGAGCTCGCCGTAATAGGTGTCGACCGCCTTGAATTCAAGAAGCGGCGGCCGCTGCGGCTCTGACTGCTGCCGTGGCTTTGCGTCCGAGATAGGCACTGAGGACTTCCTCGTTCTTGTGGACTTCCGCCGGGCTCCCCTCGGCGATCTTTTCGCCGTGGTCGAGCACGATCACCTTGTCGGCGATCTCGTTGACGACGTTGAGCTTGTGCTCGATCAGCAGGATGGTGATGCCGCGATCGCGCAAGCCCCGGATCTGGTCGGTGAGCTCGAGCGTCTCGGTCGGGTTCATGCCGGCGGTGGGCTCGTCGAGCAGCAGCAGCACGGGCTCGGTGATGATCGCGCGCGCGATCTCGAGCCGGCGGCGGTTGGCGTAAGAGAGCGTCTTGGCGAGATGCTCGCGGCGCGGCATCAGGCGGTTGCCGAAGATGGTGAGCACCTCGAGCGCGCGCTCGCGCGATGCCGCCTCCTCGCGCAGGACACCAGGCGTGCGCAGGACGGCGCCGAGGGCCCCCGTGGCGGTGCGTGTGTGAGTACCAACCAGAAGGTTCTCCAGCAGCGTCATGTTGGGGAAGAGCCGCAGGTTCTGGAACGTCCGCGCGATGCCCTTCTCGACCACGATGTGCGGACCGAGCCCCGTGATGTCCTCGCCCGCGAGCGTGACCTTGCCGCCATCCGGATGCGTCAGGCCCGTCACCAGGTTGAAGAAGGTCGTCTTGCCGGAGCCGTTCGGACCGATCACCGCGACGATGCTGCCGGGCATCACCGTGAGATCGAGGCTCTTCACCGCCTGAATGCCACCGAAGGCCTTGGCGAGCCCCTTGATCTCGAGGAGCGGCTTGTTGGGATCGACCGTCTTGTGGTGGAGCGGCTTGAACTCGCCCTTCATGGCGCCGCGCGTCGGCACCGCGGTCTGCTGCGCGTGGGTGAGCGCGGTCACCGCGCGCCGCTCGGGGATGATGCCTTGTCGTCGGTAGAGCATCATCAGCACGAGGATGACGCCGAAGATGAGCTCGATCGATTGGACGAGGTCGACCCGCTCGAGGAATCCGATACCGGTAATCTGACCCAGAGAATGAATCCACCCGGTCATCTCCTGGAGGAGCCAGGATTGCAGGAGCTGCAGGAAGAGCGCGCCGATCACCACGCCTGCGACACTGCCCATGCCGCCCAAGACGATCATCACCAGGAGCATGACCGAGACCGGGAAGGTGAACATCTCCGGCGTCGCCGTCTGCAGCTTCGCGACGTAGAAGGTGCCGGTCATGCCGGCGAAGCCCGCGCCCACGGCGAAGGCGAGCAGCTTCAATTTGGTGCGGTTGACGCCCATCGCCTCGGCGGCGATCTCGTCCTCGCGGATCGCGAGCCAGGCGCGGCCGACGCGGCTGTCCTTGAGGCGCATGCTCACGAAGATCAGGAACACGACCAGCACGACGCCCAGGTAATAGAACGGCATCGACTTGACGCCGAAATTGTAGCCGAAGAGCTGCGGCGGCAGCGCGCCGTTGAGCCCCATGGCGCCGTTCGTCAGGTAGGGCGTGTTGCGCGCGACGATCGGCACGATCTCGCCGAAGCCGAGGGTGACGATCGCGAGGTAGTCGCCGCGGAGGCGCAGGGTCGGCAGCCCGATCAGGATTCCGCCCACGGCGGTGACGATCGCCGCGATCAGCAGCACGAGCCAGATCGAGATGTGGATGCCCCCGGAATTCGATTGGACGCCGATCGCGCCGAAGTGGAAGTGCACCTGCTGGAACTGGCCCGACGCAAGCCAGCCCGCCGTGTACGCCCCGATCGCGTAGAAGGCCACGTAGCCGAGGTCGAGGAGGCCCGCGTAGCCGACGACGATGTTCAGGCCGACGGCCATCATCACGAAGACGAGGATCGTCACCGAGTCGTGGAGCGGCGGGAACTGGACGATGATCGGGAGGTTCGTCGGGAGGCTGTTGACGTAGAACGGGTAGGTCACCGCCAGCGTCACGACGATGATGACCGGGATCCACGAGCGGGTGCGCTCGGGCAGGGAGTCCCACCATTCACCGACCCGGCTCAGGCCGCTGGCTTCGGTCGCGCGCCGGCGGTAGTCCCGCATGGACGCACGCGCACGACGGCCCGCGGCCGCCACGCTACGCCCCCTC
>DATEGF010000207.1:0-2755 GCA_035280245.1 Allostellaceae bacterium
AATCCCACGCAAACCGCTCATTGCGCGTTCGCGCCGCCAGGCCCTCGACGGTCGCGTCGTTCAGGCCGAGGTTGAGAATGGTCTCCATCATTCCGGGCATCGACACACGGGCACCCGACCGGACTGATACGAGGAGAGGCCGCTTGGGGTCGCCGAAGCCGTTGTCGGCGGCCGATTCGAGCCGGTTCAAATTTTCGAGGACCTGGTCCCACAGCTCTTCGGGCCACTCGTGCCCGCTGCGGTTGTAGTGGGCCCAAGCCTGCGTCGTCACGGTGAATCCGGGCGGCACCGGGATCCCGAGGTTGGTCATTTCCGCGAGCTCGCAGCCTTTGCCGCCGAGCAGGTTCCGCATGACCGAGGAGCCTTCGGCGCGGCCCCCACCGAAGAAGTAGACGTATTTCGTCATAGGCGCGGGCCTCCGTCCCGATGACCAAAAAAGTCTTGCGATGTTAGTGGATAACGAGCACCAGTGTCAATTATTCTACCGCTCGTTACCACCGCCGCGCCTGCTCTCATTCGCCTCTCTTTGCTGTGCGCCGACTTCTCGGGACCGGGCTCTAGAAACACGAAAGGCCGCGGGTCGCTCGATCCGTGGCCTTTGAGGTTCGCTGTGCCACGGGCCGTCCTGCCCGCGGCATCCGGTGTCGATCTACGTCGCGGATGCTCCGGGCAGGGCTGGCAGTACCAGCAGAATCAATCCCAGGAGCGATACTCGCGGCGTGATCCGTATCACGGCGCCGAGTATACGGAGCCGCGTCGGGCGGGTCAAGCGCTCGAGCGGCCGCCCTTCGGGCGTTCCGGCGTCGGGCCGAGCACGAGCGCCTCGACGGCCACCAGGTGGTTGAGCATCGCCTGCCGCGCGGCGTCGCTGTCGCGGCGCGCGATCGCCTGGAGAATGCGCCGGTGGTCCTGATGCGAGCGCGTCGGCCGGCCCGGCGTGTTGAGCGACTCCTCGCGGCTCTGCGTCAGCAGGTCCATGATCGCGTGCACGACCCGGGTGATCGCGCGGTTGTGCGCGGCGGTGCTGATCGCGGCGTGGAACGCGGCGTCCTGCGCGAGCCCGGTGCGGCCGGCCGCGATCTCGCGCGCCTGGTCCTCGAGGATCCGCTCCATCTCTTGCACCTCGTCCGGCGTCGCGCGGCTCGCCGCGAGCGCGGCGATGGCGGGCTCGAGCACCCGGCGCGCCTCGAAGAGCTCGCCGATCGCCTCCCGCTGCGAGGTCATGACCAGCGCCAGCGGGCCCACCAGCGCGTCGACGGAGACCTGGCGGACGAACGTCCCCTCGCCCGGCCGGATGTCGATGAGGCCCAGGCTCTCGAGCGCGCGCAGCGCCTCGCGCACCGAGGTGCGGCTGACGACGAACTTCTCGGCGAGCTCGCGCTCCGGCGGCAGCCGGTCGCCGCTCTTGAAGCGCCCTTCCGCGATCAGCTGCTTGACCTGGCGGACGATCTCCTCGTAGATCCGCGTCGACTTGATCGGCCCGAGCTCGACGCCGTGATCGTCCGCGGGCCGGCGGCCGGGTGCGCTCATCGGCGACTCAGAGGTTCTCCGGAACGTGGACGTGCCGGCGGCCGCGCCCGAGCCACCAGCCGATCGTCGTTACCACGAGGCCGATCCCGACGGGCACCGCATGATCGAGCCATCCCATGCCCTCCCCGAGCCTGCGCTTGACGACCGGATCCTCGATCAGCATCTCGCCCGCGACGTAGCCGAGGAGACCTCCGCCGAGCCAGACGATCCACGCGTAGCGGTTCATCAGGAGCGCCAAAAGCCCGGCGCCCCAGATGACGATCGGCAGCGAGAGGCCGATGCCGAACATCACGAGCATGATATCGCCGTGGGCGGTGGCGGCGATCGCGAGCACGTTGTCGAGGCTCATCGTCACGTCTGCCACGATGATGATCCAGATCGTCTCCCAGAGCGAGCCGCCGCGGCGCACCTGGCTCTCGCCGCCGGACTCCGGCTTGACGAGCCTGACCGCGATCCACACGAGCAGCAGCCCGCCGACGAGCTGGAGCAGCGGGATCCGCAGGAGCACGCTCACGATGGCGACGAAGATCAGCCGCAGCACGACGGCGCCGACCGCGCCCCACACCTGCCCGAGCATGCGCTTGTGCTTGGGCAGCGCGCGCACCGCCAGCGCGATGACCAGCGCGTTGTCGCCCGACAGCAGGAGGTTGAGCACGCCGATGCCGATCAGGCGGATCCAGAACTCGGGATCGACGAGAACCGCCATCAGGAGCTGCGCGGTGCCGGCATCACGGTGCCGCGGAGCCGGCGCCACCCCGGCGTCAAGATCGGCAAGACGAAGAAGAAGATGGCGGCGGCCGTGATGACGCCGGAGATCGGGCGCGACACGAAGATGACCAGCGAGCCCTGGGACATGATCAGGCTCTGGCGCAGCGCGTTCTCGGCCAGGTCGCCCAGGACCAGCGCCAGCACCAGCGGGGCCAGCGGATAGTCGAGCTTCTTGAACACGTAGCCGACGACGCCGAAGATCAGCATGTACCAGATGTCGATCATGCTGTTGTGCACGGCGTACGAGCCGATCGCGCACACGACCACGATCAGCGGGGTGAGGATCGCGAACGGAATCCTCAAGATCGCGGCGAAGAACGGCACGAACGCCAGCACCATCAGGACGCCGATGATGTTGCCGGTGTACATGCTGGCGATGAGCCCCCAGACGAAATCGGGCTTCTCGGTGAAGAGCAGCGGCCCGGGCTGTAGGCCCCAGATGATGAGACCGCCGAGC